>NZ_JAQGEI010000020.1 GCF_029017505.1 Sedimenticola hydrogenitrophicus
GGGGTGGAGAACGAGGAGCAGATGCAGTTTCTGCGCAAGGAGAACTGCGACGAGATGCAGGGCTTCCTTTACAGCAAGCCGATCTCCGCCGACGAGATCGCGGAGATGATCCGCCAGGGTTTCTGGCACACCAGCGCCACCCGGGACAAGCGGCAACCGAGCCGGCCCCTGGGCTCCGATCGGGCCCCCATCAAATAAGGACTACTCCTCGAAGTAGGTGTAGCCGTGCAGGCCCGCTTCCAGCTCGCTGAACAGGGACTCGGTCTCCTCCCCGCTCAATCCCGCCACGGCCATCTTCTCCCGGTACTTCTCCAGCATCACCTCGGGGGAGAAGTGGACATAGCGCAGCAGCTCGTCAACGGAATCGCCGCGCTCCGGCTGGGTAAGGCGGTAGCCGCCCTTGTCATCCAACTCCAGGTTGACCGCATCGGTATCGCCGAACAGATTGTGCATGTCGCCGAGGATCTCCTGGTAGGCGCCGACCAGGAAGATCCCCAGCAGGTAGGGCTCGCTGGGGATCAGGTGGTGCACCGGCAGGGTGCTCTCCACGCCATCCTGGTCGACATAGTTCTCGATGCAGCCGTCCGAATCGCAGGTCAGGTCGTGCAGCACGGCGCTACGCTTCGGCTCCTCGTTCAGGCGGTGCAGCGGCATCACCGGGAACACCTGGTCGATGGCCCAGACGTCCGGCAGCGACTGAAACAGGGAGAAGTTGCAGAACAGCCGGTCGGAGAGCTGCTCGCGCAGCTGATCCAGCAGCTCGCGGTGACGCCGCGAACTGCTGCTCAGGCGGGGCATCAGCTGGCTGCAGATGGTGTTGAATATCCCCTCCGCCAGGGCCCGCTGCTCCAGGTCCAGCACCCCGCGTTCGAACATGTCGTGGGCCTCTTCCAGACCGTGACGCGCCTCCTGGTAGAGTTCGGTGACCGAATAGTCGTCCAGCCCCACCAGTTCGGCCAGGGAACAGAGCACTTCCGGGGCATCCTCCGGCAGCTGAATCCGCGCCAGGGTCTCCGGAGCCGGATCGCTGTCGATCACATTCACCATCAGCATGGCGTGATGGGCGGTCATGGCGCGCCCGGATTCGCTGAAGATCATGGGATGGGGCAGCTCCTGCTCATTGCAGATGCGGGCGATCGCCTTTACCACCTCGCGCGAATAACTCTCCATGCTGTAATTCATCGAGCAGTCGTGGCGCGAGCTGGTGCCCTCGTAATCGACACCCAGTCCGCCGCCCACATCGACCACCTTGATCGCGGCACCCAGCCGGTGCAGTTCGCCGAAGAAGCGCGCCACCTCGCCCATGCCGCGCCGGATGTCCCGCAGGTTGGGGATCTGCGAGCCGATATGGGAGTGCAGCAGCTGCAGCCGGTCCAGCTTGCCCACCGAGTCGAGCCGCTTGACCAGCTTCAGCACCTGCATGGCGGTGAGGCCGAATTTCGATTTCTGCCCGCCCGAGTCCTGCCAGTAACCGGTGCCGGACGAGGAGAGCCGCACCCGCACGCCCAACAGCGGCGCCACGCCCAGCTCATCGGCCGCCGCCAGCACCAGCTCCAGCTCGGAGAGTTTCTCGATCACGATATAGACCCGATGCCCCAGCTTCAGGCCGATCAGGGCTAGGCGGATATACTCGCTGTCCTTGTAGCCGTTACACACGATCACCCCGCCCTGCGGGGCGTGCGCCAGCACCGCCGACAGCTCCGGCTTGCTGCCCGCCTCCAGGCCGACACTCCCCTGCTCCTTGGCCAGCACCTCTTCCACCACGCTGCGCTGCTGGTTTACCTTGATCGGGTAGATGGCCATGTAGTTGCCGGTAAAATCGAACTCCTCCATGGCGCTGCCGAACGAGCCGCACAGGGCCGAGACCCGCTCATGCAGAATATCGGTAAAGCGCATTAGTACCGGCCACGACAGCCCCGTCTTCTTCACTTCATGGGCCAGGCGGTAGAGATCGATCTCCACATCGCCGTCACGGATCGGCCGGGCGACCACGTGCCCCTGCTCGTTGATGCCGAAGAATCCGTCACCCCAGCGGTGGATCCCGTAGTCCTGGGGTACGATGTGTATCTTGTGTTTCATGGGCTAGTTACTCTGCCAGGGCACCTAGGCTACAAGGCGGCGAAAAGATGGGCGTATGATAACCGATCGGCCCGGATGATATAGAGCGATGATATAGGGAATCAGGAAAAAATCTGCCCGGACCGGCGCCAGCCCGACGGGCGACTCAGCCGCCCTGGCGGCACAGCCGCTTCACCTCGTCCCGCGCCCTCTGCAGGGAGACGCGGAACTCGGCGTCCGAGAGGAAGCGGCGCGTTCCATCCGGCTGCAGCTGATAGAGGCCGGCGGCGGACTCGTACTCCCGTACCCGGTTCTTCGCCTCGACGCAGGCCAGCTTGCGCCGGGCCTCCTCGGCGGCCCGTTTTTCCCGCGCCCGGCGCTTCTCCTCGCGCTCGTCCCGGTAGGCGTCGAGCATCTTCTGGCGCAGCTCCCGGCGTTGCTCTTCGGTCGCCGGTGCGGCATCCCGGCCGGGAGCCGGCCGCCGCCTGAGCTGCAGCTCCTCCGCGGGCCGGTCCGGCGGGGGCCGGTCACCGAACTGGGTGCGGCCGTCCGCGTCGACCCAGCGGTACACCGCCGCCTGGGCCGGATGAAGCCCGACCGCACCCCACAGGAGTGCCAGTATGCAGATAATTCGTCCCTTCATTTCAGTCTCTCCCCGCGCCCTCCGCGCAGCACCCCGCCGCTCAATCCACCCCATAGAGTGCAGCTTTCTCCTCGATACCCACCTGCCCCTTGGGTGTCATGCTCTCCAGGTCGGGATGGGCAACCCGGTTGCGCCCCTCGGCCTTGGCCTGATACAGCAGGCCATCCACCTGTTTGACAAAGGCATCTGCGGACAAATGGCTGTTCCGCAGGAAGACGCTAACCCCCATGCTGGCGGTGACAAACAGGGGTTCCCCCTCCACCATCACCGGGGACGCCGCGATCGCCGCGCGCAGCCGCCCGGCGGCATTGACCGCCCGGGGCAGCGGCGTCCCGGGCAGGATCAGCGCGAACTCCTCACCGCCGTAGCGACAGGGTATATCGATCTTGCGCAGCAGGCTGACCATCAGCCCCGCCACATGGCGCAGCACCTGGTTCCCCACTTCGTGGCCCCACACATCATTGACCTCCTTGAACCGGTCCAGATCGAGCATGATCAGCGCCGTGGGTTGACCGGTGCGATGGGTTCGCTCCTGCTCCTGCTCCAGGGCCTGGGAAAAATGCCGGTAATTGAACAGCCGGGTCAGCGGATCGGTCAACACCAGCTCCTCCAGCTCCTCCAGCTCGCGGCGCATGGCGATCAGCGCGTCAATGTGTCCACAGCGGCATTCGCCAACGGGACATTGCGGTTTTTTCGTGTCTCTGCCGTGCATGTGAACCAAAAGATGAACCATCCGAGTCACCGATTCTACGGATTAGATGATCAATTTGCAGCAGTTAACCCTAGCCGGGCAGAAAATACCGCTCCCGGCCATCCCTGGACAAAAAAAAGGGGCGCCACCCGGGCGCCCCAACTCGTCGCATTGAGATGCGTTATCAGATGCCGGAGCCGCGCGAGCCGACAAACTCGGGGTAGGCTTCCAGTCCGCACTCGCTGAAGTCCACACCGTTGTATTCGTCCTCTTCGGAGACCCGGATACCGACCGTCGCCTTGAGCACCAGCCAGACCAGGAAGCTGGCAGCGAAAACCCAGCCGAAGATCACCAGCAGACCGGTCAGCTGCGCACCGAACGTGGCGTCGCCATTGGAGAAGGGAACCGCCAACAGGCCCCACATACCGACCGCACCGTGGACCGAGATGGCACCGACCGGATCGTCGATCTTCAGCTTGTCCAGCGACAGGATGGCAAACACCACCAGTACGCCACCGATCATTCCCACCACCGTGGCCCACAGGGGGCTGGGCGCCAGGGGCTCCGCCGTGATCGCCACCAGGCCGGCGAGCGCACCGTTCAGGGTCATGGTCAGATCGGCCTTGCCGAAGATGACGCGGGCGGTCAGCAGGGCCGCGATCACGCCGCCGGCCGCCGCCGCATTGGTGTTCACGAACACCGCGGCCACCGAATTCGCCTCGCCCACATTGGAGAGCACCAGTTCCGAACCGCCATTGAAGCCGAACCAGCCCATCCACAGGATGAAGGTGCCCAGGGTTGCCATCGGCATATTGGCACCGGGAATCGCGCGGATCGCGCCGTCGGCACCATACTTGCCCTTACGCGCCCCCAGCAGCAGCACACCGGCCAGGGCGGCGGAGGCACCCGCCAGGTGGACCACGCCGGAACCGGCAAAGTCCTGGAAACCGAGTGCATCGAGGAAACCGCCGCCCCACTTCCAGTAACCCTGCATCGGATAGATGAAGCCGGTCATCACCACGGCGAACATCAGGAAGCTCCAGAGCTTCATGCGCTCGGCCACGGCACCGGAGACAATGGACATGGCGGTGGCCACGAACACCACCTGGAAGAAGAAGTCGGACATGCCGGAGTAGTAGTCACCGTCATACCAGCCCGCCGGGTCCTGACCCAGCACTGCCACGGCATCGTTGTCGCCGCCGAACATGAATGACAGATCGAGGGCGGGAATCACCCCGTTACCCCCCTCCGGGTACATGATGCCGTAGCCCATCAGCATGTACATGACGCAGGCGATGGCGTACAGCGCCACGTTCTTGGTCAGAATCTCGGCGGTGTTCTTGGCGCGCACCAGCCCCGCCTCCAGCATGGCGAACCCCGCCGCCATCCACATCACCAGCGCACCGGATACCAGAAAGTAGAAGGTATCGAGGGCATAGCGAAGATTGAGTATATCTTCCATAGCATTAACCTCTATATTTAAAGCTTATTGTTTGAGTTCAGAGTGCATCCGGGCCGGTCTCGCCGGTACGTATACGCACCACCTGCTCCAGATTGGCGACAAAGATCTTGCCGTCACCGATCTTGCCGGTCTTGGCCGCCTCGCTGATCGCCTCGATCACCTGATCCAGCTTGTCGGCGGCAATCGCCACATCCACCCGGATCTTGGGCAGAAAATCGACCACATACTCGGCCCCGCGATAGAGCTCCGTGTGACCTTTCTGACGACCGAATCCCTTCACTTCCACGACAGTGATACCGGAAACGCCAATCTCCGAAAGCGCTTCGCGTACGTCATCCAGCTTGAACGGCTTGATGATTGCAGAAACCAGTTTCATACATGTTCTCCTGCTGTTTTTGAGATGGTGAGCCATTTAGTCCATGGACCGGAACCAGCCGGTCCGGCTTACACTCTCTTTTGCAGCTCCCGTGCCAACAGTGATTTTTGATTTATATTCAATAAGATAAAAATAACCAGACAGATCACAAGGCAAATAAGGCGCACCAAGAAGAGGCTGCGCGAAATATACGCACCAATCTGGTGCAAATAAAATCGAGGGCTTGGCCCGCCATCCCGCGTCGCGGGACTCAGGGCCACATCATCTAAACACGCAACGGCTTGTGAGAATGGATCTGCCTGCTTGATTGACGGGTGTCCGCGGCCATGGATGGCCACGGCAAGCCCCCAAGGATGGGTTTACGGCGTCCCGGCAAGCAAGCAGGCAGATCCTCGCCCCGCCCGAATTCAGATGACATCGTCCCACCATCCCGCGTCGCGGGACTGGACAACCGCCCCCGCCCCCGCTATCTTGCGCCCATGATTGACTCCAAGCTTTTAGATGATCTCGCCAAGCGGGTGGCCGGCAGCCTGCCGGCCGGTCTGCAACTGCTACAGGAAGACCTGCAGAAAAACCTGCGTTCGGCACTGGAGGCCGGCCTCGGCCACCTGGAGCTGGTGACCCGGGAAGAGTTCGAGATCCAGCGCGCCGTGCTGCTGCGCACCCGGGAGAAACTGGAGGTGCTGGAACAGCGTATCGCCGACCTGGAAGCGGAGACCAAACAGTCCGCTGATTGATGACCACGGAAGCCGCTCAGTGACGACCGGCCCGACACCCGCCACGGAAGGTGAACATGTCCCTCGCTACCCTGCACAGCCGCGCCCGCAGCGGCATCCACGCCCCGCTTGTCACCATCGAGGTGCACCTGGCCAACGGCCTGCCGGCCCTCTCCATCGTCGGCCTGCCGGAGATGGCGGTGAAAGAGAGCAAGGACCGGGTGCGCGGCGCCCTGCTCAACTCCGGCTTTGAATTTCCCGCCCGGCGCATCACCATCAACCTGGCCCCGGCCGACCTGCCCAAGGAGGGCGGGCGGTTCGATCTGGCCATCGCCCTGGGCATCCTGGCCGCCTCGGGCCAGATCCCGCCCCACTCACTGGACCCTTATGAATTCATCGGTGAACTGGCCCTCTCCGGCGCCCTGCGTCCGGTCAGGGGGGTCCTGCCGGTGGCCCTGGCGGCCCGGGATGCCGGACGTGGCCTGATCCTGCCCCAAGGGAGCGCCGCCGAGGCCTCCCTGGTGAGCCGGATCCCGCTGTTTCCGGCCAATCATCTGCTGGCCGTCTGCGACCACCTGATCAAGGGGGATGGCATCGCTGCGTTGGCAGGTTTTGCCGCCGCGCCGGTGAGGCTCCGCCATCCCGACCTGGCCGATGTGCGGGGGCAGGCCCACGCCAAACGGGCACTGGAGATCGCCGCCGCCGGCAGCCACAGCCTGCTGATGATCGGGCCGCCCGGTACCGGCAAATCGATGCTCGCCTCCCGCCTGCCCGGCATCCTCCCCGGGATGAGCGAGCAGGAGGCGCTGGAGACGGCGGCCATCCGCTCCATCAGCAGTCAGGGCTTCTCCGCCGCCGACTGGCGCCAGCGGCCGTTCCGCGCGCCCCATCACACCGCCTCCGGGGTCGCCCTGGTGGGGGGCGGCAGCAATCCGCGACCGGGGGAGATCTCGCTGGCCCACAACGGGGTGATGTTTCTCGACGAGCTGCCGGAGTTCGACCGCAAGGTGCTGGAGGTACTGCGGGAACCCTTGGAGAGCGGTCAGGTAACCATCTCCCGTGCCGCCCGCCAGGAGCAGTTTCCGGCCCGCTTCCAGCTGGTCGCGGCAATGAACCCCTGCCCCTGCGGCTACCTGGGTGACAGCAGCGGGCAACTGTGTCGCTGCAGCAGCGACCAGGTGGCGCGCTATCGCGGCCGCATCTCCGGGCCGCTGCTGGACCGTATCGACATGACCATCGAGGTTCCCCGCCTGCCGGCCCAGGCGCTCCAGGAGAGCGAGCCCGCCGCTGCCGAAACGAGCGAAACGGTGCGTGCCCGGGTGGAGCAGTGCCGGCAACGCCAGCTGGCGCGCAATGGCTGTCCCAACAGCCATCTGGCCGGGCGCCAGCTGGACGAGAGCTGCGGCCTCTCCGCCGAGGCACGCCAGCTGATCACCCGCGCCATGGACCAGTTGGGCCTCTCCGCCCGCGCCTACCACCGCATCCTGCGGCTGGCCCGCACCATTGCCGATCTGGTGCAATCCGATACCATCCACACCGCCCATCTCAGCGAAGCCATCGGTTACCGGCGCCAAGACCGCCGGAATTAGCGGCGCTGTCATCGCACCGTAACCCTTTCGCCACAGAACCGTAAGATACTGACTACACTGACTGATAGGGCTCTGAGTAACTACTCACGGGGTGATTAAAATGTGGTGGATAAGCCGGTAGGCTTATCCACCAATGCTTACGGGGTGATTGGCCTGACTTGTTGGTCGATCTTGATCCAGCCATCGCGTGAGGCCGGCAAGGCAGGCCAATCACTTACAGACCGGGTGAGTATTTACGACACTGAATTTGAGCCGGCCGGAAGTGGAGGCGCCACATGAACTATCATATTCTGCTCATCCTGGGAGTGCTCGGTGGCCTGTTCAGTCTGAACGGCTCCGCCGCCAACCCGAATGACTGCTACAACCCCTTTACCCACAGTGCCGAATACCCCCCCGCGCAGCTGCGCCAGGTGGCTAAAAAGTGTGATGAAACCGCCATCGCCAACCTGTTCTATAACCGCGCCTATCACGCCGAGCTGCTCGACAAGTTCCAGATACTCAACCGGCTGCAGGCCCATCAGCCGACTGACGACCTGACCCATTACCACACCCAGCGCATCTTCATCGCCCTCGCCGAGGCGTTCGCCGACCGCGCCTGGACACGCGGCGAGGCACAGGCTATCACCCTGCTCAACCGGCAGTATGACCGCTCCATCGAGATTGCCGAGTACCAGCTGCGGGGCTATGACAAACTGGCGGCCCACGCCCTGCAAGCGCCCGCCAACCCCTGATTCGGATTCCGCAGGCGGCGCATCCAGCAGGGCCACGTCATCTAAATGTGCAAATGTTTGGAAGAGAGGATCTGACTGCTTGTTTGACGGGTGTCCGCGGCCATGGGTGAGGCAAGCTCTTGCGAAGCGCAGCTTCGCGCGCAGCTGAACGCTGAAGCAGCTGTGCTGCGAGGCCGGAACGGCCGCGGCAAGCAAGCAGGCAGATCCTCGCCCCACCCGAAGTTAGATGACGTCGTCCCGATGCATCCAACCAGACCACTCCCGCTCCGCCTCGGAACGCGGTAGAATCCGCCGCCATGCTCAGATTCGACAGACTTAGCCTGTGGCGCGGGGTAAAACCGCTGTTCGCCGACGCCAGCTTCATCATCCATCCCGGTCAGCGGGTCGGCATCACCGGCGCCAACGGTACCGGCAAATCGAGCCTGTTCGCCCTGATCCGCGACCAGCTGCATGCCGATGCCGGGGATTTCTACCGCCCCCGGGACTGGGTCATCGCCCACGTCGCCCAGGAGACCCCGGCCGACCCGCGCCAGGCGCTCGACTACGTGCTGGACGGCGACCAGGAGCTGCGCCAGATCGAACAGCAACTGGCGCAAGCCGAGCTGGCCCACCAGGGCGAACGGGCGGCCGAACTGCACGCCCGGCTCGACACCATCGGCGGCTACACCGCCCGCTCCCGCGCCGCCCGGCTGATCCACGGGCTCGGCTTCCGCCCCGGCGAGGAACTCCATCCGGTCAACAGCTTCTCCGGCGGCTGGCGCATGCGCCTCAATCTGGCCCGCGCCCTGATGTGCCGCTCCGACCTGCTGCTGCTGGACGAACCCACCAACCACCTCGACCTGGACGCGGTGATCTGGCTGGAGGAGTGGCTCAAGGGCTACCCCGGCACCCTGCTGCTGATCTCCCATGACCGGGACTTTCTCGACGCCGTCACCAGCCACATCGCCCATATCGAGCAGGAGCGCATCACCCTCTACAGCGGCAACTACTCCGCCTTCGAACGGATTCGCGCCGAGCGCCTGTCCAACCAGCAGTCGGCCTTCGAGAAACAGCAGCGAGAGGTGGCCCACATCCGCAGCTATGTCGACCGCTTCCGCGCCCAGGCAACCAAGGCGCGCCAGGCCCAGAGCCGGCTCAAGGCGCTGGAACGGATGGAGCTGATCGCCCCGGCCCACGTCGACTCGCCGTTCCACTTCAGTTTCAGGACACCGGACAAGACCCCCAATCCGCTGCTCAAGCTGCTGGAATCCAGCGCCGGTTATGGCGAGCGGCAGATCCTCGACCGGGTCAAACTCAACCTAGCGCCGGGTGATCGGATCGGTCTGCTCGGCCCCAACGGCGCCGGCAAGTCGACCCTGATCAAACTGCTGGCCGGCGAACTCCAGCCGAGCGGCGGCAAGCGGGAGACGGCGCAGGAGCTGAAGATCGGCTACTTCGCCCAGCACCAGCTGGACCAGCTCAATCCGCAGGAGAGCGCCCTGGCCCACCTGCTACGTCTCGACCCCAAGGCGACCGAACAGTCGCTGCGCGACTTCATCGGCGGCTTCGGCTTTGCCGGGGAGCGCGCCGACGGCCCGGTGGCCCCCTTCTCCGGCGGCGAGAAGGCGCGCCTGGTGCTGGCCCTGCTGGTCTACCAGCGGCCCAACCTGCTGCTGCTGGACGAGCCGACCAACCACCTGGACCTGGAGATGCGCCACGCCCTGGGCCTGGCGCTGCAGGATTTCGCAGGCGCCATGGTGGTGGTCTCCCATGACCGGCACCTGTTGCGCACCACCACCGACCAATTGCTGCTGGTGCACGGCGGCAACGTGGACGAATTCAAGGGCGACCTGGACGAGTACCCCCGCTGGCTGGCCGACAACCGCAACGCCGACCAGCGCCAGGAGAAAAACGGCGGCGACGTCGAACACAGCGCCGGCGCCCGCAAGGAGCGCAAGCGTGCCGACGCGGAGCGGCGCAGGCAACTTCAGCCGCTGAGAAAAGCCGTGGAACAACATGAGAAAATGCTCGAGCAGCTGACTGGGAAGCAGCACATCCTGGAGACCGCCCTGGCCGATCCCTCCCTCTACGAGTCCGGCCAGAAGGACAAACTGAAACAGCTGCTGGCCGACCAGAGCCAACTCACCCGGCAACAGCAGCAGACCGAAGAGGCGTGGCTGGAGGCGTGCGAGGCCCTGGAGTGCGCCGAGACCGCGTTGAGTGGCGAACTGGACTAAGTGCCCACGATTTGCAGTAAATCACCAGAGGCGGGATCATGACCGCTAACGCAACAGCTGGATCGGCGAGCGCCAGGTGGATTCGCCGATTATCCGGGGACAGCAGCTAAGGAGAATAAAATGTCCGTTGATGACGTGGTATGGGTGCTTAAAGAGAATAAAGAGGTAGTGGAATCCTATGTCTTGATTCGCGAAATAAAGTTACAGCTGGATCTGGAGCACGAGCGCTTTCATCCGGAGCTGAAGATAAAAATATACAAAAGCACCATGATTCCGGATACCCCGTTCCATTTCGAAGTCAGCCATCATGTGCATACACCTGAGCAGGCTACCCCCTATTATCCCACTCGCATATCCTACGGGTCCGAGCGTGAGGCAATCCAGCAGGCCATTGCCACGACGACCCGCTTTCTCAAAGCGGCACTGCACGCCGGTCACGAACCCGAGGAGGCGTGGCTGGTGCGAAACGACCGGTTCTGACCCGGCTCACTTGCCAAAATGACGCTTTGGGTGCACATTGTCGCCCCACCCAGCGTTCCCGGTGTACCTTCATGCTCAGTTATCGTCACGCCTTCCACGCCGGCAATTTCGCCGATGTCTTCAAGCACCTGGTGCTGGTCAGGAGCCTGGAGTATCTGCTGCAGAAACCGGGGCCGCTGCTCTATATCGATACCCATGCCGGCGCGGGAAGCTATCCGCTCGACAGCGCCATGGTTCGCAAGACCAACGAGCATGCGGATGGCGCGGGCGCCTTGCGGCTCGCCGAACTGCCGGCGGATTTTGCCCCCTATGGCGGGCTGATCGAACGCTACCGCAGGCGCCGGATCTATCCCGGCTCGCCGCTCATCGCCGCCGACCTGCTGCGCGAACAGGACCGGCTGCGGCTGTTTGAGCTGCATCCCACCGATTACCCGAAACTCGCCCGGCTGTTTGCCAGGGACCGGCGTGTGCGCACCGAACAGGGTGACGGGCACCATGCCCTGAAGTCCCTGCTGCCGTCGCCGCAGAAACGCGCCCTGGTACTGATGGACCCGGCCTATGAGGTGAAGCGTGAGTACCAGACGGTGGTGGAGTCGCTGCTGGCCGGGTACAAGCGTATGGCCAACGCCACCTTCCTGCTCTGGTATCCAGTGGTACAGCGCGACTGGATCGAGCGCCTGATCAAGCAAATGCGCGCCGCCAACCTGAAGGATGTCTGGCAATTCGAGCTGGGCATGCAGGCGGATAACCGGGAGCGCGGCATGACCGCCAGCGGCATCATTGCCATCAATCCGCCCTGGGTCCTGCCCGGGCAGATGGGCGAACTGTTGCCGCTGCTGCAGCAGCAACTGGCGCCCGCCCGGGGGTTTTATCTGGTCCGGCAGCTCACGCCCGGATAAGGACCCGCGCTGACAAAACCCGCTCCTCGGGCGCTAAGGGCTCGCGCAAAAATAAGTTCCGGTATTCGGTCGCCCCTGGACCCCGCCGCCTGCGTTACGCTTTTTGGCAAGGGAACAGCCATTGCCTGCAAAGCGTGCCTTGCCGGCGTGGCCCAGTGACGCCCTCGGTACTAAGGAATTATTCTTGCGCGAGCCCTAACCGGGGTATAATCAGCGCACTTTCCGAAACACGGTGACCCGATGAAACTCCTGATACGCAACCTCGCCCGTAGCACCACCGAAGCGGAACTCCGCGCCCTGTTCGAGGCGTACGGCACGGTGCAGTCCTGCACCCTGGTGATGGATCAGGCGAGCGGCCAGTCAAAGGGTTTCGGCTTCGTCAACATGCCCAAGCCGGGGGAAGCCAAGGCGGCGATGAAGAGCCTGAACGGGCAGGAGCTGGCCGGCAGCCGGATGCGGGTGAAAAAGGCCGAGACACCGCAGGCAAAACCAGGCAGCGACGACTAGCAGCAATGGTGGATGTGCCTACCGAATTGTCCACCCTTAAGACTACAACCTGTAGGATGCGGTGAGTAAAACGAACCGCATCGGTCCGGCGGCCAGCCAATGATGCGGTTCGCAAGCTCACCGGCATCCTACCCAAAAAACCGGTCATAGGGCGCCCCGTGGGCGCCTAACCCACCCAAAGCTGAATCAGCTGTACCCCGCTAATAAAATTGGAAGACTACTAGCCACACCCCGCCTTGCCGGAATCACTCAGCCGGCCTGCTCCTCCCGTTCCAGCGCCAGTTGCGCCTTGTTATGGTCACGCGCCAGCAGCAGATAGAAGGCCGGCAGTACAAACAGGGTGAAGAAGGTGCCGATCCCCAGCCCGGTGGTGATGGTGAGGCCGATATCGAAGCGGCTGACCGCCCCCGGGCCGCTGGCGGTCAGTAGGGGGAGCATAGCGACTATCAGCGCCACGGCGGTCATCAGGATCGGCCGCAAGCGGATCGCCGCGGCCTTCTCCACCGCCTCGCGCTTCGACAACCCCTCCTTGATCTGCAGCTGATTGGCGAACTCCACGATCAGGATGCCGTTCTTGGCCACCACCCCGATCAGGGTGATCAGGCCGACCTGGGTGTAGATATTCACCGAGGCCATGCCCAGGGTGATGAAGACCATCGCCCCGGCGATAGAAAGCGGTACCGAGATGAGGATGATCAGCGGATCGCGCCAACTCTCGAACTGGGCCGCCAGCACCAGGTAGATCACCAGCAACGACAGGAAGAAGGTGACCACCAGACCGCTACCCTGTTGGGCGTACTGGCGCGAATCGCCGGCATAATCGTAGCTGTAGCCTTTCGGCAGCAGCTCCTGGGCCTGGGCCTCCAGGAAGGTCAGGGCATCACCCAGCTTGACCCCGGGGAAGGTCACCCCCTCCACCGCCACCGAGTTGAGCTGCTGGAACTGGGTGCGTTTCGAGGGTTCGACCCGGCTCTCCATGCGCACCACGCTGGAGAGCGGCACCAGCGCCCCGCCGCCGCTACGGATATGGTAGTCATCGAGCATCGCCTCGCTGAGCCGGTAGGCCTGCTCGACCTGAGGAATCACCTTGTAGCTGCGGCCATCGAGATTGAACCAGTTGACGTGGCCGCCACCCAGCATGGTGCCCAGATTGCGGCCGATCTCCTGCATGCTGATGCCCAGGTCCCCGGCCCGGTCGCGGTCGACCAGCAAGCGGGTGACCGGGCGGTCCAGGTCCACCGACTTCTTCAGGAACATGAAGTTGCCGCTGCCCATGCCGCGACCGATGATCTGATCGGCCAGCTCGATAATCTCTTCATAGGTGCGGTCGCTGGTAATCACGAACTGCACCGGCAGGCCGCCGGCGGAACCGGGCAGGCTGGGCCGGGGAAAGGCCACGCTCTGGAACCCGGCCACCTTGTCCAGGGCCGCCTGGACCTCCGGCTGCACCATCGTCTGGGTGCGCTCGCGCTGGTTGATGGAGGTCATCTTAAAGCCGCCGAACACCGTGTCCTGGGAGCGCCCGAGGATGTAGAAGCCGTCGTTGTACTCGGGAATCCCCTGAAACTCCTCCTGGATCTGCCGCGCATAGGCGCGGTGGTAATCCAGGGTGGCGGTGCGCGGACCGCTGGCCTGGAAGAAGAGAATACCCTGATCCTCGGTCGGCGCCAGTTCGTTCTGGCTGGTGACGAACATCAGGTAGATGGCCGGCAGGGTGAGCAGGGCGAAGATGACGCTCACCGACACGGTGGAGAGCGAACCGTGCAGCAGCCGCCGATAGCCGTCGGCCAGCCAGTTGAAGAACGCCTCGACCCGCTGCTCGAAGCGCCCCTGGCTGCCGTGGGGCTTGAGTACATGTGCGGAGAGCACCGGCGAGAGGGTCAGGGCGACGATACCGGAGATGATCACCGCGCCGCTCAGTGTGAAGGCGAACTCGGTGAACAGGGTGCCCACCAGCCCGCCCATGAAACCGATCGGCGCATACACCGCCAACAGGGTGGTGGTCATGGCGATGATCGGCACCGCCATCTCCCGCGCCCCGTAGATGGCGGCGTGGAACTTGGTCTCGCCGCGTTCGATGTGCCGATGCACATTCTCCACCACGATAATGGCGTCATCCACCACCAGGCCGATCGCCAACACCATGGAGAGCAGGGTCAGCAGGTTGAGCGAGTAACCCAGCAGCAGCATGACGAAGGCACCGCCGATCAGCGACAGCGGTACCGCCACCGCCGGCACCGCGGCGGCGCGGAACGACCCCAGCGTCAGGTAGACCACGAACAGCACGATCAGCACCGCCTCGATAATGGTGCGGTAGACTTCGTCGATGGAGTTCTGAATAAAGGTGCTGGCATCGTAGGGGATCATCACCTGCATCCCCGCCGGCAGCTGGGCGCGGATTTTCGGCACCTCGTCATTGACCAGCCCGGCCACGGTCAGCGGGTTGGAGCCCGGCGCCTGCTCGACGGCGATGAACACCGCGGGGATGCCGTTATACCAGGCGGTGGAGTCGTAGTCCTCGGCCCCCAGCTCGGTGCGGGCGATATCCCCCAGGCGCACCAGCGCGCCGTTGCCGCCCCGCACCACCAGGCGCTGAAAATCCTCTGCCCGATTGATGTCGGTGCTGGCGGTCAGGTCCACCGCCACGTATCGGCCCTTGGTCGAGCCGATACCGGCCAGGTAGTTGTTGTTCCGCAGCACATCGGCCACATCCTCGGCAGTCACCCCCAGCGCTGCCATGCGCCGCGGGTCGAGCCAGATGCGCATGGCGAACTGCTGGCCGAACATGCGCGCCTTGGCCACCCCGGGCAGGGCCTGCAGCTGCGGCTGCACCACCCGCAGCACATAGTCGGCGAGCTGCACCCGGGATATCTCCTGGCTGTAGAAGGCGACATACATCAGGGCGGTGGAGTCGCCGGTGGTGGACTCGATAACCGGATCCTGGGCATCCGCCGGCAGCACATTGCGCTTGCTGGCCACCTTGGCCTGGATCTCGGCGACGGCGGCGTTGGCATCGTAATTGAGCTCCATGTGCACCTCGATGCTGGAGCTGCCCTGGCTGCTGGTGGAGAACAGGTAGTCGATGCCGTTGGCCTCGGCGATGGCCTGCTGCAGCGGGGTGGTGACAAAACCCTTTACCAGGTCGGAGCTGGCCCCCGGGTAGCTGGTGGTCACCTTGACCACGGTGCTGTCGATCACCGGATACTGGCGCACTTCCAGCATGCCGATGGAACGCAGGCCGACAATCAGGATCAGCAGGCTGACCACCGTCGCCAGTACCGGGCGTTTGATAAAGATGTCGGTAAAGTTCATTGTTCCACGACCTGGCTGTCATCCAGCTCTACCGAATCATCGATGGTGACCGGCTGTCCGTCGCGCAGCTTGACCAGTCCGGCACGCACCACCCGTTCCCCGGCCGCCAGGCCACGGATGACCGCCACCCGTCCCTCCCGCACCGCGCCGGTCTCGACCTGACGCCGTTGCACCCGCAGCCCCCCGCCCTCGGCTTCGCCGATGACATAGGCGAAATTGCCGTAGGTGTTGTAGCTGATGGCGGTACGCGGCACCGTGAGCACGGCCATCTCCTCCCGCATCAGGGTCTCGACCTCGGCGAACATTCCCGGACGCAGGCGCTGGTCCGGATTGGGCACCGTGGCGCGTACCCGGATCGAACGGCTGCCCTCGTCCACGCCGGCATCGATGGCGCTGACGCGCCCGCTGAACGGCGCGTCCGGGTAGGCGGCGACCCGCAGCCGCACCACCTGGCCGGGGGCCACCCGGCTGAACTCACGCTCCGGCAGCGCATAGTCCACGTACAGCGGATCCAGGGCCTGCAGGCTGACGATCGGGGTGCCGGCCGGAAGATACTGCCCCTGGTCCACCTGGCGGATGCCGAGGATGCCGACGAACGGGGCGCGGATCACCTTCTTGCGCACCGTGGCCTGCTGCTGCGCCACCTTGGCCTGGGCACTTTCATAGGTCGCCTTGGCGATATCGAACTCCGATTTGGAGACCGCCTGCTTCGGCATCAGCTCGGCGGTGCGCCGGAACTGCACCTCGGCCAGGCGCTGGTCGGCCTTGAGCGACTCCAGGGTAGCCAGTTCCACCGAATCTTCCAGCCGCAGCAGCGCCTCGCCGGCCGTGACCTGCTGACCCGAATCGAAATTGATCAGACTGACCATGCCCGGCACCTCGTTGGTGATTTCGATGCCGCTCTGCGCCCGCAGACTGCCCACCGCGCGCAGCATCGGCTGCCAGTTCTCCTGCCGCACCCGGGCCGAGGCGATTACCGCCGGGGGGCGCGGCGCGGTCAGTTGCGCATTCATCTGCTGGAACTGTTGGAACTTCCAGTAACCGACACCCGCGGCGGCGGCACCGAACAACAGCAGGACAATAATCAGCCGTTTAATCATGAACTTTTTCCTGGGGATTTACGGGTAAGGAGGGGTGGCCAACCGTGCCGGATGACGCCTCGGCCGAGGGCGCGGTCAAACAGCCGTGAAATAGCAGATCTCCGGCCATCTTCACGAAACGACGCGGATCGTCGGCGAAATCGACAAAGGGAAAATGACGCAGCACGTTGCGGCTCTGAAAGAAAAACACATTGGTGCTGATGATCAGGTGCGCCAGCAGCGCCGGATCCAGGTCGCGGCGGAACTCCCCGCTCTCCTGCCCCTCGCGCACAATCGCCACCAGTTCGCTGAAGCCCTCGAAAAACACCTGTTCGGCCAGTTCCTTGCCACCCTCGGGGCTGGACTCCATCACCTCGCGCACCACCAGGCGCGAGACCTGTTCCCGGCGCAGCAGGGTATCCAGGTGATGGGCGAGGAAGGCTGAGAGCTGCTCGGTAACCGTGCTCCCGGAAACCCGTCCCTGCCGCAGCGCCGCGCTGCTGTCGCGGCAGGCCTCGCGGATCACCTCCAGATAGAGCTGGTGCTTGCTGCGAAAATGGTGGAACACGTTGGCCTTGCTCACCCCGGCGCCGCGCGCCACTTCGCTCATGGAGGTGGCGTCATAGCCCTTTTCGGCGAACAGGCCGGCGGCGACATCCAGAACGGCCTGGCCGCCGGAAGAAAGCCGTTCCTCACTCCGTGCCGGGTGGGTGATATCGGGGGTTTGTGTCGGTGTCATCGGGATTCCATACTGACCGATCGGTCAGTACTATTCTAATACCGTCGGTGAACCTTCACAAGACCTGTCCCCCGCCACAGCGATTCTGAATATGGCCTCCAACAGCCGTTAACGGTTGAACACATAGGGGTCGGAGTCGGATGGCACTTAGTTAAGCCGGGATGCACCTGTTTCCGTCATTCCGGCGCAGGCCGGACAAAAGCGCGAAGCGCGTTGAACGACTGAAAGTCGGCCCGAAGGGTGAGCGAAGCGAATCATCCAGGAAAACCGCCTCCATCGAGCCGCCTGGATCCCGGCATTCGCCCGGATGACGATGGTTCTGTGCTTAACTAAGTAGCATTCGGGTCGGAGTCAAGTCGCGCAGCGGTGGCGGAAAACTCCTACCGATCCGCGCGACTTGACTCCAACCCCTTGCCCGCGACTCCCGGGTAGTATGGCTACTCCAGCACTTCCACCGTGGCGCCGAGCTTCAGTTCGCCCGCCCCGTCGTGCAGCAGGTTCTGGCCGAAATAGACCTGGTTGCCCTCGCGCCGGTAGCGGTTGAGGGTGCGCAGTGGCTCCACCCCCTTCTCCCCGGTCTCCGGGTCGATGGTGGGGATGACGCAGCGGGAACAGGGCTTGGCGACCCGGAAGGTGAGTCCACCGACGCGGATACGCCGCCAGCCGTCCTCGGCGTAGGGCGCGCATCCGGAGACCACCAGGTTGGGGCGGAAGCGCAGCATCGGCAAGGCCTGCTCCAGCCGGCTGTTGAGGTCGTCCAGCGAGGCCTGGGAGATCAGCAGAAAGGGGAACCCGTCGGCAAAGCCGACCAGGTCCTGCGGACCCGCGTAGCGGGGATCAACCGCCCGCTCGGTCTGCTCCGGCATGAAGAACAGCCGGCAGTCGATGCCGAGGAACCGACTCAGCCAGGCGGCCGGTTCCGCGCCGGCGCCCTGCGCCAGACACTGGTCACCCCACACCTGCACCGTCGCCGCGGCTGCCCCGTCCGGCGCGAAGGTCACATCCAGGTCCGGCATGGCGGGTGCCGACAGCCGCAGGCCGCCCGGCGTGAGCGCGGTGCGGATCAGCGCCATGCGCGGCTGCTGACGCTGTGTGATAAACTTCCCAGCCGCATCCACCACGATCCAGTGACGATCATAACGGATGCCCCGACCATCCACCGGCGCGCGCTCCAGGGCGATGCCGCGCAGGGATTTCACCGGGTAAAAATAGAGTCCGCTGAGGGTCAGTTGGCTCATGTGTGCTCCTTTCAACAGCCAGGCGGCCGGTTTAGTCCGGCCTGATAACGCCGTATTATCGAGCCTGGCGGAATTTGTCCACAGGGGTCGGCGTGATGGACGTCACAAATATGCGCAAAACCCGCCCTTCATTCTTAGGAAAATCTGCCGCCTATAATGGGACAAGAAATGCTTATGGGCCAGCCCGCCGGAGAAAATAGTTATGGAGATCATCCCCTACCTGAAGCTGATGGTTCAGAAAAACGGTTCTGACCTGTTTTTCAGCACGGGTGCCCCCCCCAATCTGAAGGCGGAGGGGCGCACCATGCCGATCGGCGACACCCCGATGGCACACGGTGCGGTACGCAAGCTCGCCTATTCGATCATGAGTGATGACCAGATCTCCGAATTCGAAGGCACCATGGAGTGCAACCTGGCCGTCTCCATGAAGGGGCTGGGGCGATTTCGTGTCAATGTGTTCCGCCAGCGCGGCGACGTCTCCATGGTGATCCGCTATATCAAGGGTGACATCCCGACCATCGAGCAGCTGAACCTGCCGCAATCACTGAAGGACCTGATCATGATGCCGCGCGGCCTGATCCTGGTGGTGGGCTCCACCGGATCGGGCAAATCCACCTCGCTGGCCTCGATGATCGACCACCGTAACGCCAGCACCACCGGGCACATCCTCACCATCGAGGACCCGGTGGAGTTCCTTCACACCCACAAAAAGTCGGTGGTGGATCAGCGCGAGGTGGGGCTGGATACCCTCTCCTACGAGGTGGCGCTGAAAAACGCCATGCGCGAGGCACCGGACGTGATCCTGATCGGCGAGATCCGCGACCGCCAGACCATGCAGCACGCCATCGCCTATGCCGAGACCGGTCATCTCTGCCTCTCCACCCTGCACGCCAACAACGCCAACCAGGCGCTGGACCGCATCGTCAACTTCTTCCCTGATACAGCCCACCATCAGCTGTTCATGGACCTGTCGCTCAATCTGAAGGCGGTCGTCTCGCAACGCCTGATCAAGAGCAAGGATGGCCGACGGGTGCCGGCGGTGGAGATCATGCTGCTCACCACCTTCGTCGCCGAGCTGATCCAGAAGGGCGATATACACGCCGTCAAGGAGGCCATGGAGCAGGGCAATGAGCGCGGCATGCAGACCTTCGACCAGGCCCTTTACAAGCTCTACAAGGATGGCAAGGTGACCCTTGAGGAGGCGCTGGCCAATGCCGACTCGCGCAACAACCTGTCGCTGAAGATCCGCCTCGCGGAGAGCGGCAACGTGGAAGGCGGTAGCGGGGCCATGGCCATCTCCGACGAGGAGTTCTTCTGAAGCCAGCCAACCCGGGCCGGGTCACCGCTGAATAACTCAAGTTTCGTAGTTCACAAGGCGTCGTTCAGGGCGGCCCGCCCGGCATTTGGAACTGATCTCCGACACTTGAGTGAATAAGTATGCGGAACTGGTTTATCTACATCCTGCGCTGTGGAGACGGCACGCTCTACACCGGCGTCACCACCGATGTCGAGCGCCGGCTGCATGAGCACAACCACGGTCCGAGAGGCGCCAAATACACCCGCGCCCGCCGCCCCCTGGTCCTGGCCTATCAGGAAGCGGCCGAGTCACGCTCGGCCGCCTGTCGGCGGGAATGGGAGATCAGACAACTGAGCGCCGCGGAGAAACGGCGCCTGATCTCTGCGCGGCCGGGGAATTCGCGTTAGAATAGCCACTTTCAGCCTGCGCCAGACACCATGACCAAGACCCCGAACACCACCCCCTGCTGGATCTACCGCAGCAGCAAGAAGGACGAGATGTACCTCTATCTCGCCCGCCAGGATGCCTTCGAGGATGTGCCACAGGCGCTATTACAACGCTTCGGCACCCCGCTACCGGTGATGGAGCTGGCGCTGCACCCCGACCGTCCACTGGCACGCGAGGACGTCAACAAGGTGATCGGCAATCTGCGCAACTTGGGCTATCACCTGCAGATGCCGCCCAAACTGGTACCAGACCTGTATGACGGCGAGACCATCTGAATCATGCGTGAAATCATCCTGCTCAACGTCACCGGCAAGGATCACCCCGGCCTGACCGCTTCCCTGACCGGGGTACTGGCCGATCACCGGATCAATATCCTCGATCTCGGCCAGGCGGTGATCCACGACCACCTCTCGCTGGGCATGCTGCTGGAGATTCCGCCCGAGGCGCAATCCGGACCGGTGATCAAGGACCTGCTGTTCCAGGCGCACCAGCTGGGCCTGCAGATCAATTTCACCCCGATCGACGAGGAGGCCTATGAAACCTGGGTCAGCCACCAGGGGAAACTGCGCTATATCGTCACCCTGCTGGGGCGCAAATTGAGCGCCAGCACCATCGCCCATGTGGCCGAGGTGGTCTCCCGGCACGGCATGAACATCGACGGCATTACCCGCCTGTCGGGGCGCTTCTCCCTGCGCGGCGCCAACCCCCACCGCCGCGCCTGTGTCGAGTTCACGGTGCGCGGCGAGCCCGCCGACCTGGGCGCGCTGCGCCACGACCTGCTGGAGATCAGCAGCCGCGACGAGGTGGACGTGGCGTTCCAGGCCGACGACCTGTATCGCCGCAACCGGCGCCTGATCGTGTTTGACATGGACTCCACCCTGATCCAGGTGGAGGTGATCGACGAGCTGGCCACGGCCGCCGGCGTCGGTGAGGCGGTGGCCGCCATCACCGAATCGGCGATGCAGGGAGAGATCGATTTCAAGGAGAGTTTCCGCCGCCGCATGGCCCTGCTCAAGGGGCTGGACGCATCGGTGCTGGCGGATATCGCCGAGCGGCTGCCGATCACCGAGGGGGCGGAACGGCTGATCTCCAACCTGAAACGGCTCGGTTATCAGGTCGGCATCCTGTCCGGCGGCTTCGGCTATTTCGCCCGCCACCTGCAGGAGAAACTGGGGGTCGACTTCTTCTCCGCCAACGAGCTGGATATCCGCGACGGCAAGCTTACCGGCGAGGTGCAGGGCGAGATCGTCGACGGCACCCGCAAGGCCGAGCTGATGCAGCAGATGGCGCGCGATCTCGGCATCGGCCTGGAACAGGTGATCGCGGTGGGTGACGGCGCCAATGACCTGCCGATGCTCAGCCTGGCCGGTCTCGGCGTCGCCTTCCATGCCAAACCGGTGGTGCGGGAAAACGCCCGCCACGCCATCTCCACCCTGGGACTGGACGGTATACTTTATCTGCTCGGGGTACGCGACCGCGAGGTCAAGTGAACTGCCTTTTTTTCAACACAATCCGGGAAACGCCCATGAAACCGCCCATGAACACACTGGCCAAACTGATCGCCACCGGCCTGCTGAGCCTGGCCGCCACCGTCGGCGTTGCCGGGGAGCTGATCACTGTCTACAAATCCCCCACCTGCGGCTGCTGCGGCGCCTGGGTCGAACACCTGAAGGCGAACGGCTTCGAGGTGCAGACCCACAACACGGACCGCATGGACCAGGTCAAGCAGTCGTTGGGAGTGAAACCGCAACACGCCTCCTGCCACACCGCCGAGATTTCCGGCTATGTGATCGAGGGGCATGTGCCGGCCGACGAGATCCGCCGTCTGCTGCGGGAGAAACCGGCGGTGGCCGGCCTGACCGTGCCCGGCATGCCGATAGGTGCGCCCGGCATGGAGGGTGCGCGCCAGGACCCCTATCAGGTGCTGACCTTTGACCGTGAAGGCAACAGCGCGGTCTTCGCCGACTATTGAACCCCGTACTCCGCTCGCGGTAGTGCCGAGGCTCCAGATTGGTGGGCATGCTTTTATGCCAACGCGGATGCCACAACACAGCTCGTAGGGTGAGCACGCTTTTGCGCCCACGCGGAAACAACCACAAGGAGACAGCGTGGGCACGCAAGACGTCTCCACCCTACCACTGCCTTTCCACTTGATGGGTTACGTCGTTCCTCCTCCACCCATCCGTTTCCAAGAAAGCACTGGCCGCATCACACCCCCGGCAACATGGGTAGCTACATACCCCGCGCCTCTTTCACCCGCTCATAGGCCTGGCGGATCTCGTGGGTCTTCTGAGTCGCCACCTTCATCATCTCCTCCGGCAGACCCTTGGAAACCAGCTTGTCGGGATGGTGCTGGCTTAGCAGCCGCCGGTAGGCCTTTTTCACCTCGGCATCGCTGGCATCGGAGGGGACATTGAGCATGGCGTAGGCGTCCTGCAGCGAGGGGCGGGCGGGTTTCGCCTCGGCGCGACGTCCGCCGCCGAAATGGCGCTCGGCGCGGATCATCTTCTCCAGACGGCGGAAGGCGAATTCGGGGATACCAAGCCGCTTGCAGATATGCAGCAGCATCTGCTCTTCGGCCTTGTGCAGGCTGCCGTCGGCGTAGGCCGCCTGCAGCTGGATCTCGATGAACATCTGGATCAGGGTGTTGCGGCGGTGACACTCGGTACGGAACTGCTCCAGCACCCTGTCCAGGGGAAACCCGGCCGCCTTGCCCTGATTGAACAGGTTGATGGCGGTGCGGCGCATCTCCTCGCTGAGGTCCATCTCTGCCATCACCGAGCGGGCCAGGGCGATCTCGTCCGGCGAGACCCGCCCATCCGCCTTGGCGATGGCGCCCATCACCGAGAAGGTGGTAGTGAAGAAGGCGGTCTGCACCCGCTCCTGGTCGCCGGGGGCGAAGCGCTCGTCCTCGGACAACCCCTTGATGCCCTTATCCAGATTGTGGCCCAGCACGGCCCCGAGGAGCGCACCGATCGGCCCGCCCACCATGAAGCCGAACGCGCCGCCGGCCAATTTTCCCCACCAGCTCAATGGAGCCTCCCGTCATTTGTTGTTACGGCATCGCCCTGTCCCGGCGAGTCTGCCGACGACAATACAACAGCCGGCGCGGCCGTTCCAGCCGCAGCGGCGCTTTCTGCTGACCGGGAGTGAATCAGACCCGCTCCGGCGGCTTCGTCGGCAGACGGATGACAAAACAGCTGCCTCCCTCCCTGACCGGCTTCACCTCGATGCTGCCGCGATGGTTCTGGGTAATGATGAAGTAGGAGACGGAGAGGCCGAGTCCGGTGCCGGAGCCGACCTCCTTGGTGGTGAAAAAGGGTTCAAAGATACGCCGGCGCACCGCCGGGCTCATACCGGGACCGTTGTCCTCGACCTCCACACAGGCCCACTGCCGATCCCGGTAGGCCCTCAGGATGAAACGGTCATTGCGGCCACTCTGGTCGCCGTTGGTGGCGGCTTCAAACATCGCCTGGGCGCCGTTCTTCAACAGATTGAGCAGCACCTGCTGGATCTGCCCACCCTCGCACCAGGCGTCCGGCAGATCCGCGGCATATTCGCGTACGATGGAGATCCGTCTGAAATCGTAGTGCTTGGCCAGGTTGTAGTCATTGGAGGCGATCTCCACGGTCTCATCCAGCAGCAGCCGCAGATCCCGCAGCTCGAACTTCAGGTCGCTCTTGCGGCTGAAACTGAGCATGCTGCTGACGATCTTGGCCGCGCGCTTGCCGGATTCCGAAACCATCTCCAGCAGTGGCGCGATGCCGCGTTTATCCATGTAGCGGTCAATGGCCTCGATCGAGGTGCCACAGGCCTCCGCCACCTGGCGGTTTTTCGCCATCTCCGGCCCCAGACGGGCGTTCATCACCTGCACACTCTGCACGATGCCGGCCAGCGGATTATTGATCTCGTGGGCCATACCCGCCGCCAGACCACCCACCGAAAGCATCTTCTCGGACTGCACCATCATCTCTTCCATACGCACCGTCTCGGTCACGTCGTCCAGGCGGATCACCGCCCCCTCCACCGACTCGGCCAACAGCGGATAGATGGTGACATCCATGTAGTGGACCTCGCCCTTGGCGTCTTCCCAGCGCAGGTTGGTCTCCTGGGCCGGCGCCAGCTCGCCGATGGCCCGCTCCACCTTCTGCAGGACGTCCGGGAATTGCGGGATCAGCTGGGTCAGGGTCTCGCCAATGGCGGCCGCCGCCTTGATCCCGCTCATCCGTTCCGCCTCCCGGTTCCAGTGGGTGATGCGGCCCGCCACATCGATACCGATCAGCGCCGACGGCATGGAGTCGATGATGCTACCCAGCAGGTTGCGCAGCCGGGTCAGTTCCAGCTCGGCCTGCTTGCGCTGGGTGATATCGGTATAGGTGGTGACCACGCCGCCCGCCGCCAGGGGGGTACGGCACAGCTCCAGCACGGTATTGTTGGGTCGCACCTTTTCAAACACCATCCGCTGCGGCTGGAAGTTGTCCCTGATGTACTGTTGGATAAAGGCCTCCCGGTCCTCAACGACGCCGTACTCACCCTGATCGATGTTATAGCTGCAGATATCACGCAGGGTGACGCCGCTACGCAGCATCCGTTCCGGAAACCCGTTGATCTCCACGAAACGCCGGTTCCACGCCACCAGATTCATCTCCTTGTCGAACATGGAGATGCCCTGATCGATATTTTCAATCACCGACTTCAGTACTTCGCGGCTCCCCTCCACAGCCGAGGAGGCCTCGTCAATGATCTCCAGTACGCTGTCCAGATTGATATTGGTACGCCGCAGACTGCTGTTGATCATCACGCGGGCGGAGGCGGAGCCGACCACCCCGGCGAGCAGTTTCTCCACCTGGGTGAGCAGATCCGCCGGGGCATCCATGCCGGGCGAATAGGCCGAGGAGCCGCCGTTGCGATAGCGCCCGAACAGCTGCCCCACCCGGTCACGGTCGACGAACCGCTCGACGACCCGCTCCAGATCGGCGATGCGGATCTGCCCCTCCCAGGGGCGGGTCGCGTATTCGCTCTTGGGCGAAAACACATCCACAAACGCCCGCGCCTGGGTGCGCTCGATCAGACTCTGGCGGGAGAACAGGGAGACCAGCAGGTAGAGCCCGATATTGAAAAAGGCGCTCCAGAAGAGGCTGTGGATCAGCGGATTTTCCCAGGCCACACCAAACAGCGCCTGGGGTTTCAGCAAACCGATCTCGAACGGTCCCAGCTCGACTATCGACAGCGGCAGCCAGCCGGACAGGGCGAAGGCCGGCAGCACCAGGGTGTAGCCCCAGACCAGAAAACCACTCATCAGGCCGGTCAGGGCCCCGGCCAGGGTCGCTCCCTTCCAGAAGATGCCGCCGATGATCAGCGGCGCAAACTGGGCCGCCGCCGCAAAGGAGACCAGGCCGATGGTTACCAGGGCATAGGAGTCGCCGATGAGCGTGACATAGCTGTAGGCGAGGAACAGCACACCCAGGATACTCAGCCGGCGCAGCGCCTTGAGCATGCCGGTGGCCGTGTCGGAGGCCCTGCTGCCGAAATGGAACAGGCGCAGGCGCAGCAGCAGCGGCACGATCAGGTCGTTCGAGACCATGGTACTCAGGGCCACGGTCGCCACGATCACCATGCCGCTGGCGGCGGAGAGGCCACCGATATAGACCAGCAGCGCCAGCCCCGGCTGCTCCGCCACCATCGGCAGCGCCAGCACGAAGGTGTCGGGATTGACCGCCCCGGGCGGAAAGCTGACCAGCCCGGCGATGGCAATCGGCAGTACAAAGAAGTTGATCGCCAGTAGGTAGAGCGGAAACAGCCACATCGCCTTATCCAGATGCGAGCGGTTGGTGTTCTCCACCACCGTGACCTGAAACTGGCGCGGCAGGCAGAAGATCGCCAACGCCGCCAGCACCATCAGCGAGGTCCAGCTGCCGCTTTCGAACAGCGCCTCTCCGGAGATCAGGTGGGCGAGCCCCGCATCCGCTTCCACCCGGTCATAGATCGACTCGAATCCGTCAAACATGAAGAAGGTGACGAAGATGCCGACCGCCAAAAAGGCAAACAGCTTGACCAGCGACTCAAAGGCGATCGCCACCATCAACCCTTCATGGTGTTCCGAGGCGTCCAGGCGCCGGGTGGCGAAAAGGATGGTGAACAGGGCCAGCACGATGGTGACGTAGAACGCCTTGTCATTGAGCACGCTGGTGGTGTGGGGAAGATAGGTGCTGATCGTGGGATAGCCCCCAAGGATATCGAAACTGGTGGAGATCGCCTTCAGCTGCAAGGCGATGTAGGGCATGATGCCGATCACCGCCACCACCGTCACCAGGCCGGCCAGCTTCTGGCTCTTGCCGTAACGGGAGGAGATGAAGTCGGCAATCGAGGTGGTGTGCTGCGCCTCGGCGATCTTCAGGATCTTGCGCAACAGAAACGGCGCCACCAGAAACAGCAGGGTGGGCCCCAGATAGATGGGCAGGAAACCGATGCCGTCGGTCGCCACCCGGCCGACACTGCCGTAGAAGGTCCAGGAGGTGCAGTAGACCGCCAGGGACAGCGAGTAGACATAGGGATTGGCGCCGATACTGCGGCCCTGCCGGGCACGCCTGTCGGCATAGTGGGCGATCAGGAACAGTAGCCCCAGGTAAGCCAGAGAGGTAACAAAGACCAGCCACACAAACGGCATCAATACCGCCCTTTGCGCATGGTGCCGGCCCTGGAACGCCAGGCTTCCCTGAGCAGCCGCCAGACTTTCGGATAGACCACCAGGACAATCAGCAACAACCAGATCAGGTTGATATAGAGGATGATCAGCGGCCAGCCGAAGGGACGGCTACCCGTGGCGGTGGAGAAGATCTCCAACAGCGGCGGATTCAGCATCATCGCGCCGATCAGCGCGGCCACCAGCATCCGCGCCCGACCGCCGCCTTTCGCCGTCACCCGCAATCGTTCTCGCTCTGTTGCCATACCTGCCCTGCGCCCACCACATTACTTTATTCACAGTATAGGTGATCCGGGGCGATGGATGGTTGCGCCGGGCTTCCGGCAGCAGGGCCGGTGCCGGACCCGCGCAACGAGCTTTTGTAGGAGTGGCTTCGCCGCGAAAAACATTCGCGCCAGAGGCGCTCCTACGGGGTGATTCACCAAGCCTGATCAACACCAACAACCAACTGGGATAGATCCATCAGAAAACCCTAAAGGTTTGCCGGCGGCGTCCGCTAATTATAGTGAGATCAATCGGTCCACCGACTCCAGGGGTGCAATATGATCCGTGTATATGACATGACCAGCGGCGAACGACTCCCACAGAGCCGTTCAGAAAGGCGGTCAACCCCGGTCCACTGTGAGGGACCCAGCGACATCCTGCGCCCCACCCTTCAACTCCTGGAGATCCCGCTTGCGTACGAACCGGAGCCGGTATGGCTGAAGTCCGATCTCATACTGAAACCTATCGATAGTTTCTTCGTTTAAAATCGACACCCACCCAGAGGCCCGTGATGCTGCAGCGTCACGGGCCTTTCCGTTATCATAAGGAGCCCGCATCAGGCGCGGCAATCAGCGCACCTCGCGGACCACCCGGAAACCGAGTACCAGCAGCCGGGTATCCACTTCATGCCGCCCCCGCCGGGTGACCCGCAGACTCACGCCCGGTTTGTTAAACGCACCGCCCCGCACCACCCGCTCGCGACACCCCGGCTCCTGCCAGCTCGATCCATCGGTCGGCGCGCCCTCGTAGGAGCCATGGTAACAGTCCTCCACCCACTCCATGACGTTGCCCGCGGTGTTGTGAAGCCCGAACGGATTGGCCGCGAAGCGGCCCACCGGCGCGGTGGTGGCGCCGTCCCATTCGCTGCCGCAGTTGAAACAGTTGGCCTTGCCCGATCCCAGATCGAAACCCCACCAGTACGGCGTATCGGTACCCGCCGCGGCCGCATACTCCCACTCCGCCTCGCTCGGCAGCCGGTAGCGCTGGCCGGTCTGCTCGCTCAGCCAGTCGGTATAGGCCCTGGCGTCATTCCAGCTGACATTGATCACCGGGCGCGGCCCCTGTCCCCAGCCGAGATCATCCGGCAACCCACGTCCGGTGGCGGCGGCGAACCGCGCATACTCCCGGAAGGTCACCTCGTAGCGCCCGATACTGAAGCTGCGCAAGCGCACTTCATGCACCGGCTGCTCTTCACTGGCCAACTGGCTGATGGCGCTGCCCATGCGGAACACCCCGCCAGCGACATAGACCATCTCCGGGCCACTTCCGCCAGCGGCCAGACGATCCTGGATCAGGGTGCCGGTGGTCGGTCCCCGGGGCGCAGGGGGAAGCTTGGGCGTCACCGGCTCACGCGCGGCAACGACCGGCGCCCGCGGTTTTTCCGGCAGCGCGGGCGCCGGCTCCGCTGGCGGTTTGGCGAGCGGCGAGGCGACCGATGGCGCCGCCGGGGCAACAGGCTCGCTCACCGGGCTCGGGGAGACAACCGGTGCCTCCCCCAGGAAGCCGCTGATGATCTCGCCATTGCCCCCCAGGAGGGAGAGCCCTTCCGCCACCCCGAAGGCGAGTACCGCGCCGATCAGCACACCGACCAGTTTCTGTCGGCTGGAACCGTGGCCAACCACCAGCCCGTCCCTCGCCGCGGCCAGCCGTTTGTCCAGCAGATCATCCCGGGGACGTCCGTGTTCGATCTGCCTCTGCAGCGCATACAGCGAATCCTCGACCTGTTTGCGCGCCTCCAGCGCCTCATCTTTTTTGAAGTTCGCCTCGTCGGCCTCGACCTGGGCCGCTTCCAGTGCCAGCCTGAGACGATCGATCTCGCTGTTGCGCTCTTCGGTCTTCTCTTCCAACAGCAGGCTCTCTTTGCGCGTCCGCTCCAGTTCGGCGCTGCGCTCCTCCAGCGAGCGCTTCAGCTTGTCGATATCCTGGCGCAGTACCTCACACTCCGCGGCATCGGCCGAGTTGTTGAGCTCCAGTTCCTTGAGTGCGCCATGCGCCTCCTCCAGCGCCTGCTGCAGTACGGCTACCCGTTCGGCCGATGTTTCGGTGGCCGGTGTGTCGACCGGCTGTTCCGCCGCGGTCTCCTCCGCCTGGCGCCGCTGCTGCGCCTCGGCCTCGACCTGTTCACGCAACGCTTCCAGGGCCACGCTGAGACGTGCCGCCTCCTGCTCCGCGGCCGCCTGCTGTTCCTGCAGCCGCGCATTGTCATCCGCCCCCGGCGCCGCCGCACGCAGCCGCTCCAGCTCCTCCTGCAGCTGCGCCTTCTCCCGGGCGAGCGCCTCATAGGCCTTGTCCGCCTCGTCCAGCGCGTCGTTCAGGGTCTCCAGTTCGGCCTGCACCGCCTTGATTTCACCCTGCGCCGCCGGGCTACCGGTGGCCACCCGGCCGGCCGCCGCCAGGGCATCCTCGGCCGCGACCCGCGCCGCGGTTGCCTCCGCCAGTTCCGCACGCAGCGATTCCAGCTCTTCGGTGGAGGGCTGCTCCTCCGCCTGCGCCGCCTCGGCCAGTCGGTTTTCCAGCTCGGCGAGGCGCTGGCGATCGTTCTCCAGTTGCCGGGTCAGGTCGCTACGTTCAGTGTCCAGACCGGAGAGCTCGGCGGTCAGCTGTTCACGCTCCCGGTGTAACTCCTGCAGCGCCTGCTCCGCCGCTTCCAGCCGCGCCGTTGTCTCCTGCACCACGGCCTGATCCGTATCCCGTAGTTGCTGCAACTCCGTCAACGACTGCGTCTTCTCCTGTGCCCCCTGGCGGGCCGACTCCAGCTCCACGTTGGCCGCAGCGAGCTCCTGTGTCAGCCGCTCCAGTTCAGCCTGCTGCCGGCTGCGTGCCCGTTCATCCTCGGTCCCGGCGCGCTGCTCACGCTCCATCTGCAAGCGCAGTTCGGCCAGGCCGCTCTCCCGCTCATCGGCGAGCTGCTGCAGCTGGGCAAAGCTGTTCTGCAGCACCGCCAGTTCCGCCGCCAACCGCTCCTGCTCATCCGACGCGGCCTGTAACGCGAACTGCGCCTGATCCCGTCCCTCAACTGCCTCAACGAGTGATTGCCGTAGCGCCGCCTCCTGATCACTCTGTCGCTCTGTCCGCGCCTGTTCCAGGGCCTGCCGCTCGGCATCCAGGTGACTGATGCGGTCACCGGCGGCTTCCAGCTCGCTGCGCAGCCGGTCCAGTTCGGCAGTGAGCAGCCGCTGCTGTTGATCGGCGCTCTCCAGTACCGCGCTGTGCGCGGCGTCATCGGCACCTCGCTCCGTCAGGGCCGCCTCCAGTGATTCGATCCGGCCGTTGGCCGCCGCCAGGATCTCGGCCATGGCCTGCGTCTGTTCGGCCGCCTCGTGCTGCTGCCGTTCATGGACGGTGCCTATCGCGGCCGCCTCCTCCTGCAGCGCCTGCAGGTCGCGCTGCGTCGCCTGCTGTTGTTCCAGGGCCGCTTCGGCCGCCTGCCGGGATTGCCTCAGCTCATCTCCCAGTTGCGCCAGCTCGGCCTGCGCCCCCTCCAGGGCCTCCTGCAACCTTCCGGCCTCCTGGGCCAGCGTGGTTTTTTCCGCCTGGATCTCGCCCAGTTCCGTGCGGCTGTCGCTCAGCGCCCGCTGCAGTGCCTCCTGGGACTCGGCCTGGGACTCCCTGAGCCGCGCCTCCTCCTGCTGTTTCGCCAACGCCGCTTCGGCCGCCTGCCGGGATTGTGTCAGCTCATGCCCCAGTTGCTCCAGCTCGGCGCGCGCCCCCTCCAGAGCCTCCTGCAGCCGTCCGGCCTCCTGGGCCAACACGGTTTTTTCCGTCCGCACTTCGTCCAGCTCCGTGCGGCTGTCGCTCAGCGCCCGCTGCAGCGCCTCCTGGGCCTCGGCCTGGGACTGCTGCAGTCGCGCCTCCTCCTGTTGTTTCACCTCCAGGCGTTTCTCCAGCTTGCCTATCTGTTGATGGACCTCGCCCAGTTCATCCTGCAGCCGGTCACGCTCGCCGGCCACATTCGCCAGCTGTGCCTCGATGGAGGTCTGCTGCTTTTTCAGGGTTTCGCGGCTTTTCTCGCCGGCATCCAGCTGTTTCTGCAGCTTTTCCACTTCCCCGGCCAGCCGCCGGCTCGCTTCGCCCTCCCGGGTTTCCGCCGCCTCCGCCTCCGCCAGGCGCCCTTTGAGCTGTTCCAGCATCAGCTTCATCTTATGTGCCCGCTGCAACTGCTCCTGGGCCTGGGCCTCGGTTTTCTGCAGCCGCTCGCGCAGCAGCCCGGCCTCGTCATCCGGTGCCGAGCCGATATCCGGCATACCTTCCTGGGCACCCGTCTGTTCCGGGCGCAGGCTGATGACCTGCGCGCGCTCCTGGGACCTGTCCTGGTGCAGCGCCTCATCGGGTACCGATTCGAGTCCCCGTTGTAGCACATAGGCATCCAGCCCCTGCTCCATCAGCAGATAGACCGCCGTGGAGCTCACCAGTCCGTCCTGGCAGTAGATGACATAGGGTTTCTGTTTATCGAGTTCCGGCAGTGCCGAGCGCAGGGTGTTGAACGGCACGCTCCGGCTGTTCGGAATGTGCACGCGTTGATGCTCCTGGGGCGATCGCACATCCAGCCAGACGGCGCCCTTCTCCACCTTGCCCAGCGCCACCTCATAGCTGATGGCATTGGCCAGCGGCAACTTGATGTATTCAACGAAATCCTTTTTCCCCAGCCGAAACAGGATGCCGTCGGTGAGCATGGAGACGGTGCTGCCGCGCGGCTTGCCGGAGAGCAGCGACTCCTCGCCCAGGCAGTGGCCGGCACCGACCTGCGCGAGCTCTTCGATCTCCCCATCCCGCCGCTCCCGGGTGATGGAGCACTGGCCGCGGTTGATCAGGTAAAAGTAGTCCCCGTCGTCGCCCTGGCGGATCACCATCTCGCCGGCCGCGACCTGCACCTCCTCCATGCGCATCATGATGTTCTGGATATTGGCCGCCGGTATGCGCTGAAAAATCGGTGACTGCAGCAGCTGGCCCATCCAGTCCTCATCGGCGTCGGCACTCAGCTCTTCAACCTGATACAGGGCGTTACCACCACGGGTCAGCAGTTCACTGAGCTGGTGGCCGTCAATACGGACAATCTCGGCCTTGGTCCTGGCCTGAACGGAAAATCTGCGCGGCAGATGGTGGGCAATGGGGTAGCGGGCCATGTTGCTGTCGGCGGCAACGGTATCCACCTCCTTGCCATCCTCCAGCAGGGCGACCTTGCCCGAGAGCAGATAGATTCGCTCGGGATTGGTATCGCCTTCATGGAACAGGTAATCGCCCTTGGCAATCTTCTCAAACCCGACCGCCTCCATCAGCTCGGCCAGGGTCGCTTCCGTGAGTGTATTCAGCGGAACCAGTTTCCGCAAAATGTTCAACCCGTTCTGTTTTGGCACTACCGCCATAGACAATCCCCCATGCGCCCGCCCCGATGACGTTCACAATCGATGTGCACTCTCCACGCCGGACTCCTTGAACCGGGTCCTGCCGTGCCGCTCCCGCGCCACCGCCGTTGCTAACGCCTGCAGTCCGGTCGGGAAGCCTACGCAAAGCATAGATCAAACCACCCTGGCTTCGGGCCGCCCTCATCCACCACCGGGCGATGCCATACTGTTGTCAGAGTGGAAGAAAATCTGTTTTCATACCGGCCAGGTCCAGCACCGGCGCGGTCCGGGTCCCGGCGGATCCGCGACCCGGCAGCGAAACACCGGGGTTTCGGCTCGCGGGTTGTTATTGATATCAGCATCGCCAACATTTATCGGTCACACCACCGGATACCGCCTTGCCTGCCGCCGTTTCAGGATAGAAACTAGCCAATGGAAACATGGAGTTTATCGGCTTCATTAGACTAATACTTGAACTGATGCCACAGATTCAACCCGAGCACAACATAAATGAAGAGATCAGCAGGAATCGTGGCGGCCGGCCATCCGGTCACCGCCAGTGCCGCGACGGAGATTCTGCGCGCCGGCGGCAACGCCTTTGATGCCGCGCTGGCGGCGCTGTTTGCCGCCTGCGTCGCCGAGCCGGTGCTGGCCTCCCTCGGTGGTGGCGGCTTCCTGACTGCCCAGTGCGCCGACACGCAACCGTTGCTGTATGACTTTTTCGCCCAGACACCCCACGCCCGACCGGTCGATTCCGAACTCAACTTTTATCCCATCCTGGCCGATTTCGGCACCGCCCAGCAGGAGTTCCATATCGGCATGGGATCGATCGCCACCCCAGGGGCGATCAAGGGGGCCTTCGCCATCCACCGCGACCTCGGCAGCATGCCGTTGCGGGAGATCATCCAGCCGGCCTGTGAAGCCGCCCGCGACGGCGTGCGGGTGAACAGCTTTCAGCACTACATCGCCGAGATTGTCTCCCCCATCATCCAGTCAAGCCCGGAGGCGTTGCAGTTGCATGCCAGCGCGCGGCGACCGAGAGTGATCGCCGGGCGGGATGAGACGGTGTGCAATCCCGCCATGGCGGATGGCCTCGAGATCCTGGCCCTGGAAGGGGAGGCGCTGTTTTACCGCGGCGAGATGGGGCGCCAACTGACCAGCGACTGTCATAGCCATGGCGGCTGTCTCACCCCGACCGACCTGGCGTCCTATCGGGTGGTACGCCGATCACCACTGACCCTGGACTATCGCGGCACCCGGCTGTTCACCAACCCGCCGCCCTCCATCGGCGGCATCCTGATCGCCTTCACCCTGGCACTGCTGGAGCAGGAGCAGCTGGGGCAGTACCGGGTCAACAGCGCCGCTCACCTCGGTCGCATCAGCCACGCCATGAAGCTGACCCAGCAACTGCGCAGCGACCAGGGGATCGGCTCGGATGGCACGGCGTCCTGGCTCGACATCCTCTCCAGCGAACTGCTCGGTCGCTACCGGGAGGTGATGCGCAATCACAGGGGTTTTTCCCGCGGCACCACCCAGATCAGTATCGCCGACGGGGCAGGCAATCTGGCCAGCATGACCCTGTCCAACGGTGAGGGGTCGGGCTACGTGCTGCCCGGATGCGCCATCATGCTGAACAACATGCTCGGCGAAGAGGATATCAATCCGCACGGCTTCAATCGCTGGCCATACAATCGGCGCATCGCTTCCATGATGTCCCCTTCGCTGGTCAAGACGGCCGCCGGCGATACCATTGCGCTCGGCTCGGGCGGCTCCAACAGGATACGCAGCGCCATTCTCCAGGTGCTGATCAATCTGATCGACTTCGGCATGGAGATCGAACCGGCGGTTGAACAGCCGCGTGTGCATTTCGAGTCCGACCTGCTGAATATCGAAAATGGACCCTCCGCCGCCACCCTCCGGGCACTGGGAAAGGCGTTTGCCGACATCCGCTGCTGGCCGGAAAAAAACCTGTTCTTTGGTGGCGCCCACTCGGTGATGCGCAAACACAATGGCCAACTCTCCGGCTGCGGCGACAGTCGCCGGGGCGGCGTCTGCTATCGCTTGTGATCCCGTGCTTCAACCCCGGAAGGGTCGAAGCGCGGTGTGCCCGTCATGCCTGATCCATACAGTGACGCCGCGGAAAATCCGGGGAAACGTGAAAAAGGCCGGTTTTTACTGCATTTCCGCTTGGAAGTACTTGGAAAAACACAAATCTATGCTATGTTTAGCGCGCACTCATCAGGTCTAACCCAGGAGTCTTCCATGGCCGTCAAGAAAAAAGCTGCAAAAAAATCCGCCGCTAAAAAAGCACCCGTAGCAAAGAAGAAGGTTGTCGCCAAGAAAGCCGTAGCTAAAAAGGCGCCGACCAAGAAAGCCGCTGCGAAAAAGGCACCCGTCAAGCAAGCCTCAGCTCCAGCAAAACCCAAGGCCATCGCCGCCAAACAGACCAAGACCCAGATCCTTCAGGCCATTGCCGAAGAGACCGGTCTCAGCCGCAAGCAGGTTGGCGACGTGTTCAACTCACTGGGGGGCCTGGTCAAGGGACACATGATCCGTCGCGGATCCGGTGAATTCGCCATCCCTGAAACCGGGGTCAAGGTCCGCCGGGTGGTCAAGCCGGCACGCAAGGCGCGCATGGGCCGCAATCCGGCCACCGGCGAACCGATCAAGATCGCCGCCAAGCGGGCAACCACCGTAGTCAAGGTCACCGCACTGAAGGCGTTGAAAGACACTGTCGCCTGATAGATAAAACGGGCGGCCTGTCCAACAGTCGCCGCCCGCTTCATTTCCGTCCGCCCGCGCCGGTCACAGTTTTCCCGGTCGTAACTACTCACCCGGTCTGCAAGTGATTGGCCTGGTTTGTTGGCCGATCTTGATCCAGCCATCGTGTGAGGCCGCTCCTGGGCATCCCTGCCCCCGCGGCATTAGTGAATCCCTCACGTCGCCGGCAAGGCAGGACAATCACCCCGTGAGTAGTTACCCCGGTCATAACTTTCTCAGCATCAGCTGATCGCCCCGCTGTGTCCACTCCAGCTGCTTCAGAAAACTCATGCCCAGCAGCACCTCGCTACCCGTCATGGTTGGCAACACGCTGGCGCTCACATCGGTCAGGGTGATCTCCCCCAGCCCCACTTCGGACAACCGCGTCTGCCAGGAGATGACCGTACCGTTGGCGGTCTGACTCAGCGACTGCCGTCCCCTGGGCAGATCCAGGCGCCGCGCCAGTTCATCGGAAATGGCCACATCGGTGGCGCCGGTATCCAGCAGGAACAGCACCGGATGACCATTGATACGGCCGCTCGCTACATAGTGGCCCGCGCGGTTGCGTTTCAGTACCACCTGTGCCCCGCGATCATCCCGCAGCGTGAGCGGTGCCTGGTTGGGGTTGCGCTGCTTCTCCAGGATTCCGTTGAACAGGAACGCCATCAGCCCCAGCAACAGTACCCAGGAGAGGATCATCATCCACCTGCCGATACCCCCGACACCGCCGCCCTGCCCGTTGTTCATCGCATCCCCAACAAAATCCGCTTCAGTATCATCTTAGGGCCCGCGCAAGAATAATTCCGTAGTACCGAGGGCGCTCCTGGGCCACGCTGGCAAGGCACGCTTTGCAGGCAATGGCCGCTCCCGGCCATCCATGGCCTCCGCGGCATAAGTCCATCCATGGACAAACCCGCTCCCTTGGCAAAAAGCGTAACACCGCCAGCGGCGGCCCAGGGGCGACCGAATACAGGAACTTATTCTTTCGCGGGTCCTTAACAGCAGACATTGACTGCACAAGGGGAGTTCAACCCGGGACAGGACCACCCGCCACTCGCCGGACACAATTCAGATACTGTTCCAGAGCTGCTCGAAATCCGCCACATCCGACCTGTTTTCATCCGCGTCAACCGGATCGGGCCGCTCCGGGTCATGATAATAAAACTGGATGAACGAGGCGGTTGCCTCAATCTCCCGGCTGAGCTGGATCTCGCGCCTCCCTCCCGGTGAGATGAACCAGGTGCGCTCCCCCGGCTCGGAGTAGAACGGCAGGGTGATGACCGTCTGATCCTCCTGTGGACGCTGCAGCAACAGGCCAGGGCCGTAACTCTCCTGCCCACGCTGTCCCCACTGACGGAAAAAGATCACCGGCTCCACGTCTCCCGGTATCAGCTCCACACCGAAGTCTATCACTGCCGGACGCTCGACCCGCATCCAGCGAATGACACCCGGACGCAGATACTCCTCCCCGGCTTCGTCCCAATGGATCACCGCCACCAGCTCGCCCACGCTGATCGTCTCCTCCCCTGCCGCGCTCCAGCCCAAATGGTAACCACCGCCGCTTTCGTTATACACCGGACAGAGCCGCGAGACCGGATAGGCAGGTGGCGGCGGGTGCGCCCCAGCCGGCCGGGGCACGGGCGCATTGTTACCGGCTTCCCGGCGCGTCTTCGAACCGAAAGTATCCGCTATTACATGTTCATCCGCCTCCAGGTCGGAGCGGGGCATGCCGTGGGCGGGTTTCACGACCTCCCCCTGGGCAGGTCCCGAATTGAAGGCCCCGGGCTTGGCGGTGGTATCGGGCACCGGCTCGCCCTCCAGCTCCTGATAGATCGCCTTCAGCCCGCGAACCAGGCCCACCTCGCCCTGGGTCTCGTCCCGCTCGGCGACCCGGTTGGATCCGATCCCCCAGGTCAGCATCAGCCGCGCCAGCAGGTCGGGAGAGATCTTGTCCGGGACATCCTGGGGTCGCATGGCACCGTGCAGGGCGCCCATCGCCTCCAGCTCGGCGGCCAACGTGACCGCGAGATCGCTGGTATCGAGTACCCAGCCGCGCTGCACCTGGTGATCACGTTCGGTTCCTTTGTAACGCGGCGCCTCATCGAGACCGATATCCACGATGAATGGGCCTTCATCACCATTGGAATTACCCAGGTCCACCAGTCGCGCCTCCGGCGCCCAGCGTCGCAACGCCAGATAGACCCGTACCACCTCCCCCTGCATCAGCCGATAGGGCCCCGCCATGGAGAGCAGCAGAATCTGCTTGTAGAGATCGTTCACCGTGGCGTGCGGGAGCAGGCGCCGGTCCGGATTATCCACCGGGCGGTCGGCCAGTTTCTGGTCGAATGCATAGCGATGGATGCCATGAATCTCCTGCCAGATATAGGGGGGCGCCAGCCGATAGAGCTGATAGGCGTGCAGCAGACCCCGGCCCAGAAAATAGAGCACCCGGTGCAGTGCCATGGCCCTGCTGGACTTGTGCAACAGCTGCCCGGTGAAATTCTCCAGATGGTACTGGTCAAGCACCACCTTGTAACCCTGGGTGGCCAGGATGCAGAGACTGCCGTGCATGTCGGACATCAGACCCGCTCGCGGGTTGAGCGGCGGTAACTGACGGGAAAAACCGCTTTCCAGCGCTTCCAGGACCACCATCAGCGGTTTCAGGAGCGCTTCCAGATTACTCACCCGAGCGGCCACCGGCATCACCGATGCGTTCATCTGTTGCAGCAGGTGGTGCAGATCCTGCGCTACCTGACCAATGTTGCCGATCGGCAACTGCTCCATCCGTTCGGTGAAACACTTGGGTTCGAAGTTATCGTCACCGTTGGCCAACGGTGCGCGCCTGGGCAGGAGGTAGGGATTATTGCTCTCGGCCACGGCAGCTCTCCTTTTTAATCTTCTTGGTGTATTGCTCTGTTGGCGAGTGTCGCGAAAGCTCCGCGCGGGCCCGACAATCACCCGGCGTGCCGTCCGGTTACCAGGCACTCTGCCCGCTCCGGATCTGTCAGCTTTCCACCCTCCCAAAAGTATAGCCCGCGTAATCCCATCAACCTCATTTATATCCTAGCGGTACCTTCATACAACGTCCCTATGGACTCATCGGAAATTTCGATTGCCGTAACACCGGTTTAATCTGGCGGGATCGAACCAAGAAGAGTATCTTACCAAATTCTAAATTATGGGTTTTTACGTACCCTGAATGGTGACCGCAATTCCCATCGGGATCCCTTGTCAGCCCAGCTAATCGATTGAACCCTTTCCGCGACGGAGGAACATCCATGACGGAAGTAATTGCAACCAACCAGACCATCCTGGTGGTCGGTGGCGGTATCAGCGGCCTCACCGCCGCCCTGGAAGCCGCCGAAACAGGAAAGCAGGTCGTCCTGGTTGAAAAACGTCCCTATGTTGGTGGTCGTGTCACCCAGCTCTACAAATATTTTCCCAAGCTCTGCTTCCCCGCCTGTGGACTGGAAATCAATCAGCGCCGGGCCAAGATGAACCCCAACCTGACCATCCTGACCATGGCCGAGGTAACCGACATCCAGGGCGACGTGGGCAACTACACCGCCAGCGTGAAGATCAGTCCCCGCTACGTGAACGACAACTGCACCGGTTGCGGCGACTGCGCCAGGGCGGTCAGTGCCGAGTTTGACGATGAGTTCAACTATGGCCTGGGCAAGCGCAAGGGCGCCTACCTGCCGCACCGCATGGCCCATCCGCAACGCTACGTGATCGACCCGGCCATCCTCGGCACCGAGGAGGCGGCGAAGGCCAAGGCGGCCTGCAAGGTGAATGCCGTCGATCTGGAGATGCAGGAAGAGACAGTCTCCTTCAAGGCCGGCGCCGTGGTCTGGGCCACCGGGTGGCAGCCGTACGATGCCAACAAGATCCAGCCCTACGGCTACGATCGCTTCCAGAATGTCGTCACCAATGTTGAATTCGAGCGCATGGCCGATCCCAACGGCCCGACCGGCGGCAAGATCCTGCGCCCCTCCGATGGCGAGGTGGCCAAGAACATCGCCTTCATCCAGTGCGCCGGTTCACGTGACAAGAATCATCTGCTGCACTGCTCGCGCATTTGCTGCATGGCCACCCTGAAGCAGACCCATTATGTGCAGGAGGCGTTGGGCGACGAGGGTAAGTCCACCATCTATTACATCGATATTCGCGCCATCGACCGGTTCGAGGATTTCTACCAGGCGGTGCGGGAGAATCCAAACGTCTCCTTCATCAAGTCCAAGGTCGCCTCGATCACCCAGAACAGGGAAAACAGCAACCCGGTGCTCAACGGGGTGGATACCGAGGGTTATCACCGCTATGCCAACGAGCACGACCTGGTGGTGCTGGCGGTGGGCATGCAGCCCAGCGTCGACAAGGCCAGCTTCCCGGTGGATATCGTGATCAATGAAGAGGGCTTCATCGAGCCAGCGACAGAAAACGGCGGCATCTTCGCAGCCGGTTGCTCTTCCGATGCGCTGGACGTGAATCGCGCGGTCCAGCAGGCCACAGGCGCCGCACTGCGCGCCATTCAGGTAGTAAACCGCGTCGCCGGAACGGAGGGTTAACAACGTGTCTGACGAAAAGAAATTTGCCGGTTATATCTGCACAGGCTGCGGAATCGGTGAGCGACTGGACTCCAGCCAGCTGGAGATGATTGCCACCCGCGAAGGCAAGATGCAGTCCTGTAAACAGCACGCGATGCTGTGCAGCAGCGAAGGCGTGCAGATGATCCGGGACGACATCGGCAGTGAGGGTGCCAGCCACATCATGATCGCCGCCTGCTCGCGGCGCGCCAAGGTGGAGGCCTTCAACTTCCCCGAGGTCGCCATGACCCGTGCCAACCTGCGCGAGGGCGTCATCTGGGTGCGTCCGGATGCACCGGAGCACCAGGAGACCACCCAGGAGATGGCGGACGACTACATCCGCATGGCCTGCGCCGAGCTGCGCTCCCTGAAACTGCCCCACGCCTCCGGCGAGCAGAGCCTGAACAAGACCATCCTGGTGGTGGGCGGCGGCATCACCGGCATGACCGCGGCGCTGGAATCCGCGGCGGCCGGTTATCCGGTGCACATCGTCGAGAAGCAGGGCGCCCTGGGCGGCCAGGCGGCCGACTACGCCAAAGCCATCCCCACCCGTTCACCCTACAAGGAACCGCGCGATACCGGCGTGGCCGAGATGATCGCGGCCATCGAGGCCAACGGCCTGATCACCGTGCACCTCAACAGCACCGTGGCCAAGACCGCCGGCGCGCCCGGCCGCTTCAATGTGGATATCGCCACCGAGTCCGGTGCCGTCAGCAACGAGACCTTCGGCGCCATTATCCAGGCTACCGGTTTCAAACTGTATGATCCCTCCAACCTGCCGCAGTACGGCTACAGCAGCAGCCCGGACATCGTCACCAATGCCGAGCTGGAGAAGCTGGTCAAGGCCGCCGACGGCGGGCCGATCAAGCGCCCCTCCGACGGCAAGGAAGTGAAGGCGGTCGCCTTCGTACAGAACGTCGGCCAGAGCTCCAGCGAAGAGGGACAGCTCCCCTACCACTCCGGCATCGGCGACCTGATCGCCATCAAGCAGGCGATGTACTTCAAGGACCGCAACAACGATTGCGACACCACCATCCTGTTCAACAACCTGCGCACCCCGGGTGCCGCCGGCGAGGACTTCTACCGCGCAGGTCAGGAGAAGATGATTACCTTCTCCAAGGGCCAGGTCAGCGAAGTGGTCCCCGGCGACAGCCTGGAGGTCAAGTTCCAGGACCTGATCCTGGACGAGGAGACCAGCATGCAGGCCGATCTGGTGGTCCTGGACGTGGGCATGATGCCCAACTCCGGTCCCGACCCCTACGCCGTGCCAATCGTCATCGACGAGAAGGCGGAAGCCGCCAGCGAGACGCCCAGGGCACCGACCGTAACGGTCGACTCGATCCTCAACCTGGACTACCGCCAGGGCTCCGACCTGCCACACCTGAAGAACGGCTTTACCGATTCGCACTTCATCTGCTTCCCCTATGAGACCCGCCGCACCGGCATCTACGCCGCCGGTCCGCTGCGCCGTCCCATGGATATGCGCCAGGCGCAGGATGACGCTGCCGGTGCCGCAATGAAGGCGATCCAGGCGGCGGAGAATGCCGGCAAGGGCATGGCCGCCCATCCGCGTGCCGGCGACCTGTCGTTCCCCAGCTTCCGTATGGATGGCTGTACCCAGTGCAAACGCTGCACTGTGGAGTGTCCGTTCGGCGCCATCAACGAGGACGAGAAGGGCTACCCGATGTTCAACGAGTCACGCTGCCGCCGCTGCGGCACCTGCATGGGCGCCTGCCCGGTGCGCGTGATCTCGTTCGAGAACTACTCGGTGGAGTCGGTCAACCAGCAGATCAAGAACGTGGAGGTGCCGGAGGAGTTCGATGAGAAGCCGCGTATCCTGGTGCTGGCGTGCGAGAACGACGCCTACCCGGCACTCGACCAGGCCGGTATGAACGGTGTCGAGATCAACCCCTGGGCCCGGGTCATCCCGGTGCGCTGCCTCGGCTCGGTCAGCCTCTCCTGGATCACCGACTCGCTCAACAGCGGCTATGACGGCATCGTGCTGATGGGCTGCGCCAAGGGCGACGACTATCAGTGTCACTTTGTGCGTGGCTCGGCCATGGCCCATGAACGCATGGACAAGGTGGGAGACACCCTCTCCTCCCTCAACCTGGAGCCGGAGCGGGTCGTGGTCTACGAGGTGGCGATCACCGATATCGAGCGTGCGCCCAAACTGATCAACGATATGGCTGAGACGGTCGAGAAGATCGGCCTGAGCCCGTTCAAGTTCTAGGGGATACGGATTATGAGCGATTTAAATAGCGCAATGACCGAAAGGTACCACAACAGCTTCCTCAGGGAGGTTGAGGCCAACGTCGAAGAGGGCGAATGGGTCAAGATGTGCATGCAGTGCGGCGTCTGCGCCGGCTCCTGCCCGCTGGGCAATGCCTGGGAGCACACCCCGCAGAAACTGTTCATGATGATCCGCGCCGGCAAGCGCGAGGCGGTGCTCTCGTCCGACTCGATGTGGATGTGCACCTCCTGCTACAACTGCATCGCCCGCTGCCCGCGCGGCCTGCCCATCACCCACATCATGCACGGCCTGGCCCACTACGCCAAACGCCTCGGCCTGGCGCCGAAGAACCAGCCAACCGCACAGTTCTCGCAGATCTTCTGGGACAACCTGATGAAGAAGGGCCGGGTCAACGAGCTGAAGCTGGGCCTCTCCGTGTACTTCAAGGACGGCTTCGGCCAGGGCATCAAGAACGCCCTCGCCAACAAGCAGCTGGGCCAGAACATGATGAAGGCCAAGCGCATGAATGCCATGGAGTTCTTCGGCGGTCACAGTATCAAGGACACCAGCGGTCTGCAGAAGATGATCAAGAAGGCCCAGGAGATCGAAGATGCCAAAATCCAGGGCAACAGCTAAGTGAGGACCGACCAAGATGGCTAAGAAAGAAGTCTCATACTACCCGGGATGCTCCTCACAGACAGGGGCCTCATCATCCAACATGATGCGCGCCACCCAGACCATGTGCGACGAGCTGGACATCCAGCTCAACGAGATCCCTGACTGGAACTGCTGCGGCGCCTCGATCGGCTACGGCAGTGGCGGCGAACTGCCGCGCCTGACGCTGTCGGCGCGCAATATCGCGCTCTCCGAGCAGCACAACCCGGGCCAGGAGATCGTCGCCACCTGCGCCGCCTGCTGGCTATCCACCCGCGAGGCGAAAGAGCGCCTGCATGAAGATGCCAACATGTTCCGCGACGCCAACACCGCGCTGAACGAGATCAACCTGAAGCTGAACAACCAGACCCCGGTACGCCACATGGTGGAAGTGCTGGTGGAGGATATCGGTTTCGAGGCGATCAAGGCGAAGATAAAGAAACCGCTGCAAGGGCTGAAGATCGCCAGCTACGTCGGCTGCCAGACCAACCGCCCCTTCGGCATCGCCGAGGAGTCGTTCGAGAACCCGGTCTACCTGGACCACCTGATCGAGAGCGTGGGCGCCGACTCCATCCCCACCTACGAGAAAAAGGTACAGTGCTGCGGTGGCGCCCTGGCCTTCTCCGAGCCGGAGAAGTCCCAGGAGATGATCCACGGCATCATCGAGGCCGCCTACGACCACGGTGCCGACCTGATCGCCACCCCGTGCCCGCTGTGCCAGGCCAACGTGGAGATCTACCAGGACCAGATCAACGCCCGCTTCGGCAGCAAGTTCAACATGCCGGTGGTCTACTACAGCCAGCTGATGAGCGTCGCCTTCGGCCGCAACAGCAAGGACTCGGCGCTGGATGGTCAGATCATCCGCGCCAAGTCACTGGAAGATATCGCCGGCAAATAGTTTCACTAAGAAGCAATCAATATAACTATAACGTTTCGGCCCTCGATTGAGGGCCGTTTGTTTTTGCCGGGAAACCAAAAGCTCGGGAGCGAACATCGGGGTCGGAGTCAAGCCAATCCGGGCTCCTGGAGTGCCACCAGAAACCGGCGGTCTGACTCCACCCCTGCTTTTCCCAGCCTCACCCGACCTTCCGGCGTAGCCAAACTAGCGGATCAGGCCGCCTCCCACTTCTTCCTGGCCAGCCACATGTCGTGGTCCATCTGCATCCCAACCCACTGTTCGGCGCGCCCGCCCTTATAACCCAGACGCCTGAACCACGCCTCAATCCGCAACGCCATCTCAGGTGAAATGGCCGCATGCTCATTCACCACCCGGGACAGGGCGGCACGGGACACCCCCAACTCGCTGGCCGCCTCGGTAACCGTCATCTTCAATGCCGGCAGGACATCTTGCCGCAGAATAGATCCCGGATGTGGCGGGTTATACATAGTCATTTTTAAACTCCTATTGAGAATTGCGACTCAATGGTAGTCCTGATAATCCACCAGAATCGCATCACCATCATCAAACATGAATGTCAGCCGCCAGTTGCCGTTGACCTTCACCGAAAAGTGGCCTTTCAGATCACCGGACAAAGCGTGCAGACCCCATCCCGGAAAATCCATATCATCCGGCCCAATCGATCTGTCCAGCGCCTTCAACTGATGTCTGAGCTTGTCGGCATGGGACACCTGAATGCCTGCCTTCGATCCGGTCTCAAAAAACCGTTTAATCCCTTTATGCCGGAAGCTCCTGATCATGGGTAAAGCGTATAGCGTCGCGTTACACTTGTCAATGCAGCGGAAAGAGGTAACCCCTGTCGGCTCAATGAGTCGCCTTATCCCCCCAGATCTGTTTCAGGCGCTGATCGCGACCACAGTTCCAGCGGTAGAAATTGTACCGGACCGGATTGTTCTTGTAGTAATCCTGGTGGTAACTTTCCTCGCCCTTAATGGGATAAAAGGTGGCCGCATCCAGGATTGGCGTCACCACCTCCTGGTCGGGAAATTGCGCCTCCACCACCCTTTTCGATTGCTCGGCTATGGCCTGCTCCTGCTCATCCGCTACAAAGATGGCGCTTAAATAGCTCGGCCCTTTATCACAAAACTGTCCCCGGTCGTCGAACGGATCGATGTTCACCCAGAAGTGATCCAGCAGCTTCTGGTAACTGACCTTGTCTGGATCGTAGGTGATCTCCACGGCCTCGTAGTGGCCGGTGTGGTCGCCGTTGTAGGTGGGGTTCTCCGCCGTGCCGCCGGTGAAGCCGGAGACGACATCGGTCACCCCCTCGAGCTTCTCGAAATCGGCCTCCATGCACCAGAAGCAGCCACCCGCCAATACCGCTTTCTCCGCGGCAACATCGGTTGCACCGAGGAGCGCGCTCACTGTTAGTATGAGTATCGCCTTATGATTCACAACATTCTCCCTTCAATCCATCCGCATGGCCAACGACCATAACGCTGCCGGTTCAGAAATCACTACCATTACAGGAGTATAGAGGCAGACGCGGCTTTACCGCCCGTCCACTCCTCCCCAAGCGACCTTACTCACGGCTGAAATAATTCAGGATGAGGCTATTCTTTCCGGAAACGGCCTGGGCGCCTATCCACTGCGCCAATAGAAATGTGAGTCTCCTGTGCTTTGTGGCAGCAAGTGATGGACCTATCCAACAAGAATAACAGCCAACAAATCCCGTTGAGCATCTGGGTACTCGGCTTCGTCAGCCTGTTGATGGATATCTCCTCGGAACTCATCCACAGCCTGCTGCCGGTATTCCTGGTCTCTGTCCTGGGCGCCAGCGCCCTCACCGTGGGGCTGATCGAGGGCGTCGCCGAAGCCACCGCGCTGATCGCCAGGGTGTTTTCCGGCACATTGAGCGACTACCTGGGCAGGCGCAAGGCGCTGACGGTCATTGGCTATGGCCTCAGCGCGCTGAGCAAGCCGCTGTTCGCCATGGCGACCAGTGCCGGCATGGTGTTCACCGCGCGGTTCGCGGACCGGATTGGCAAGGGGATTCGCGGCGCACCGCGTGACGCCCTGGTGGCCGACCTCGCACCACCGCGGGTGCGTGGCGCGGCGTACGGATTGCGCCAATCACTCGATACCGTGGGGGCGTTTATCGGACCGTTGCTGGCGGTGGGATTGATGCTGCTGTGGTCCAACGATTTTCGCGCGGTGTTCTGGGTGGCGGTGATCCCGGGTGTGCTTGCGGTTGGGTTGTTGCTCTTCGGGGTGCGGGAAGCGGAGCGGCCCCCAGGCGAGAAGCGCATCAATCCCATCCACTGGCGTGAACTCAAGCGGTTGCGCGGGGCTTACTGGTGGGTAGTGGCGATCGGTGCCATATTTACCCTGGCACGGTTCAGCGAGGCATTTCTGATCCTGCGCGCCCTGCAAGGCGGCCTGCCGCTGGCATGGATACCGCTGGTCCTGGTCGCGATGAATCTGGTCTATGCTGCGGCCGCCTACCCGTTCGGCAAGCTGTCGGACAGCATGAGTCACCGCAAACTGCTGGTGCTCGGTCTGGTGGTCCTGATCGGTGCCGACCTGGTGCTGGCCTATGCGGAGTCCTGGGACGTGGTGTTTCTCGGTGTCGCCCTGTGGGGACTGCACATGGGGATCACCCAGGGCTTGCTGGCAACCATGGTGGCCGATGCGGCACCAGCCGATCTGCGCGGCACCGCATTCGGGTTCTTCAACCTGCTCAGCGGCCTGACGATGCTGGTCGCCAGCGCCTTGGCCGGCCTGCTGTGGGATCGCCTTGGGGCGTCTTTTACCTTCTATGCCGGCGCCCTCTTCTGTCTACTCGCCCTGACGGTTATGGCGTTTCGAAGACCTCGTGGTCAGACGCCTGTCCGGAAGGACGGTCCACAAGGCCGTGGCCTACAAGACCGGAACCACCTGATCCAGCGTTGCTCCAGACGCCAGAGTGACTTCCGCCCCCTTCCACCCCATGAATTTGGAGAGTAGCATGGTCCAGCAGTAACCTGTTTAACATACTGACCGGTATGGAGGTGCGGCCATGAGTGAGCTGGTTTGGGACAAAACCCTGAGTGTCTCGGTCGATGAAATAGACGAGGATCATCGACGGCTGGTGGAGCTGCTTAATCTCTTCAACCGTTCCGTAGCGGAGGGTGAATCTCCACAGTACCGGGAGGCCGTGCTTGAGGAACTGATCGCCTGCACCGTCTGGCACTTTCGGCACGAGGAGCGCCTGATGCTGAAATACCACTACGCGGATATCACCGAGCACAAGGCCGAACACCGGGAACTGATCGAAAACGCGACCGCATTTCAGCAGAAGTACCTGCAAGATGGCGGAAAGATGAGTGACGCGGACTTCGAGTACCTGGAGCACTGGCTGACCGAGCACATCCTGGTTGTCGATATGAAAATGGGGGAATGGCTCGCCGGGGTGATGTAGCAGCTAAAGGGCTTTTGGCCCCTCAAGCTCACGGCCTTCTTTCCACCTTGGCATCAATGGAATGCCTTGCTTACGACAACTGTACCGGGAAGGCATGGGAATAGAGCGCGTGGCCAGATATACGAAAACCAGTATCCCGCTGCTAGCCGTCGGCCATGCAACCAGTCTGTTTCTGACTATCACCTTCACTCTTTGCGTTGTGTGGGATTTGGCTCTGCCCGAGTATGCGATGTATGCCTCCTGGCGCTCACTTGTTACCTGGGTTTGAATAGCTGAGCTGGAAGAGCTTCCTTATTGGCCTGGTAGAGGCCTGGGGATATGGATGATTCTTTGCGCGGATGTGGGTGGATCAATCTTAATGGCCAACGGTGGCTCAAAACAGATGTCCATTGACCGTTATCGCCCAGGCAGCCCAACCTCAACAACCTGGCCACCGTACCCGTACTTCTGATCGCGAGCCTGAACCAGGACCGTTTTGACCTTGGACGGGATCTTCACCGAGTAGAGATCCCGAGTGAAAGGCTGCTCGCTCTGATGATCGTGCCAGAGCTTGCGCTCACCTAGGACCTCACCCTCTTTGGTAGTTACGCGGAACCCATCCGCGTAGCGGCTGGGGGTGTCGTATGGCGAAGCAATCGTCACATCGAAGTTAAACATTCCACTCGAGATTGCGCGGACCCTCGCGGACAGAACATCCGGGAATTGCTGTTCGGCGCACACAATGCCTGGCGCAAGAATGCCAAGCCCGACGGCCGCGATTGCGGCGAGTGCTGTACGACGGGAAAAGCCCGCACGGACGTCACGAACCGTCAACATGTGATCGCCACTTGAACTGCCGATGCGGCCAGAAACCAGGCCTGCATCTCGGACATATATTGAAAACAGTTTTTCGCGCATTATCTTACCCTCCCTGATCGAACGGACTTGAACGAAGAATCAATAGGGCCAGACTCACTGCTGTCGGCTTGTCGCGTGCGCCGGATCAGGGCAGGCACGGGGGCCTGCCCCTACGATTTGTCACAACGGGGATTCAGTCATTGTCCCCGCTGTAACGCTGGTCCTCCCCCTGCTGCTGGCGGGTGATCTCGGCCTGGCGACGCGCCTCCCACACTTCCTGGCGTTCGTCCATACGCTTCTCCCAGACACCACCCTTTTCCGGGATGGTGCGCAGGCCGAAGAACACCTGTTTCATCAGCCGGGTGCCGAACTGCATCAGGGAGATATCCTCTTTCTCCAGCACTTCGTAGAGCGACTCCTCCAGGTCGTAGGTGGCCTTGAAGTTGTCGCTCATGACAAAACGGCGGAAGCGCTCCATGTCGAATGAGCACATGAAGTACATCTGCAGGGTCGCCTCGGGCGGTTTGCCGACGCTGGGGCCGCCGGAGCGTTTCATCAGCATCAGCTGCTGCCACTCGCGATTCATCTCGTCGTACTGGGCGGTCTCCTGCTCGATCAGGTACTCCTGCACGGTCAGCTCGCGCTCCTCATCATGGCCCTTGCAGTGCTCCTCCTTCACCAGCACATAGTCGACATGCTCTTGCTTGGCGCCGGTATCGAGACGGATCATGTTACCCAGCGGGTAGTAGCGGCAGGCGGTGGGGCGGTCCTGGTAGACGCTGCAACCCCCGTCGGTCATGAACAGGCAGGCGCCCTCATTGGTGGTGCGCAACTTGACGCCGGGCAGGCCGTCCTGGTCCATCTGGAACGGGACGGTGTGTTCCTTGAGAAACTCGGTACTGCTTTTTCCGAGGTGCTGTTTCAGGCGGATAATGTCGTAGGGGGTCAGGGTGATGTCGGCGTTGCTGCAACAGGCGTTGAAGCAGGAGATCCCCTTGTGGCACTTGAACTTGAGGGTGGAGCCCAGATCCAGCATGCTGGGCACTACATTGCTTTGAAACGGGATGTCGAATTTTTCGCTCATGGGAGCCTCGGATTGCAGCGTGTAAATCAATAGGGACAAGAAATCCACTGGCGGATGCGGGCCGGTGCGTCCTGACTTCTCCGGTAATACTAAACCATTGGGTCGGTGTTCAGCTATTCGGGTAAAACCTGAGAACTCGTAGGTTGGGGTGAGCCTGCGACCCCAACAGAGTTTCATGGGTGTGCGCCATGTTGTTGGGGTTCGTGCCTTACCCCAACCTACGAATTACCTTGGCCTTCGCGGTATAAGTCCTTCCCTGGACGAATGGCACTTACTTAAGGCGAATTGCAGGATTTTCGTCATTTCGGCGCAGGCCGGAATCCAGGAATACCACCACCATTAAGCAATCTGGATCCCGGCCTGCGCCGGGATGACGGTGGTTCTTGGTTTAAGTAAGTGCCATTCCATCTCTGGACAAAAAAAGTCCGGGCGCCTTGCGACACCCGGACTTCCTTGCCATCAGGCTGTCAAATAAGGCTTATTTGAACAGCTTGGACTTGTCGACCAGATCGACATGGGCGCGCTTGAAGCAGGTCCAGGTCTTGGTCTCCTTGTCATAGATGGAGTTCACGAAGCACTTCCAGTTCTCCTCGTCCACGAAGTTCTTATCCATGCGGTAGTAGAAACCGGGATAACGGGACTCCTGGCGGAACTGAATGTGTTTCATGTGCGCTTCGGCAGTCAGGATGCGGTGGTAGTTCTCCCAGGCGCGAAGCAGTTCGTGCAGGTCTTTCGCACGCATCTTCAGGGAGTCTTCCTTCAGCATACCCAGCTTCTCTTCAGCGATCGCCAGCATGTGCTCGTTGGTGGTGTAGTAGGTGGCGACACCGGCAACGTACTCATCCATGATCTTCTGCAGACGGAACTGCAGCATACGCGGAGTGATGTAGTTGGGGTTGACGTCGATCGCGGTGGTGTAATCCTTGAACTCCAGGAAGTTACGTACCGGACGGTAGATCTCGGTCACCAGATCCTCGACGCTGGTCTCCAGCTCCGGGGTGTGGCCCTGGTTGTCCATGACGAACTGCACCATGGACTTGGCGCACATACGGCCCTCGGCGTGTGAACCGGAGGAGAACTTATGACCGGATGCGCCCACGCCGTCGGCGGCGGTGAACAGACCCTGTACGGTGGTCATGCCACGGTAGCCCCAGTTCCAGCCCTTCGGCAGGTGTGCAGGCACACCGTCCATGGTCTCGTCAGTCGGCGCGCCGACATCGGTAGGACCGGAGACCCAGATGCCGCAGCAGCCGGAGTGTGAACCCAGCAGGTACGGTTCGGTCGGCATCAGCTCGGAGTTTTTCTTCTCCGGCTCGACGTTTTCGCCGGCCCAGATACCGCACTGGCCGATACACATATCCAGGAAGTCTTCCCAGGCTTCTGCCTCGAGATGCTTGACCTCACGGGGGGTCAGGGTCTCACGCAGGTTGGCCAGAGCGGTGACGGTGTCCATCCAGATCGGACCGCGACCTTCACGCATCTCTTTGAGCATCAGGTGGTTACGCAGACAGGAAGCCGGTACAGCCGCCTGGCCGTAAGGAGGATAGTCGTCCAGCATCTCCTTGTTGCGGTCCATGTAGACTTCACCGAAGGCGTTGGTGGCCTTGGATTTGAACAGCAGGAACCAGGCACCGACCGGACCGTAACCGTCTTTGAAACGGGTCGGTACGAAGCGGTTTTCCATCAGGGTCAGCTCGGCGCCGGCCTCGGCCGCCATGGAGTAGGTGGAACCGGCATTCCATACGGGATACCAGGCACGACCCTGACCCTCGCCCACGGAACGGGGACGGAAGATGTTGACACAGCCACCGGCCACCAGCAGACAGGCCTTGAACTTGTAGACGAACAGCTTGTGGTCGCGGACCGAGAAACCGACGGCACCGGCAACGCGGTTCTTGTCGTTCTTGTCGTTGACCAGCTTGACGATGAACACGCGCTCCTGGATGTTTTCGATACCCAGGGCCTTCTTGGCGGCCTCGGCAACGATCCACTTGTAGGATTCGCCGTTGATCATGATCTGCCACTTGCCGGAACGGACCGGCTTGCCGCCGTCCTTCAGCGGGGTCATGCCCTTGGAACCGTCGAAACGCTCGCCGTTCTCGTCGGTCTTCCAGATCGGCAGGCCCCACTCCTCGAACAGGTGCACCGACTCGTCCACATGACGGCCCAGATCGTAGGTCAGGTCGTCACGGGTGATACCCATCAGGTCGTTGGAGACCATACGGGCATAGTCCGCCGGATCCTGCTCGGAACCGATGTAGGTGTTGATGGCGGACAGGCCCTGGGCCACGGCACCGGAACGGTCCATGGCGGCCTTGTCGACCAGTTTGACTTTGATATCCACGCCCTGTTTCTTGGCAGCGTCGACCCAGGGGCCGATCTCATAAGCTGCACCACAGGCGCCCATACCACCACCGATAATGAGGATGTCTACCTCTTCCTCGATGACTTCAGGATTTCCGAATTCACCAGCCATTTGAATTTCCTCTTTGTTCTAAAAACTTTGCAAATACAGTTCGGCTATGCCGCAGCTTACTTCTTGATCAGCTCGCTGGCATCGCCAACGCGGTAACCGTTGCACTGTACGAAGAAGCCGGACTCGGCGATCTTGGAAATATCGGCCTCTGGCTTGCCACCATAAGGATCGATAGAGCCTTCCGGGGTGGTACGGATGGGGAACTTGAAGCGCTTCATGGTGCCGTTGCGGAACTTGATGGTCCACATGATCGAGTCGGTACCACGCAGTGGCTGCACGGACGCGCCCAGCGGTACGATATCGGCATAGGGACGCGCTTCAATGGCCTGCTGCGGGCAGATCTTGATGCAGGAGTAACACTCCCAGCACTGGTCCGGCTCCTGGTTGAAGGACTTCATGGCATGACCGGTCAATGAGCCGTCCATGTCCAGTTTCATCAGGTTATGCGGGCAGATGTACATACAAGCGGTCTTGTCCTGACCCTTGCAGCCATCACACTTATCAGTACGCACAAATGTAGGCATGGTACTTATTCTCCTAGTTTCACTGCAGTGTTAAAATCACCACCTGACATCAGTGGCGTTTTCTCGAGTCGATACCCGGCTCGCGGGAAGATGCTCAATTCGGTATTTTTCTCTGGTTGATCCACGACCTGCAGGGTCCGTAAACCAGCGACTTGATCTCATGGGTGACCTGTCGGTCCAGCCATTCAGGACATAAACGCCACTTCGGCGTCAGTGCATTCCAGACATCAGGAGGGACAACATAAAGATTTGCTAATAAAAGTGCCAAACAATAGTTTTGGGCGGGGCATAAACCCTGTTTATTCGCAGGATAAGCATTTGATGATGGACCCGCCGCGGCACCTCGGTTATGGTGGGTCAAAGCCATTTAACACGCTGTCTACCATGAAAAATCTACCCCCCAAACATCAGCAGATCATTACCCTGCACGCCCCCTTTATCTGCCAGGTGGTGCAGCTGGCCCAGCAGCCCCACAACCGGGCCGCACTGGAGCAGCTGTTGCAGCAGGCCGAGGCGAGCGGTTGGCACACTTTGACCCGGGCGGTCAGACGAGTCATCGACGGTCACCGGGAGCTCGGCGCACTCGGCGGACTGGACGAAGAGGACCGGGTGATCGCCGAGGCGATCCTGCGCGGCCTGCAGGATCCCGCCACCCTGCCCGACCCCAGCGCCCGCCCGGAACCCGCCCTCGCCGCCCCCGGGCTGGCCGGGATGATCCAGGCCGCCGCCAGCGGCAATGTGGAGGCCCTGACCCTGATCTCCGAGATGGCCGAGCAGATGCGCCGCGCCGGCGGCCCGATGGCGCGGCTGGCCGCTGTGATCCGCCCGCTGATCAACGGCGAGCGCGATGCCGACAAACTGTGCAAGGGGATGAATGAGCAGACCCGCCAGTTGACCCTGGATATCCTCGGCGAACTGGGCCGGAACCAGTCCCATTGAACGCCATGACCCGGCCGCTGCTGCTGTGTGCCGCCGTCAGCGGATTTGTCACCGTGGCCCTGGGGGCGTTCGGCGCCCATGCCCTGGGCGACACCCTGTCGGGCCGGATGCTGACCGTCTGGCAGACCGCTGTGCAGTATCAGGGGCTGCACACGCTGGCGCTGCTGGCCATCGGCCTGCTCGCCCTGCACTGCCCCGACGCCCGTTGGATCCGCCGCAGCGGCTGGCTGATGCTGCTGGGCATCCTGCTGTTCTCCGGCAGCCTCTACCTGATGGCCCTGAGCGGCATCCGGGTGCTGGGCCTGGTCACCCCGTTTGGCGGGCTCTGCCTGCTGGCCGGCTGGGCCGCCCTGGCTTACGCCATCTACCGGCTGCCAGCGGAACGCGCGCCCTGAAAACCCACCCCTGCACCACAACTTTGGGATATGCTAAGCGCCATGACCACCCGACTGCTGATCATTGAGGATGACGCCTCCCTGAACCAGATGCTGCAGCTCCATTTCGAGGAGCAGGGCTTCCAGGTGGAGGGAACCGCGCGCTGCGCCGAGGGACTCGAGCGGATCAGGGCGGCCGCCTACGATCTCCTGTTGCTGGACCAGCAGCTGCCGGACGGCACCGGCATCGACCTGCTGCGCCAGATCGGCGAGGAGTCACTGAACCAGTGCGTGATCATGATGACCGGCCAGCACGACCTGGAACTGGCCATCGAGGCGATCAAGCTGGGGGCGGTCGATTTCATCCACAAGCCGATCAAGCTCGGCGAGCTGCGGCATGTGGTGGAGCGGGTGCTGGAGAACCAGCGCCTGGCGCGCGAGGTGAAGGCGCTGCAGTCCGAGCGCCCGGAACCGAAGAGCCACCAGGAGCTGATCGGCCGCGGCGAGGCGATGCTGCAGGTGAGCAAGGAGATCGCCCTCAGCGCCGGCAGCAACGCCACCGTGCTGATCACCGGCGAGTCCGGCACCGGCAAGGAGGTGGTGGCCCGGCTGATCCACAACCACTCCGGGGTGCCGGGTCCCTTTGTCGCCATCAACTGCGCCGCCATCGTCGACACCCTGCTGGAGAGCGAGCTGTTCGGCCACGAGAAGGGGGCCTTTACCGGCGCCAGCGAGCGCAAGCAGGGCAAGTTCGAGCTGGCCCAGGACGGCACCCTGTTTCTGGACGAGATCGGCGAACTGGCCCCCGCACTGCAGGCGAAACTGTTGCGGGTACTGCAGGAGCAGACCTTCGAGCGGGTCGGCGGCAGTCAGCTGCTGCGCACCAATGCCCGCATCATCGCCGCCACCCACCGGGACCTGTTTGCCGAGGTGGCGGCCCGGCGCTTCCGCGAGGATCTGGCCTACCGGCTGAAGGTGATCTCCATCCACCTGCCACCGTTGCGCGAGCGGCTGGAGGATATCCAGCTGCTGGCCGAGGCGCTGGTGGAACGGATCGCCCGCAAAATCCACAAACCGGCCGCCCAACTCACCGACGCCACCCTGGCGGCGCTCAAGGCCTACGACTGGCCGGGTAATGTACGGGAGCTGGAGAACCTGCTGACCCAGGCGCTGGTGCATGCCAGAACCGATGTCCTCACACCCGATCTGCTGCTATTCCCGCAGTCGCGCCAACCCGGCCCCCAGGCCACCGGCCCCGTCACCTCCGCCAACACCCCGGTGGAGCGGACCCTGGATCAGGTGGAGGCCGAGCATATCCAGCGCGTGCTGGAGCATACCGGGGGACACAAGGGCAACAGCTGCGAGATCCTCGGCATCTCCCGTCCCGCCCTGGACCGCAAGATCAAGAAGTACGACCTGATCCTTCCGTAAGGCTCCGCGCAAAAATAAATTCCTGTATTCGGCCGCCCCTGTGCCTGCCCGCTCCAGTCCAGCCCCGTCTCGTCCAGGGTGAATCGGGCAACCACGGGGGGTTGCCCCTACGGAAAACGCCCGGTAACCGGGCCGCATCAGATCGTTACGTATAACATTTCGTTACAACACTTCGTTACAAAATCCATATTGGATTTAGTATGTATTTATAATAAATTCAATTACTTACAAACCTGGCACGGCTCCTGCTTTACTCCTTGCAAACAACCACCCGACAGCACACGCAAGGAATCGAGTCATGAGTAATCTAGCCCTGGCACAGAATTGGAACACAGCACCTGCCGAGACCGGCCGCGACGACCGCCACTTCAACGAACTGGCCCGTCGCTACTCCCTGGACCTGCAGCGTTATGCCCACTGGCTGGCCGGTGACAAACATACCGCCGAGGACCTGGTCCAGGAGACCCTGCTGCGCGCCTGGAAGTCGCTCCATCACCTGCAGAATCCGCAGGCGGCCAAGGGCTGGCTGTTCACTATCCTGCGGCGCGAAAATGCCCGCCGCTTCGAACGCAAGCAGCTGCAGGAGTCGGATATCCCGCTGGAGACACTGGAGTCGAACGACAACTACTACGACACTTCCACCGAGGCCTTCGTACTGCGCCGGGCGATCGAGGAACTGCCGGCCGAGTATCGCGAACCCCTGGTGCATCAGGTCATAGGAGGCTATTCTCAGAAGGAGATCGCCGAGAAACTGGGCCTCAGCTCGGCGGGCGTCGGCACCCGGCTGTTCCGGGCACGCAATAAACTGAAACAAGCCCTGGTCGCCTGAATAGAATGAACCCCGTACAACATCTGCTCATCGTGGAAGACAACCGCTCACTGCGGCAGATGCTCACCTGGGAGTTTGAAGACCTGGGCTACCGGGTCACCGCCACCGACTGCTGCATGGCCGCGATCGCCGCCGCCGAGACGGGAGGGGTGGACCTGGGGCTGCTGGATTACAACCTGCCGGATGGTTGCGGGATGGAGCTGGTGGAGCGGCTGCGGGCGCTCAATCCAGCCATGCGCGTCATCCTCTGTAGCGGCTATGCCAATGCCCTGGAGTGCGACCAGTCGTGGTGCCACTTCGAACCCAAGCCGGTCAGCGCCCAGCGGCTGCACCGGCTGTTTCAGTCGGACGGCGTCTGGTCGGGTCGACTGCACGGCACCGCCGAAAGCGCCCAACACCAGTAAATCCCTTAGTTAAGGTGTCGGAGTCAAGCAGTGTATTGCGGGGTGGGGTATTTCCGGGCATGGAGATGGCTTGACTCCGACACCTGAGGGCACACGCGGACCGACCGCTTTGGAAACGCGGGAACAGCACGACCGCCCCTGTCCGAACCACGTATTCACACCGATGGACACAGAGAGGTCACCCTCCAGTCGGGCACAGGCATACCCCATCGTACGGCCAACCGTCTGTTCGAAAGCATCCCTATCCAGAATCCGTGTGTATCCGTGTCCATCCGTGGTTCTTCCTCCTCCACCGGGGACCGCCTCAGGCGAGCGCCTCGTCCAGCAGTTCGATCCAGTGCCGCACCGGCCGAATGGTACCGCTCTGCAGGTGCAGCTGACACCCCACGTTGGCCGAGACGATCAGCTCCGGATCCCCCGCCTGCAGCGCCGCCAGCTTGTTGTCCAGCAGTTGCCGCGAGAGCTCGGACTGCAGGATCGAATAGGTACCGGCGGAGCCGCAGCAGAGGTGGCTGTCGGCCACCGGGGTCAGCTCGAAACCGAGGCGGGTCAGGATCGCCTCCACCCGCCCGGCCAGCTGCTGGCCGTGCTGCAGCGAACAGGGGGAGTGATAGGCGACCCGCCGGCCGCGCCGGGGGATCGGCAGCTCCTCCAGCGGCTCCGCCTCCAGCACCTCGCACAGGTCCCGCGCCAGCTCGGAGACCCGTTGCGCCTTCCCGGCGTAGACCGGGTCGTGGCGCAGCAGCGCGCCGTACTCCTTGACCTGGGTGCCGCAACCGCTGGCGCTGATCAGGATCGCCTCAACCCCGGCCTCGATATGCGGCCACCAGGCGTCGATATTGCGCCGCATGAAGCCGGCCGCCTCGCGCTCCGCCGCCAGGTGCTGGCTGACCGCGCCGCAACAGCCCTGGGTGGCGGGGGCGATCAGGGAGATGCCGAGCCGGTCCAGCACCCGGGCCGCCGCCGCGTTGGTATTGGGTGTGGCCACGGACTGGGCGCACCCCTCCAGCACCAGCAGGGTTCGGGCGTGCCGCGTCGGGGGACGGGGCGACGGCGCGACCCGGGCCGGCAGCTTCCGGCGCAGTTTCGCCGGCAGCAGCGGCCGCAGCCGTTGCCCCAGCCCGAGCAGCAGGGCGAAGCGTTGCGGGTAGGGCAGCACTTGGCGCAGACCCCAGCGCACGGCGCCGGCGAACGCGGACCGCCCGACCTGCCGCTCCACCACGCCGCGGCCGATATCCAGCAGACGTCCATAACGCACCCCGGAGGGGCAGGTGGTCTCGCAGGAGCGACAGGTGAGACACCGATCCAGATGGAGCTGGGTCCGCTCGCTCACCGGCTCGCCTTCCAGCACCTGCTTGATCAGGTAGATGCGTCCCCGGGGACTGTCCAGCTCATCGCCGAGCAGCTGATAGGTGGGACAGGTGGCGGTGCAGAAACCGCAGTGCACACAGCTCCTGAGGATGGCATCCGCCTCCCGGCCGTGGGGCGTGTCGAGATAGCTTGACAGCAGGTTGGTCTGCATCAGAACTCCGGATAGAGCCGGCCCGGGTTGAAGATCCCCTGGGGATCGAAGGCCAGCTTTAACTGTTGATGCAGCTGCATCAGCGGTCCGGGTAACGGGTGGTTGACCGCTCCGTTTCGATCGCCGCCGCGAAACAGCTGGGCATGGCCGCCATGCTGAACGGCGACCGCGCGCAGCCGCTCGGCCAATTGTTCGGTCGGCTGCTCGCCCGGCTGCTCGATAATCAGCCAGCGCTGGGCGCCGCCCCAGTCGATAAACTGCCTGCCCGGTAGACCCAGGGGGGGCGAACCGGGGGAGATCGAAAGCCGCCAGAGCGGCCGCCCATTGTCGGGACCATTAGCGGAAGAGCTGTCGAAAAAGGGATGCTCCAGCTCGCGCACCCGCCGCCAGAAGCCCGACCCATCCGCCAGCACCTCACCACCCAGCCGGGTTTGTGCGGCCACCACACCCGGCTCGGAACCGGACAGCCGCAGATACAGTTGCAGCCCGTCATAGACCGCGCCGGTCAGCGGCAGCGGCGTCCCGGCCAGCCGGTTCATCCGTTCGATGGCCTGCTCTTCAGTACACGCCTGCACCAGGGTGCGCTCCGTCTCGGGCAGCGGCAGCACCTTCAGGCTGACATCCAGCAGCAGCCCGAGGCTGCCCATGGCCCCCACCATCAGCCGGGAGAGATCGTAGCCGGCCACATTCTTCATCACCTCGCCGCCGAAACGCAGCCGTTCGCCGCGACCGTTGATCAGGGTCACCCCGAGGACAAAGTCCCGTAGCGCGCCGGCATAGGGTCGGCGCGGCCCCGACAGACCGCAGGCGGCGCTGCCGCCGAGGGTGGCGGACGGCCCGAAATGGGGCGGCTCGAACGCCAACATCTGCCCCTCGGCGGCAAGCAGCGACTCCAGCTCGGCCAGCCGGGTGCCGGCACGGACCGTGATGACCAGCTCGCGCGGTTCGTAATTGATCACCCCCCGATGGGCGGTCAGATCCAGCCGCGTACCGGTGGCCCGGCGCCCGAAAAACTCCTTGCTGCCGGAACCGCACAGCTGCAGCGGCCGCCCGAGTCCGGCCGCCTCGGCCACGCTCTGACACAGGGTCTGACTGATGTCGTTGGCTGCGATTTCCATGCTATGCCCCGTGATCCCTGGCGTCCTGATCCCGAGCGTCCTGATCCCGCGCGCTGGGCGGGGTCAGGGTATCGCTGCCCAGCGCCTTGTACTCGGAACAGTGGCGCGGCTGGGGGACCGCCTTGCCGGGGTTGAGCAGGCCGTGGGGGTCGAAGGCCCGTTTTACCGCGTGGAACTGGGCCAGTTCGGCGGCGTTGAACTGCACGCACATCTGGTGGATCTTCTCATGCCCCACACCGTGTTCGCCGGTGATGGTGCCGCCGACCCGCACGCACAGTTCCAGGATCTCGGCACCGAGATCCTCGGCCCGCTTCAGTTCGCCCGGACGGTTGGCATCGTACAGGATCAGCGGATGCAGGTTGCCGTCGCCGGCGTGGAACACGTTGGCCACCGGCAGCTGGTAATGCGCCGACAAGCGGCTGGTCTCCAGCAGCACCTCGGCCAGACGCTTGCGCGGTACCGTGCCGTCCATGCAGTAGTAATCGGGCGAGATGCGTCCCACCGCCGGGAAGGCCGATTTGCGCCCCTTCCAGAACAGCGCCCGCTGCTCCTCATTCTCGGCCGTGCGCACCTCGGTGGCCCCGGAGTCGAGCAGCTGCTGGCGCACCCGGGCCAGGTGGGCCGAGACCTCCTCGTTGGCGCCGTCCAGCTCGCACAGCAGGATCGCCTCGGCATCCACCGGATAGCCGGCATGCACGAAGTCCTCGGCGGCGCGGATTGCCAGGCCGTCCATCATCTCCAGGCCGGCCGGGATGATGCCGGCGGCGATCACGTCCCCCACCGCGTTGGCCGCCTTGCTGACATCATCGAAGGCGGCCAGCAGCACCTGGGCGCGCTCGGGCGTCGGCAACAGTTTCACCAGCACCTCGACCACGATACCGAGCATCCCCTCGGAGCCGATCAGCAGCGCCGGCAGGTCGAAGCCCGGGGCGTCCAACGCCTCGGCCCCCAAGGTGACCAGCTCGCCCGCGGCGGTCACCAGCTTCAGTTGCAGCACATTGTGCACCGTGAGGCCGTACTTGAGGCAGTGCACCCCGCCGGAATTCTCCGCCACATTGCCGCCGATGGTGCAGGCGATCTGCGACGAGGGGTCGGGGGCATAATAGAGCTCCAGGCCTTCCACCGCCTGGGAGATGGCCAGGTTGCGCACCCCGGGCTGCACCCGGGCGGTGCGGTTGAGCGGGTCGATATGCAGGATCCGGTTGAGCCGGGCCAGACTCAGCAGCACCCCGTCGGCCAGCGGCAGGGCGCCGCCGGAGAGCCCGGTCGCCGCCCCCCGCGCCACCACCGGCACGCCGCGCTCGTGGCAGCACTGCATCACCCGCCGCACCTGTTCGGCATCGTCGGGCAGCACCACCAGCAGGGGCACTTGACGGTAGGCGGAGAGCCCGTCGCACTCGTAGGGGCGCAGCGCCTCCCGCTCATGCAGGATCCGCTGCGCCGGCAGGATCTGCCGCAGCGCCTTGATCAGGCCCGGCTTGTCGACGCTTGGGTCGACGCTTGGGTTGACTCTGGGGGTATGGTCCATGGGGGTCACTACTTTCGCCAGTAGGCTGGTGACAACAGCACCAGCAGGGTGAAGATCTCCAGTCGCCCTAACAGCATAGCAAAGCAGAGGATCCATTTGGCCGGATCGTTGAGTCCGGTGTAGCTGGTCCCCACCGCGGCCAGTCCCGGGCCCAGGTTGTTGATCGAGGCGGCGACCGCCGAGAAGGCGGTCATCAGGTCCAGACCGGTGAGCGCCAGCGCCAGGTACATGAGGGTGAAGCTGGCCACGTAGAGGGCGAAGAAGCCCCACACCGCCTCCACCACCCGCGGGGTGATGGTCTTGGCGCCGACCCGGATCGGGATCTGGGCACTGGGATGGACCAGCCGGGTGATCTCGCGCAGCCCCTGCTTGATCAGCAGCAGGAAGCGGATCACCTTGATGCCGCCGCCGGTGGAGCCGGCGCAGCCGCCGATGAAGCTGGTGAACAGCAGCACGATGGCGATGAATCCGGGCCAGAGCGAGTAGTCGGCGGTGGTGAAGCCGGCGGTGGTGCCGATGGAGACCGCCTGAAACAGCCCCTTAGTGAAGGCCTCGCCCCAGTCCGGATAGGTGCCGGTGCTGTACAGGGCCACCACCACCACCAGGGCCACGAACAGCAGTACCTGCAAATAGAAGCGGAACTCGCTGTCCAGCAGGTAGATACGCGGATTGCGCCGGCTGACGGCGATGAAGTGGAGGGCAAAGTTGGCCCCGGAAAGCAGCATGAACAGCACCGCCACCATCTCGATCAGGGTGCTGTCGAAATAGCCTATGCTGGCGTCGTGGGTGGAGAAGCCGCCGATGGCGATGGTGGAGAAGGCGTGACCGATGGCATCGAACAGGCTCATGCCCGCGGCCCAGTAGGCCAGGGTGCAGGCGAGGGTCAGCCCGAGGTAGATGTACCAGAGCGCCTTGGCGGTCTCGGTGATGCGCGGCGTCAGCTTGGTATCCTTCATCGGCCCCGGGGTCTCTGCGCGATACAGCTGCATACCGCCGATGCCGAGCATCGGCAGTACCGCCACCGCCAGCACGACGATGCCCATGCCGCCCAGCCACTGCAGCTGCTGCCGGTAATAGAGGATCGACGGTGGCAGCTCGTCGAGGCCGATGATCACCGTGGATCCGGTGGTGGTGAGACCGGAGATCGATTCGAATACAGCGTCGGTGAGGGACATCTGGGGATCGACCGTGAGGGTGAAGGGGAGCGAACCGGCGATGCCGAGCACGCTCCAGAACAGCACCACCACCATGAACCCGTCGCGCAGCCGCAACTCGCGCTTCTGGTCCGGTACCGTGACCCAGGAGACGGCGCCGACCATGAGAATGATGATGAAGGCGATAAGAAACGAGGTGTAGGCGCCGTCGCCGTACCAGAGCGACACCAGCAGCGGCGGCAGCATGGTGGCGCTGAACACCATCAGCAGGATCCCGAGAATGCGTTGAATGGCGCTGAACTGCATGGCGTTCAGTCACCCCGCCGGCCGGCGCCGCCGCCGGTGGCCTGCGAATCGTCCCGAGCCCGCCCCTTCATAGGAATGTGATACCCACCTGGAACAGCCGCTCGACCTCAGGGATCTGGCGTTTGTCCACCAGGAACAGGATGACGTGATCCTCGGACTCGATCACCGTGTCGTGGTGGGCGATCAGCACCTCCTCGCCGCGCACCACGGCGCCGATGTTGGTGCCGCGCGGCAGCTTGATCTCCTCGATCGCCCGGCCCACCACCTTGGAGGAGCTGGGATCGCCGTGAGCTACCGCCTCGATCGCCTCGGCCGCGCCGCGCCGCAACGAGTGCACCATCACCACATCGCCGCGCCGCACATGGGTCAGCAGGCTGCCGATGGTGGCCTGCTGGGGCGAGATGGCGATATCGATCGGTCCGCTCTGCACCATGTCCACGTAGGCGGCGCGGTTGATCAGCGCCATCACCTTGCGCGCCCCCAGCCGTTTGGCCAGCATGGCGGAGAGGATGTTGGCCTCGTCGTCGTTGGTGACGGCGCAGAACACGTCGGTGCCCTCGATATTCTCCTCCAGGAGCAGATCCTCGTCGGCCACGTCGCCATGCAGCACGATGGTCTTGGGCAGCTCCTCGGCCACCTTCTGGGCGCGCCGCCGGTCGCGTTCGATCAGCTTGACCTGGTAGTCGCGCTCCAGGGCGTGGGCCAGGCGCATGCCGATATTGCCGCCGCCGGCGAATATCAGGCGCTTGAACGGCTTGTCCAGGCGCCGCAGCTCGCTCATCACCGCGCGGATGTTCTCCTTGGCGGCGACGAAGAAGACCTCGTCATCGGCCTCGATGACGGTGTCCCCCTCCGGCTGGATCGCCCGCCCCTGGCGGTAGATGGCGGCCACCCGCGCCTCGATATTGGGCATGTGGTCATACAGGGTGCGCAGCTCGTGGCCCACCAGCGGGCCGCCGTAATAGGCGCGCACCGCCACCAGGCGCACCCGGCCGCCGGCGAAGTCCAGTACCTGCAGGGCGCCGGGGTTCTCGATCAGCCGCATGATGTAGTCGGTGACCAGCTGCTCGGGGCTGATCAGCACGTCGATCGGCATCGCCTCGGGAGAGAACAGCTGGGGGTATTTGGTATAACCGAGGGCGCGTACCCGGGCGATCTTGGTGGGGGTGCGGAACAGGCTGTAGGCCACCTGGCAGGCGACCATGTTGGTCTCGTCGCTGTTGGTCACGGCGAGGATCAGGTCGGCATCCTCAGCGCCGGCGCGCATCAGCACCTCCGGGTGCGCCGCGTGCCCCTGCACGGTCCCCAGGTCGAGCCGGTCCTGCAGCTCCCGGAGCAGCTCGGGGTTCTGGTCGACCACCGTGATGTCGTTGGCCTCGGAGGCCAGGTTGTTGGCCACCGAAGTCCCCACCTGCCCGGCGCCTAGGATGATTATTTTCATTGTTTCTGTTCTGATTCTGTCCGGGTTGAGTCGATTCGCCGCCGCGGCCAGTCTGCACACTGTCCGGTACAAAGCGGCGAGCTTAGGCCATTTCCTGAAAAAATTATACCCTTGTGCGGCGCATACGGGCGCGCTGCGGCGTTACTCCTCGCTGGTGTGGGCCAGCCACACCACGCTCGTCGCGCCTTGCATCGCATCCCGTCTGCATCCACACGTCAGGCACAATTTTTCCCTGCAATGGCCTTATTACCGTTTCTCCTTCACATCAATGCCCAGTGACTTCAGCTTCCGGTAGAGGTGGGTGCGTTCCATGCCCGACGCCTGGGCGATCTGGCTCACATTGCCGGCGTGTTTCTCCAGCTGATACTCCAGGTAGGCCTTCTCAAACGCCTCCCGCGCCTGGCGCAGCGGCTGGTCGAATGAGACCGGGAAGCGGGCCCCGCTCTCCAGCGCCAGGCCGACACTGCCCAACGCCGCCTCCACCTCATCCTGGGTGATCTCGTCACCGGCACCGAGTATCAGCAGGCGCTGTACCAGGTTCTTCAGTTCACGGATATTGCCGTGCCAGCTGTGATTGCGCAGGAAGTTCTGCGCGCGCACGTCGAAGCGGCGGTACGGCAACTTCTCGTGGGCCACGTAGCTGTCCACGTAGTAGGCGAGCAGCTCCGGCACATCCTCGCGGTGCTCGCGCAGCGGCGGGATGTGCAGCGGCACCACGTTGAGGTGGTAGAACAGGTCCTCGCGGAAGCGGCCGGCCTGCACCTCGTCCTGCAGGTTCTTCTGCGTGGCGGCGACGATGCGCACGTCGATCTGCACCGGTTCGGAACCGCCGACGCGGAGAAAGGCGCCGCCGTCCAGCGCCCCCAGCAGCTGGGTCTGGGCCTCGATATCCATGTCCGCCACCTCGTCCAGGAACAGGGTACCGCCGCGCGCCTGCTCCAGCGCCCCGTAATGGATCTGCCCGCCCTGTTCGCTGCCGAACAGTTCGCGCGCGGAGTTGCCGCGGGCGATGGAGGAGACGCCGACATCGATGAACGGCCGATCGCGGCGCACGCTCTGCGAGTGCAGATAACGGGCGAAGGTCTCGCGGCCGGAGCCGGGCTCGCCGCTGATCAGCACCCAGGTGTCGTGCTGGGCGATCCGCTTCACCTGTTCCCGCAGCCGCTGGATCACCGCGCTGCGTCCGGTGGGTTCCACCACATGCTGGGTGTGGCGGCGCAGCCCGATGTTCTCCTGCTGCAGCTTGTCCACCTCCAGTGCCCGCTCCACGGTGAGCAGCAGTTTGGCCAGCGAGAGCGGTTTTTCCAGGAAATCGTAGGCGCCCAGGCGGGTCGCCTCCACCGCCGTCTCCACCGTGCCGTGACCGGACATCATGATCACCGGACAGGGCAGGCCGTCGTCCCCGTCCGACCACTCCTTGAGCAGCGAGATGCCGTCCACGTCCGGCATCCAGATATCCAGCAGCACCAGGTCGGGGCGCCGGTCGCGCAGTGCCTTGCGCGCGCTGGCGCCGTCCTCGGCCATCACCACGTCGTAGGCCTCGTCCTCGAGGATCTCCTTGACCAGGCTGCGGATATCCGGTTCGTCATCCACCACCAGGATATGGGGTGCGGTGCTCATGGGGTTCTACTCCTCGCATTGGGTCCGGCAGACCGCTCGATACGGTCTGCATGGTGCGGCTCCGCGCCGATGGTGGGCAGCCTCAGGATCACGCTGGCGCCCCCCTGCGGGCGGTTTTCGGCCCAGATGGTACCAGCATGCTCCTCGGCGATCTTCTTAACCACCGCCAGGCCCAGCCCGGTCCCCCTGACCTTGGTGGTGACATAGGGTTCAAACAGGTGGGCCAGGATCTCGGCATCGAAACCGGGGCCGTTGTCCACCACTTCCAGCTGGACAAAGCCACAATCATTGACCATTTTCAACGCTGTGCTGACCTCGATCCGCGGATTTTTTTCCCCGCTGACCGCCTCCTGGGCATTTTTGACCAGGTTGTGCACCACCTGGCGCAGCCGCACCGGGTCCGCCTCGACCCGGGTCTCGCCCGCCCCCAGGTGGATAACCAGGCCGGAGCTCAGGCCGGCGCTGCGGTACAGGTCCAGCACCTCCTGGACCAGGCCGTCCAGGTGTACCGGCTGCGGATCGATGCGCGAGGGCCGGGCATAGTCGGAGAAGGCGTTGACCATCTCCTTCATCGCCTCGACCTGGGAGACGATGGTGTGGGTGGCCCGGTCCAGCACATCGGCATCCTTGCCGTGCATCTTGTTCAGGTATTTGTGCCGCAACCGCTCCGCCGAGAGCTGAATTGGCGTCAGCGGGTTCTTGATCTCGTGGGCCAGACGCCGTGCCACCTCGCCCCAGGCGGCATCGCGCTGCGCCTTGAGCAGGTTGGTGATGTCGTCGAACACCAGGCCATAGCCCATCGACTCGTCGTCCGGCTGGGCCAGTGGGGTGCCCCGGCACAGCAGCACCTGGCGCCCTTCACCGCCGATCAGGGTGATCTGGCCGCGCCAGTCGCGCTGCTCCTGCTCCACCGGCCCGCGCACCGCCTCGATGAACTGGCGCAGGCGCGGCGACACCTCGGCCAGAGCGTCGGCATCCTCGCCCAGCATCCGCGACAGATCCACTTTCAGGATCTCCCCCGCCGCCTGGTTGGCGGTGCGCAGATGACCGGCCGCATCGAGCGACATCACCCCCGAGGAGAGGCGACCCAGCACCGTCTCCAGGTAGGTGCGCTGCGCCTCCACCTGGCGCTGGGTGCGCGCCGTCTCGTCGCGGGAGTGGGCGATGCGCCGCGACATCGAGTTGAACGAGTCCACCAGGAAACCGAGCTCGTCGCGCGCCTTCGGCAACGGCAGCTGCAGGCCGTAGTTGCCCTCCGCCACCTCGCGGGTACCCTCGGCAATACCGGCCACCGGTCTGACCAGCCGCCGGGCGGTGAAGAAGGCGGCCCAGATCGCCGCCAGCAGGCTGAACAGCAGCACCATCACCAGCGACAGGGTGAAGGTGCTCTTCAGGCTCTTGCGCAGGAACGCCAGCTCTTTGTAGCGGCTGTAGCTCCCCTCCACCTTGACGGTAAGATCGGCGATGGAACGGGAGATGGGAAAACGCGCCAGCAGCAGGCGGCTGCGGATCTGGTCCGCCACCACGGCACGCACCTCCAGTTGCCCCTCCACGTTCGGGTTCGGCTCCACCCCGACATAGTCCTCGCCGGAGCGGATCTGCTGCAGCATCGCCCCATCCAACCGGCTGGTGAGCAGGATACTGGGATCGGCGTTGACGCTGGCGATCGACCTGCCGTTGGCATCCATCAACACCAGCTCGCTGGCGCCGAACTGCTCGCGCAGATCCTCCAGGCTGAGGCTGAGACCGGCCACCGAGGAGCCGGACAGCTCTTCCAGCAGCAGTTGGGCCACCTTCAGGCGCTCCAGTTTGTGCAGATCCAGGGAGGCCCGGCCCAGGCTGAGGGCATCCTCCATGGACTGGTCGATATGCACATCAAACCAGCTGTCGATACCCTTAAGCAGAAACTGCTGGGAGTAGTAATAGACCACCGTCACCGGAGCCAGCGACAGCGCCACGAACACCACCACCAGGCGCAGCGCCAGCCGCGAGCCGGCCGCCTGGCGGCGATAGCGGGTGATCAGCCGGACGATATTGAAGCTGACCACGATCACCATGGCGAACAGGCCGAGCACGCTGGTCACCAGCAGCGGGATGAACAGCCGGCTCAGCTCCTCGGTGTTCTGCAGGGCGCCGCTCATCAGGTGCAGCGAGACCAGCACCACCGCCAGCAGCAAGACCACCGGCAGCGCCCCACTGGTCAGTCGTTTCAGGGCTGCAGGCGCCATAGGCTCCACTCACTGGACAGATTCCATGCCGGGCTCAGGTAGGCCAGGGGACGCAGCGGCAGGGGCAGCGCCTCGATGTCCAGGCTGGACCTGAGGGACAGCCGGTAGGTCTCGCCCCGCTGCAGTTTCTCCACCCGTATCAGCTGCACATCCCGGACCCGGCCCAGGGCGGTGAAGGCCGCCTCGCGGGTGGCGAAGTACTGCTGGGTGCCGCTGGCGAGATCGGTCACCTGATAGAGGCCGTGCAACGCCTGGTACAGGATCCGGTAGCGTAGCCGGGCGTCCACCAGATCCGCCTCCCAGATCCAGGCGCCCTCGCGGCGCAGCTGGATATGCACCTCCAGGGTCAGCGGCACCCCGCTCTCCAGCGCCTCCAGCGCCTCGTCGCTGAACCGGTAACGGATGCTGGCCTCCATCAGATAGGCCCCTTCCACCTCACGCGCCGTCAGCCCCTCCACCTCGAACGCCTCGGCCAGCGCCGGCAGACTGAGGGTCAGGGCGGCACACAGCAGGAGCAGCCTGATGGCGGTCTGCACGGGTCCGGCTTGTGATCGAGAGTAATACATACGCTACTAGATTTTCTCCAGACAGGCATAGTAGAACCCATCCATGGTCGCTTCACCAGGCAGCGTCTGCCGGCCCGCCGCACGGGGGTGCCCCCATTCCGCTTCGATCGGCCGTTCGCGGGCGTCCGCGGTCTGGGCAAGAAAGCGGCCCACCTGACCCTCATTTTCATCCGCCAACAGCGAACAGGTGGCATACAGCAGCCGGCCACCCGGCTTCAGCAGCGGCCAGACGGCGTGCAGGATATGCCCCTGGGTCCGCACCAGGGCGGCGATGTCCCGGTCGCGGCGCAACAGCTTGATATCGGGATGGCGACGCATCACCCCGGTGGCCGAACAGGGTACGTCCAGCAGGATGCGGTCATACTGCCGGGCGGCCCAGTCACCCCGCGGATCGGCCGCATCCCCCGGCACGATATCGGCCGTTACCCCCAGCCGCGCCAGGTTGTGGCGCACCCGCTCCAGGCGGCGCGGCTCCAGGTCCATGGCGGTGAGCCGGACCGGCGCCGTTTCCAGGATATGCCCCGACTTGCCGCCCGGCGCGGCGCAGGCGTCCAGCACCAGCTGGCCGGGCCGCAGATCCAGCAGTGGCGCCGCCAGTTGCGCCCCGCCGTCCTGCACCGAGACCCGGCCCTCGGCAAACCCGGGCAGCTCCGTCGCATCCATCGGTTTCCCCAGGATCAGGCCGCAGGGCACCTGGGGAATGGGGGTCGCCTCGATGTTCGACGCCGCCAGCAGCGCCAGGTACTGTTCCCGGCTGTTGGCCGCCAGATTGACCCGCAGGCTCATGGGCGGATGTTCGTTGGTCGCCTGCAGGATCGCCTCCCAGTGGTTGGGCCAATCGCGGCGGATACGCTGGTACAGCCAGCCGGGCACGGCGTAGCGGCTGAGGGGGTCGGCATCCGCCGCCGCCAGCAGCGCCTCGCGCTCACGCTGGAAGCGGCGCAGCAGGGCGTTGATCAGCCCCACCGCCCAGGTTTTGCTCAGTAGCCGGGCCGCCTCCACCGTCTCCGCCACCGCGGCGTGGGGCGCCACCCGCATATAGATCAGCTGGTAGAGGCCGAGCAGGATCAGCGCCTGCACCTCCCCCTCCCTGGGCTTGATCGGTTTGCTCAGCAGTTGCCCGGCGATCCGCTCCAGCCGCGGGCGCCAGCGCGCCACCCCGAAGCAGAACTCCTGCACCAGCCCGCGGTCGCGCGGCGCGACCGCATCCAGCCCCTGTTCGAGCAGATCGGAGATCGAGCGGCCGGCGGCCAGCTGGCGCAACAGCTGCGCCGCCACTACCCGTGGATTTCCCTGGACGGCGGCCTTCATGACCATGGCTGAACTGGGGGCTGAATGGGCGGCGGATTAACCAAGTACCACCCCTTGCGGGTCGTGGGCGTTGAGAAAGTCGGCGGCACTCATGGCCCGCTTTCCCGGCAACTGCAGCGAACGGATGCGCAACAGCCCCTCCCCGGTAGCCACATCGATGCCGTCGCGGCCACAGGCCACCACGGTCCCCGGCGCGGCCGCCATCGGGCCGGGCAGCGGCGTACTCTCCCAGATGCGCAGCACCTCGCCCGCCAGCCGGGTCTGCGCCACCGGCCAGGGGTTGAAGGCGCGCACCTGCCGGTCCAGCGCCCGCGCATCCCGGTTCCACTCCAGGGTGGACTCCGCCTTCTCCAGCTTGCTGGCGTAGTTGGCCAGCGCCTCGTCCTGGCGCTCCGCCTGCAGGGTGCCATCGGCGACGCCCGGCAACGCCGCCATCAGCGCCTCGGCCCCCAGCTCGGAGAGCCGGTCGTGCAGGGCGCCGCCGGTCTCGTCCGCACCGATCGCCAGTTCCCGCTGGAGCAACATCGGGCCGGTATCCAGCCCCGCCTCCATCTCCATGATGGTGATGCCGGTGCGAGCATCGCCGGCCAGCACCGCGCGCTGGATCGGCGCCGCGCCGCGCCAGCGCGGCAGCAGCGAGGCGTGGATATTGATACAGCCCAGCCGCGGCGCATCCAGCACCCGCTGCGGCAGGATCAGCCCGTAGGCCACCACCACCATCAGGTCGGCCTGTAGCTCCTCCAGCGCCGCCAGATCCTCCTCCTGGCGAAAGTTCCTGGGCTGGTGGACGGGAATTGCATGCTCCAGCGCCAGCCGCTTGACCGGACTGGCGGTCAGTTTGCGGCCGCGCCCGGCCGGCCGGTCGGGCTGGGTATAGACCGCCACCACCTGGTGGGGGGAGCGGATCAGTTCACGCAGCGGGGGGACCGAGAACTCAGGGGTTCCGGCAAAAATGATCTTCAGCTTGTCACTCATTATCCTAGAATCCTCAGTTGGACGGCCGCCAGGGTGCGTGCCGCGCGGTGCGTGCACTGGCGGTCGTAGCGGCCTTCACCCGATGGGTGTATCGACGATTGCAGAGTAACTTTTCGCATATTAATGGCTTACATGCCGCTCGAAGCGGTCAACCGAGGAATCTAGGATTATTGTTCTCGTGGCCGCTCAGGCCGTCACGACGGGGATCACGGACGGTACGGAAACCGCGGCGGCGCCATTCAAAGCGCCTCAAAGCGCTTGGCCGGCAGCCTCCGGCTGCCCCTGCCGGCTCTCTTTTTCCAGCTTCTTGCGGATCCGCTGCCTCTTCAGATTGGACAGGTTGTCGATGAACAGCTTGCCCTCCAGGTGATCCAGTTCATGCTGGATGCAGACCGCCAGCAGGTCGTCCGCTGCAAATTCGATGGTCTCGCCGTCCAGATTCTGCGCCCGCACCTTGATATCGGTCGCCCTGACGACCGGCTCAAACACCCCGGGCACCGACAGACAGCCCTCGTCCATCTTGTGTTCGCCGTGCTTCTCCAGGATCACCGGATTGACCAGGCAGAGTGGGTCATCATGGTTTTCCGAGACATCGATCACCACCAGCCGGCGCGGGTCGTTCACCTGAATCGACGCCAGGCCGATACCGGGGGCCTGATACATGGTTTCCAGCATATCGGCGGCCAGTTTGCGCAAATCAGCGTCAAAAGTTTTCACAACCTGTGCTTTATTACGCAATCTGGGGTCTGGAAAATGGAGTATGTTCAGAATTGCCATTGGGTTTTCCGTCAATCTATAGTACAAAGCTAGAATAATTCGCTAACATTATGATGATACAGGATTCTGGGCCACCCATCCGGCCGGATTTACTGGTCATCCGGAACCAACAGTCAACGCAAAGGGATCGCCATGTCTACGTCTAGCAACAAGCTCGCCTGCCTGGTATTTGGCCTGCTCATCTCCTGGGGCGCACTGGCTGCCGAACCGGTCGCCGTCAATCCCGACCACCCCGACCGGTACGTGGTGGTCAGGGGGGATACCCTGTGGGATATCGCCGGGCGCTTCCTGCGGGATCCCTGGCTCTGGCCCGATGTCTGGCATGTCAATCCGCAGATCGCCAACCCGCACCTGATCTACCCCGGTGATATTATCACAATGACCTATGTAAACGGGCAGTTGCGTCTGGGCCTGGAGCGTGGTTCGCTGGTGCAGCTCTCGCCCCAGATCCGTTCCACGCCGCTGGATGGCGCCATCCCGGCCATCCCGATCGACGCCATCCACCAGTTCCTCACCCGTCCCTATGTCATGGACCAGGACGAGCTGGACAGCGCCCCCTACGTGGTCGCATTCGCCGACGAGCACATACTCGGCAGCAATGACGTCAAGGCCTATGTCCGCGCCATCGACACTACAGACAACAGAAAATTTGATGTGGTTCGGCCAGGCGACGCCTACAAGGACGCCGAGACCGGGGAAATCCTCGGTTACGAGGCGCTCTACATCAGCAGCAGCGACCTGCTGCAGCCCGGCGACCCGGCCACCCTGATGCTCAGCAACATGGAGCTGGAGACCATCAAGGGCGACCGCGTGCTGCCGGTGGCGGAGGACACGCCGCTGAACACCTTCTTCCCCGCCGCCCCCAAGCAGGAGGTCAATGGCAGCATCATCTCGGTGCTCAACGGGGTCACTCAGATCGGCCAGTTCAATGTGGTGGTACTGGACCGCGGCGCCAGCGACGGCCTTGAGCCCGGCAGCGTCCTGACCATCGACCACCGGGGCGAGACCATTCGCGATATCGTCTCCAAGACCGCCGGCGAGACCGTGACCCTGCCGGACGAACCGGCCGGCACCCTGATGGTGTTCCGCACCTTCGACCGGGTCAGTTTCGCCCTGATCATGAAGGCCAGCCGGGCCATTCACGTGCTGGACCGGGTGCACAACCCCTAAGAGGATTACCCCGCGCCGATGTCCATTCAGGAGAAGAGTGACCCGGTCACTCGGCAGACCAGGGAAGGGAACTGCGAACATCCGGCGGCCGACCCCGCTTACTGGCTGGCACTGCTGCACACCCCCGGGCTTGGCAGCCGCGGTATCAACCGGCTGCTGGGCTTCAGCGGCGGGAATCCCCGCCCCCTGTTCGGCGCCCGGCATCCCGCCCACAACGGACTCCGGCCGGAGAGCATCGCCTGGCTGCGCGCCCCCGACTGGGATCGGGTGGAACGGGACCTGCGCTGGCTGGAGGGGGACGACCGCACCCTCCTCACCCTGCGGGACGCCCGCTATCCGGCGCTGCTCAAGGAGATCGAAGACCCGCCTCCCCTGCTGTTCGTTCAGGGCGACCCGACGATCCTGGCGATGGCACAACTGGCGATCGTCGGCTCCAGGAACCCGACCCCGAGCGGCCGACAGACCGCCATGGATTTCGCCCGCTTTCTGGCCCAGGCCGGCCTGGTGATCAGCAGCGGCCTGGCCGCGGGTATCGATGGCGCGGCCCACCTCGGCGCGCTGCAGACCGACACGCCCACCCTGGCGGTCACCGGCACCGGTCTGGACCGGGTCTATCCCGCCCGCCACCGCGACCTGGCCCACCGGATTGCCGAACAGGGCGCGCTGGTCTCGGAACTGCCGCCCGGCACCCCGCCGCTACCGGCCAATTTCCCGCGCCGCAACCGCATCATCAGTGGCCTCAGTATCGGCACCCTGGTGGTGGAGGCGGCGCAGAAGAGCGGCTCGCTGATCACCGCACGGCTGGCCACGGAACAGGGGCGGGAGGTATTCGCCATACCGGGCTCCATCCACAACCCGCTGGCCCGCGGCTGCCATGCGTTGATCCGCCAGGGGGCCAAACTGGTGGAGACGGCGGAAGACATCCTGGAGGAGCTGGGACCGCTGCTCGGCAGCTTGGTCGCGGCGGGCCCGCAAGCGGCGGATCCGGTCAAGCCCGCGCCGCGGAAATGGGACCAGGAGTACCAGCAACTGATGGCGGCCCTGGATTTTGATCCGGCACCGGTGGATCTGCTGATTCAGCGCAGCGGATTGACCGCGGACGCGGTTTCCTCCATGCTTCTGCTACTTGAGCTTGAAGGTTTTGTCTCAGCTGCGGCCGGCGGACGTTATTGTCGAACCGGAAAGATGGGCACCGAACCCCAATAGTTTGCAGATTTTTCCGGATTTTACCGGCATTTATTGGCATTGCCAGGAGCCTGTCGGGCTTGACCGATCGTAGCGAGGGAAAGCTGGTTTGAGACAGATTTTTCGATCTTTCGAGGCGAATAGTGGACCTATTCAACGAGAAAGATCGGAAAATATGGCCAAATCCGGCTTTTCCGCAGTAGATCAGCGTTAAGTCCGACAGGCTCCCAATGAAGGACGCAGCATGAACGAAAACGTAGTCGATATCCTGATCTACCTCTATGAGAACTACATGGACAGCGATCAGGACCCTATTTCCGACCAGGACCAGATCCATGATGAACTGATCCAGGCCGGCTTTCCCGAACAGGAGGTCGATAAGGCCTTCCAGTGGATGGACGAACTGGCCGAACGGCAGATGCCGGATAACTTCCACCACCAGCCCCAGGGCGCCATGCGCATCTACACCGCGGACGAGCAGTGCCGCATCGATACCGATTCACGCGGTCTGCTGATGTTCCTGGAACAGAACGGCATCCTTGAACCGGCAGGGCGTGAGCTGGTGATCGACCGGGCCATCGCCCTGGGCACCCCTACCATCGGGGTCGAAGAGATCAAGTGGGTCGTACTGATGGTGTTGATCAACCAACCAGGCCAGGAGAGCGCTTTTGCACAGATGGAAGAGTTGGTGTACAACGACATCCCTGCCTATCTGCACTGATAACCCGTTTGGGTCTGTCAGACTGACAATTTTCTAACCGCTGAATGCTTGCGGACAGACCACCCTCTGTCTGCATTGATAAATTTAGCTGACAAGTTTAAACAACCGAACCGATCCGATGAAGCTGGTAATTGTAGAATCACCCGCCAAGTGTAAAACCATCAAGAAGTACCTGGGTCCGGAGTACGAGGTGCTGGCCTCCTACGGCCATGTCCGGGATCTGGTGCCGAAAGAGGGCGCGGTGGATCCCGACAACGATTTCAACATGAAGTACCAGGTCATCGAACGCAACGACCGGCATGTGCAGGCGATCGCCAAGGCGCTGAAGAAGTCGGACACCCTGCTGCTGGCGACTGACCCGGATCGCGAAGGCGAGGCGATCTCCTGGCATCTGTATGAGCTGCTGAACAACCGCAAGCTGCTGAAGGACAAGGAAGTGCAGCGCGTGGTGTTCAACGAGATCACCCAGAAGGCGATCCGGGAGGCGGTGGCACAGCCCCGCACCCTCTCCATGGACCTGGTCAACGCCCAGCAGGCGCGGCGCGCCCTGGATTATCTGGTGGGCTTCAATCTGTCGCCGCTGCTGTGGAAGAAGATCCGCCGCGGCCTCTCGGCGGGACGGGTGCAGAGCCCGGCCCTGCGCATGATCGTCGAGCGCGAGGAGGAGATCGAGGCCTTCGTCAGCCGGGAATACTGGACCATCGAGGCGGACCTGAGCAAACAGGAGCAGCCGTTCAGCGCCAAACTGACCCGCTACCAGGGCAACAAGCTCGATCAGTTCGACATCGACAACGGCGAGGCGGCCATGGCCGCCGAACAGCAGCTGCTGGCGGCCGCCGGCGGCCGCCTGAAGGTGGAGCAGGTCCAGAAGAAGCAGCGCAAGCGCAACCCGGCCGCCCCCTTCACCACCTCGACCCTGCAGCAGGAGGCCGCGCGCAAGCTCGGCTTCACCGCACAGCGCACCATGCGCACCGCGCAACAGCTGTACGAGGGTATCGACACCGGCAGCGGGGCTATCGGCCTGATCACCTACATGCGTACCGACTCGGTCAATCTCTCCGACGACGCCATCGGCGAACTGCGCGAATTCATCGCCTGCCAGTACGGTGTCGAGCAACTGCCCAAGGAACCGCGCAGCTTCAAGACCAAATCGAAAAACGCCCAGGAGGCGCACGAGGCGATCCGCATCACCTCGGTACAACGCACGCCGGAATCGCTGCACAGCCACCTGACCAAGGACCAGCACCGGCTCTACGAACTGATCTGGAAGCGCACCGTCGCCTGCCAGATGATCCACGCCACCATCGACACCGTGGCGGCGGACCTCTCCTGCGGCGCGGGCAACAACTTCCGCGCCAACGGCTCCACCGTGGCCAACGCGGGCTTCATGACCGTCTACATGGAGAGCGTCGATGACGCCAAGAAGGGCGACGGCGACGAGAAACTGCTGCCGCCGCTGCAAGAGGGCGAAATGATCACCCTGAACGGGATCCGTCCGGAACAGCACTTCACCGAGCCGCCACCGCGCTACAGCGAGGCGAGTCTGGTCAAGGCCCTGGAGGAGCACGGCATCGGCCGCCCCTCCACCTACGCCTCGATCATCTCCACCCTGCAGGATCGCGAATACGTGCAGCTGGAGAAGAAACGCTTCCACCCCAGCGACGTCGGCCGGGTGGTCAACAAGTTCCTGACCCAGTACTTCACCCGCTATGTGGACTACGACTTTACCGCGCGGCTGGAAGACGAGCTGGACGCCATCGCGCGCGGCGAACAGGAGTGGGTGCCGCTGCTGCGCCAGTTCTGGGCGCCGTTCAAGGAGCGCATCGACCATACCGAGGAGAACGTCAAGCGCAGCGATGTGACCCACGAGGCCCTGGACGAGGCCTGCCCCAGCTGTGGCAAGCCGCTCTCCATCCGCCTGGGACGGCACGGCCGCTTCATCGGCTGCACCAACTACCCCGAGTGTGACTACACCCGTGATCTGAACGGCGACAAGCGGGAGCAGGAAGAGCCGACCATCGTCGAGGGCAGGCAGTGTCCCGAGTGCCAGTCCGACCTGGTGATCAAACGGGGCAAGTACGGCAAGTTCATCGGCTGCAGCAACTATCCCGCCTGTCGCCACATCGAGCCGCTGGAGAAACCCGAGGATACCGGTGTCACCTGTCCGAAATGCGCCAAGGGCACGCTGATGAAGCGCAAATCGCGGCGCGGCAAGATATTTTACTCCTGCTCCACCTACCCGGGTTGTGATTACGCCACCTGGAACGAGCCAGTCGCCGAGCCCTGCCCCAGCTGCGGCTGGCCGATCCTCACCATCAAGACCACCAAGCGCAATGGCACCGAGAAGGTCTGCCCGCAGAAGGAGTGCTCCTTTTCAGAACCGGTCGAGGAGTCCTGAGCGGTCCCGGCCCGAGCATTTCATGAATCGCGCATAAAGAACTCGGGGGGAAGGGGTCGCAGTCAAGCCGCCCGGACCAGCGCGATGCCCCCGCTCTCATTGAGCGGAGCGTAGAGTTAAGTCCCGATCTAATCCAGCATCGTAGCCTGGATGAAGCCGCCACCACCGAATCAGGGAGTTAAGCACAGGGGCTGGTGGCGGCGTAATCCGGGGAGTGGGACGGACGCCGAGCAGAGCCCTGGATTCCGCCCGCTTGGGGTTCAAGGGTCTGTCGGGGTTTCGTGGGGCGGGCTTCATCCAGGCTACCGTGCTGTGCGCCTGTCCAGCTCCCATGGAGCGGACTCCACCCAGGTCACAAACTGGGAGCGGTAAGCCTGCCCACCTGCTCCCTATTAGCGTTTGTTCGCGGCTTTAATGACCGGTATCCGACTCGGCTAAGTATGATGGGTAATCAGGTAGGGTTAAGCCCCGGCCTAATCCAGCATGATCCGGATAAAGTCGCACTCCTCAGGCCAGCCACCCTCACAAGGGCAGGCCTCCAGCAGTCTCTCCAGCTTTGCCCGGCGCCGGTTCAGCTCCTCAAACTGCTTCAACACCAGTTCATGCTGCCGCTGGATACGCTCCTGAACCATGGCGCACTCGATCTCGTCACCTTCCGGATAACAGAGTTTCAGCAACTCCGTCACGCTACGCAGCGGGAAACCCAGGTCCCGGCAGTTCTTGATGAAACGGACCTGCTCAATCATCTTCAGGGGGTAAGTCCGGTAACCCGATCTGTTTCGGGGCGGGCCGTCGATCAACCCCTTCTGTTCATAAAAACGTATCGCCGATACACTGATCCCCGCACGCTGGGCAAGTTGCCCGATAGTCAACACTTCATCCATAAACCTCCTTAAATCACTTTTATATCAAGTGAATACAAGGTCGACTCTAAAGCCTAAACCCACTGCAGGGTCAACAGAATTCGGCCCCCGGCAGGCCGCCTTCCCCAGGCTCTATTTCTCTGCCGCGGAAGCGGAGAAGAATGTGACTTTTAGCCACCTCCAATGGTGACAAATCTCAAGCCCGCCAGGCTTCATCCGCAAGGCCGCGGAAAATTCACCTGGCTTGATATTTCGCATCGCGTAGAATCAGCACAACGCCTACTATCAATCTAGACTACTCGGTGCCATCCCGTACCCTGCCCGTCATACCCAGCCAAATAAGAAACAGCCTACCCTCGGAGTCTTGAAACCATGCCCATCAGCAAAAAGTGGGTCATCCTGATCCCGGTCATTGCCGGTGTCGCCGCCCTGATGGCGCTCAAACAGAGCAGTAATCCACCGGTACAGGAGGCACGCCAGGAGCAGGCGCGCCTGGTGCGCGTGATCCGCGCCCCCAGCCTTACCGTGATACCGACCGCCCAGGGACACGGCAGCGTCAGGCCCAGCCGTACCTGGGAGGCGGTGGCCCAGGTCAAGGGCAAGATCGTGGAGAAACAGCCGGCGCTGCAGAAGGGCGCCATCCTGGAGGCGCACAGCCTGATCCTGCGCATCGACCCGGCGGATTACGAGCTGGCCATCGCCCAGTCCGAGGCGGATATCCAGGCCACCCGGGCGCAGCTCGACGAACTGGCCGCCAAGGCCAGCAATACCGAGGCGTCGCTGAAGATCGAACAGGCCGCCCTGGCGCTGAACCAGAAGGAGCTGGCGCGCAAGCGCCAGCTGGTGGACAAGGGCGGCATCAGCCGCTCCGACCTGGAGGTCCAGGAGCGCAGCCTGCTGACCCAGCAACAGAGCGTGCAGGCGCAGATCAACACCCTCAACCTGTTCCCCAGCCAGAAGGCACTGCTGGAGGCGCAGCTGGCACGCCACATGGCCACCCTGGCGAGCGCGCGCCGCAGTCTCGCCAATACCGAGATCCGTCTCCCCTTCACCAGCCGGATTGCCGAGGTGAACGTGGAACAGGGACAGTACGTGCGCGAGGGCGAACTGCTGGTGGCCGCCGACGCTCTGGACAAGGCCGAGATCGAGATCCAGATCCCCATCACCCAGATGAGTCACCTGGTACACGCCGGCCGACCCATCGATGTGCTCAACCTGGACCCGGGCGATGCCCTGCAGCAGATCGGACTGAGCGCCACCGCCACGCTGCGGGAGAACGGGTTGAGTGCCTCCTGGGAGGCCCGCTTCGCCCGCTTGAGCGACACCCTGGACCCGAAAACCCGCACCGTCGGGGTGATTGTCGAGGTAGACGAGCCCTATGCCAATGTGATGCCGGGGCGCCGACCGCCGCTGGTGAAGGGGTTGTTTGTTCAGGTCACCCTGGCCGGCAAAGCCCGCCCCGACAGCCTGGTGGTGCCGCGCTCCGCCCTGCATGCCGGGCGTCTCTACGTGGTGAACGGGCAGCAGCGGCTGGAGATACGCGAGGTGGAGGTGGAGATGTTGCAACCCGGTTTCGCCACCATCGCCGCCGGCCTGCAGCCGGGGGAACAGGTGGTGATCTCGGACCTGGTGCCGGCCATCCAGGAGATGCTGCTCAAACCGGTTCAGGACCCGGCGACTGAACAGCGTCTGGCGCGCCTGGCGGCCGGGGAGCAGATGCCATGATCGCCTTCTTTGCCCGCCACCCGACGGCCGGCAACCTGCTGATGCTGTTTCTGGCCGTGCTCGGGTTCTCCACCCTGCCCGGCCTGCAGCGCGAGACCTTCCCCGACTTCGCCGCCGAGCAGCTGCAGATCACCGTCGCCTACCCCGGGGCCAGTGCCGAGGACGTGGAGGAGGCGATCTGCCAGCGCCTGGAGGACGCCATCGATGGCGTCAGCGAAGTGGAAGAGCTGCGCTGCGAGGCGCGCGAGGGGGTCGCCATCGCGGTGGCGGAGATGGTGGAAGGGGGCGACATGGCCCGCTTCATGGACGACATCAAGAGCGAGGTGGAGGCGATCAACACCTTCCCCGCGGAGACCGAACTGCCGGTGATCAAGGAGCTGGGGCGCACCGACAACGTGGTGGCGATCGCCATCACCGGCCCCATGTCGGTGAGTGACCTGAAGGCCTACGCGGAGCAGGTCAAGGAGCGGATGCAGCGGCTGGCGGAGATCTCGCAGGTCGAGATCAACGGTTTTTCCGACCACCAGCTGCGCATCGAGGTGCCGGCCCGCGCCCTGCTGCAATACGGCATCAGCATGACGGACGTGGCCGACAGCGTGCGCCGCCAGGGCATCGATCTGCCCGCCGGCTCCCTGGAGACGGCCGACCGCGACCTGCTGATCCGCTTCACCGATCTGCGGCGCAGCCCCGATGAGCTGGCCGATCTGACCGTAGTGAGTGCCAACTCCGGCGCCGAGATCCGGCTCGGCGACATCGCCCGCATCAGTGACCGCTTCGAGCTGGACGAGGAGCAGGTGCTGTTCAACGGTCAGCGCGCCGCCCTGCTGCAGGTGATCAAGACCAAGCAGCAGGATACCATCAAGGTGATGGACGCGGTGAGCCGCTTCCTGGAGCGGGAGCTGCGCCCCGGCGCCCCCCGCGGGGTGCAATTTCATATCACCCAGGACCGCTCCTCCATCGTCAAGGACCGCCTCGGTCTGCTGCTGAAGAATGGCGGCCAGGGGCTGGTGCTGGTGTTCCTGGTGATGTGGCTGTTCTTCCAGGGGCGCTTCGCCTTCTGGGTCGCCATGGGCCTGCCGGTCTCCTTCCTCGGCGCGCTGTTTTTCATGAGCATCCTCGGCCTGACCATCAACATGATCACCATGGTGGCGCTGCTGATCGCCATCGGCCTGCTGATGGATGACGCCATCGTCATCGCCGAGAACATCGCCACCCGGCTGCGCCGCGGCAACGGCGCCATGCAGGCGGCCATCGACGGCACCCGCCAGGTCTCTCCCGGCGTTATCTCCTCGTTTCTCACCACCGTCTCGGTATTCGGCCCACTGGCGTTTCTCTCCGGCCACATGGGCAAGGTGCTGCAGTTCATCCCCATGGTGTTGCTGCTGGTGTTGGCGATCAGCCTGATCGAGGCGTTCCTGATCCTGCCCCATCACCTGGCCCACTCCCTGAAACACCACGAGCAGCAGGTGAGCCGGTTTCGCCAGGCCTTCGACAGCCGCCTGATCCATTTCCGCGACCACACGGTGGGCCATCTGGTGGACTGGGCCATCCATCAGCGTTACTGGTTCATCGGCATGATCATCGCACTGTTCCTGCTCAGCATCGGCATGCTGGTGGGCGGCAAACTGAAATTCCAGTCCTTCCCGGACATCGAGGGGGACATTATCGAGGCGCGCATCCTGCTGCCCCAGGGCACGCCGCTGGCGCGCACCGAGGCGGTGGTCCGGCAGGTGACCGATGCCATCCGCGTGGTGGACGACCACTTCGCCCCCCTGCAGCCGGACCGGCAGCGGCTGGTGCGCAACGTGCAGGTGCGCTTCAACTACAACCAGGATGCCAATGAGAGCGGGCCCCACCTGGCCACGGTCACGGCGGACCTGCTCACTGCCGAGGCGCGCAGCGGCCACCTGGACGATTACATCAATCTGTGGCGCGAAACCACCGGCGAGATCCCCGACCTGGTGGCACTGAACTTCAAGGAGCCAACCATCGGCCCGGGCGGAATCCCGCTGGAGATCCGCCTCACCGGCCCCGATCTGGACCAGCTCAAACAGGCCTCGCTGGAGCTGCAGGGGTGGCTCGCCAGCTATCGCGGCACCTTTGACCTGTCGGACAACCTGCGTCCCGGCAAACCGGAACTGCGGCTGCGCCTGCGTGACGGCGCCTTGGCGCTGGGCCTGGACGCCTCCACCATCGCTACCCAACTGAGGGCCGCCTTCTACGGCACCACCGCGAGCGAGATCCAGATCGGCCCCGAGGCCTATGAGATCGACGTGCGGCTGGCTGCGGACGACCGTGCCAACCTGACCGATGTGGAGGACTTCCGCATCACCACCGCCGCGGGTGCTCAGGTACCCCTGAGCGCGGTGGCCCGGATCGAGGAGGCGCGCGGTTTCTCGCGTATCCTGCGGGTCGACGGGGTACGCACCGTCACCATCAGCGGCGATCTCGATACCCGCATGGCCAACGCCCGGGAGGTGATCAACCACACCCTCGCCAACTTCATCCCGGAGCTGCTGAACCGCTATCCCGGCATGCAGGCGATGATCGAGGGCCAGTCCAAGGACACCGCCAAGACCGGTGGCTCCATGCTGCGCAGCTTTGCCATCGGCCTGGTGGGCATCTTCATCCTGCTCAGCTTCCAGTTCCGCAGCTATGTGGAGCCGCTGGTGGTGATGGCGATCATCCCGCTGGCCCTGATCGGTGTCATCTGGGGCCATCTGCTGATGGGGCTCAGCTTCACCATGCCCGGCATCATCGGCTTCACCTCCCTGGCCGGCATCGTGGTCAACGACTCGATCCTGCTGGTGGAGTTTCTCAAGCTGCGTGTTAAAGAGGGCCATCACATCGTCGAGGCGGCCAAGCTGGCCAGCCGCGACCGCTTCCGCGCCGTGCTGCTCACCTCCATCACCACCATTGCCGGACTGACACCGCTGCTGCTGGAGAAGAGCATGCAGGCCCAGGTGCTGGTGCCGCTGGCCACCAGCATCGTCTTCGGTCTGCTGGCCACCACCCTGCTGGTGCTGCTGGTGGTACCCGCCCTGTTCAGCATCCTGCACGACCTGGGCATCGCCACCACCGCCAAGGAGCTGGCTGCGATAGAGAGCGAAACCACCTGAGCCGTATTTAGGGGTCGGAGTCGAATGGCACTCAATTAGGCAGTCTATTCCCGTGAAAGTAAGTAGATCGTCATCCCGGCGCAGGCCGGGATCCATATCCACCAATGGTGGTCGCTTCTCTGGATTATTCGCTCCGCTCACCCTTCGGGCCGACTTTCAGTCGTTCAACGCGCTTCGCGCTTTAGTCCGGCCTGCGCCGGAATGACGGGAGTTTTAAGCTTAACTAAGTAGCATTCGGGTCGGAGTCGAATGGCACTTGCTTGACCGTCATCCCGGCGCAGGCCGGAGGAGTGGTGCAGAAGGAGTGGTACAGGGATGTACCGTTTACGGACCTAAGGATGGAATCCAGACTGCTTGGGAAGGGGTCGGAGTCAAGCCGCCCGAACAAGAGATGATTTCCCGAAACCCCTGTGCGGCTTGACTCCGACCCCTGAGGCCCCCCCCCCGACAACCCGGGGAGCTCCCGGTAATCATTTCATGCCTTTTATTAATCCCCGTATTGGTTCACACTTGGGCCAAATGACTGAATCAATCGGGAGCTGGCTATATGAAAGTGACCTGGGAATCGGGCGATGCCTATGAGCTCTACATGGGCCGCTGGAGCCGGCTCGTCGCCAAACCCTTCCTCGACTGGCTGAACCCGGCGCCGGGGCTGCGCTGGCTGGATGTCGGCTGCGGTACCGGCCCGCTGAGCGATATCATCCTCAACCACTACAAGCCGGCCGAGCTGTATGCCGTGGACCAGTCCGAGAGCTTCATCAAGTCCGCGCAGATGCGCCTGCGCCAGGGCATCCAGCTGCGGGTCGGCGAGGCCACGGCCCTGCCGGTGGACGACGCTGCCGTCGATATCACCGTCTCCGGACTGCTGCTCAACATCCCGCCGGACCCCGACCGGGTGCTGCGGGAGATGGTGCGGGTCACCGCAGATAGCGGCAGCGTCGCCGCCTATGTCTGGGACTACGCCGGCAGCATGGAGATGCTGAATTACTTCTGGGATGCGGCGGTGGAACTCAACCTGATGGCCGAGGTGATGCACGAGGGCAAGCGCTTTGCCGACTGCAACAAACCGGTGCTGCGCCAGCTGTTCAGCGACGCCGGCCTTGCCGACATCGCCCTCACCTCGTTCGAGATCACCCAGGAGTTCCCCGACTTCGAGCAGTTCTGGGGACCGTTCCAGGCCGGCCAGGGCACCGCTCCGACCTATCTGCTGCAACAACCAGAGACCGACCAGGCGGCCCTGCGCGAACTCCTGAGGGAGCGCCTGCCCACCGCCAGCGACGGCTCCATCCGACTGCGCGCGCGCGCCTGGGCGATCAAGGGACGGGTCGAGAAGCCGCTCGCCACCCCAGACGATGCCGCAATTGATTGATCAGCGGCTGTACCGGGAAACTGCTGGCCGGGGCGATTCACTGCTATTATTTCACCATACGGCAACCATTCCGGCGGCAGGCGACCTGGCTGGCGGACAGGACAACGACGGATGCGCATGCCCAGACTGCTTTTGATCCCCCTGCTGATGCTGCTCAGCGCCTGCGGCGGCATGGCGCCAGCCCCGCAACGCGGCAGCGCCATGCCGGCACCGGCAACCGTCCGGTCGGGGGAACTGGAGCAGGCGCTGCTGGCCAGCCTCTACCGGCAACATGCGGCGTGGCGAGGAACGCCGTACCGCATCGGCGGCCAGGACCGCGACGGCATCGACTGTTCCGGTTTCGTCCAGCTGACCTACCGGTCCCGGCTGGGGGTGGCACTGCCACGCACCACCGGGCAGCAGGCCGTCAGCGGCCAGCCGGTGCGCCAGTCCGAGCTGAGCACTGGTGACCTGGTGTTTTTCCGGATCGACGGCACCACGCAGCATGTCGGCATCTACCTGGAACAGAACCGCTTTCTGCACGCGTCGAAAAGCCGCGGCGTCATGATCTCCGCGCTGGACAGCCCTTACTGGCAGTCGGTGTACTGGACATCCAGACGGGTCCTGTAACCGCTGTTCCTGGCCGATGCCGCCGTGGTCGCGGCGCATCGTGCAACCACAGACCCACGGTTTATACGCGTTATGAGCACATTGATATTCATTGGCACCACGGCCCCGCTGGACAGCGAAACCAGCAGCGCCATCGACAAGCAGCTGATCAGCGGCCCACGGCACTGCGGCCGGGAGGGTCTGGAGGGGGACCGGCAGCAGGACCGGCGCCATCACGGTGGCGTGGAGCGCGCCCTGCACTATTATCCCGGGGAACATTACGTCTACTGGGAGGAGTTCTGGCAGGCCATGGCGCTGCCGCCACCGGCCAGCCGCTTGCTTCCCGGCGCCTTCGGCGAGAACTTGTCCGATACCGGGCTAACCGAGGAGCAGGTCAACATCGGCGACGTCTTCACCCTGGGAGAAGCGGTACTGCAGGTCAGTCAGCCCCGCTCGCCCTGCTACAAGCTGAATCTCCGCTTCGGCTATCCCCAGCTGTCACTGTTGGTACAGGCCTCGGGCCGCACCGGCTGGCTGTACCGGGTGCTGCAGGAGGGCACGGTAACCCCGGACGACACCCTGAAACTGCACGAACTCTCCACCTCCAACCTGTCGGTACGCACCTGCCTGGACATCCTCTACAACCGGCCTTTCTGCCATGAAGACCTGGAACTATTGGCGGAACACAAGACACTTTCGCTGGGATGGAAACGCCACGCTGCCGACCGCCTGGAGAGCGGTCAGCCGGAGCGCTGGGTCCGGCGGCTGTTCAAGCGCTAGTAAGTCCGACAGACTCCTGGGCTTCGAGCAGCGGGGTGACCGAGCGGATCCAGCTGCACAGCTCGCAAGAGCAACTGGCGGTCTCGTGATCCTGCCGTTTCAATTGGTGGGTGACGTACTCATAGCCAAACTGCAGCAGCCGCACCAGTTCAATGGTGGAGGCCTTCCCGAGCGCCGGACCGGCCAGGTACTCGCCGTAGCACTGACACTCGAGGATATAGAGGCACTCGTTGCACTCCTCCACCTGATCATTGAACCGGTAGTGTTCGGGACAGACACGCCGCTTGATCTCCTGCTCCATCAGCAGGCGGGGAAAACCGAGTGCCGTGATAATCTGCTCGCGCTTCTCCTTGACAAACTCTGACATGGTACCACTCTCCAAAATCCGTCTGTCGACCCCTACCCAGCCACGACCGCACCCATCGCCCACTGAACCTGTTCGACTTGCCAACTATACTTCCGACTGTGCCGGAAACCGGCACTCCCGAAGTGAATCCTAGCACAGGTACCGGAGTATGGGGGTTCCCCCTATACATCCGCCTCGCCAATCGATCGGCAACCGACCACAGGAGAGGGGTTCGCCCATGACGACCTATCACGGCAGCTGCCACTGCGGCGACGTCCGCTTCACCTTTGAGCACGACGAAATCAACAGCGGCCTGCACTGTAACTGCTCCATCTGTATCCGCAAGGGCGCCCTGATGTCCGACTTCATACTCCCCGCCGATCAGCTGCATATCGACGCCAAGCCGGGCTCCCTGGCCCTCTACCGGTTCGGCAGCGGCGTGGCCAAACATTACTTCTGCAAACGCTGCGGCATCTACCCATTCCACGAAACCCTGCGCATGCCCGGTCATTTCCGGCTCAACCTGGGCTGTATCGAAGGGCTCGATCCGCTCAGCATGGCGAGCAAGGTGTTTGACGGCAAGAGTCTGTGAGCCGGGGGATCGGCCGTTGCGTCCCGGGGTAAAGAGACTTAATATCCCTAGGAGTCTGTCGGACTTAACGCTGATCTACTGCGGAAAAGCCGGATTTGGCCATATTTTCCGATCTTTCTTGTTAAATAGGTCCACTATTCGCCTCGAAAGATCGAAAAATCTGGCTCAAATCGGCTTTCCCTCGCTACGATCGGTCAAGCCCGACAGACTCCTAGGATTTGATTCACGGAGCCCGATGCATGGACACTACCAATCCCTACCAGACCCCGGCGGCGACGGTCGAGCCGGCCGATAGCCAGACTTACCAACCGCGTGTTTTTGCCCTCAGCGGGCGTATCGGGCGCCTGCGCTACATCGCCTATGGCACCGGCCTCATGCTGCTGTCCAACCTGCTCTTCGTCTTTCTCGGCGCCCTGTCCGGCATCAGCGGCCCGCTGGGGATACCGTCCGCCGCCGGGGGCTCCGGCCTGTTGATGATCCTGCTCTATCTGTTCCTGTTCGCCATCGCCATCATCTACGCCAAGCGGCGGCTCAACGACCTGAACCGCACCGGCCTGCTCAGCCTGCTGTTCATCGTGCCGGTGGGAAACATTCTGCTGGCCCTCTACCTGCTCTTCGCCAGAGGCACAACGGGCGCCAACCGTTATGGGCCGGAGCCGTGCGGCAATCCCCTCGGGGTAAAGATCCTCGGGCTGCTGATCCCCGTTGTCATGGTGGTCGGCATCCTGTCGGCGATCGCCATACCCGCCTACCAGCAGTACCTGCAACGCGCAGCGGTGATGCAGCAACAATGAACCAGTAAACTTTTGCCCCCTTCCGGCAGTGGAAAAGGGGTGGTCGTGATGGCTCCCAGGCGTCTGTAAGCGGACCCGGCGGGAAAAACAGCGGTCGGGATCAACAGCAAATGACGGAACCCAGCAGATACCAGGTTCCGTCGTTTCGCAAGCTCTCGGATAGAGAAGCCCGGTTTTACCGTCAGGCGGTGGCCGGTGCCTTGCCGACCAGGGCGCCACCCAGCTTGGCCGAGGCATAACCGAAGAGTGCGCCGAGGATCATTGAAGCCGGGACAATCAGCAGGGCATTGCCGAAATTCAACGTAGTCAGGCTTTCCACGGTCAACGCCTGTGGGGTTTGCAGCAGGAAGGCAAAGGTCGATGCATAGCCGTAAACGGAAGCGGGAATGACCGAGAAGGCCGGGATGTGGGCGGCCAGGACCACGACCAGTACGGTAGTCCCCACCACAATCCCTGCCCACACCGGCAGAGTCAGCGCGGCAGCCAGCGGGATCAGGAGAATGACCACCGCCGCGGTCCAGGCGCAAACCACACCGAAGATATTGCCGACGATGGTGTTCTTGAGCGCGGCATCGTCACCGCCGGAATGATAGAAGCAACCCCAGGCGACAAACGCCGCCCAGATCAGTACGGGCCCGCTCCAGGCTGACAAAAATGCCCAGGTGGCAATCCCGCCAAGCAGACTGATGCTGATTGATAACGCAATGAGTAAACTCATACCTAATCCTCCTGTTATATTTGTGATACGCGATTTAAGGGCTCGCGCAGAAATAAGTCCCGGAATGCGGCAATGGGAACAGGGATATAATGTGCGGATTGGGAATTTTTACTGTTGGCAATTAGTTCATTGAACCTAAGTCGAGCCGCAGGCAGGATTAGACTTAGGTCTATTCGACTTTATGCCGATTCGCGACTCCGGCGCGGCGCCCTGTCTTTCACTCCAGCATCACCCGCTTGCGCCCCAGCAGATAAAAACGCAGGTTGAGCAGCAGCGCGGCGGTGGTCAGGCCCACCGCCAATCCACCCCACAGGCCTTGCGGTCCGATGCCCCATTCGACACCGATGATCCAGGCGGTGGGAAAGCCCACACCCCAGTAGGAGAACATGGTGATGAACATGGGCACGGCGGTATCTTTCAGTCCGCGCAGGGCGCCGGAGGCGGAGACCTGCAGGCCATCGGAGAACTGAAACAGGGCCGCAGCAAACAGCAGGGTCATGGCCATCTCGGCAACGGCGGCGTCGCGGGTGTAGAGGGCGACGATCAGCTCCGGAAACAGCAGCAGCAACGTAGCGGAGAGCGCCATGATGCCGCCAGCCATGACAATCCCGACCCGCCCCCGGATCAGCGCCAGCGCATAGTCCCCGGCGCCGGCGGCATGGCCGACCCGGATGGTGATCGCCTGGGCGATGCTCAGCGGCAGCATGAACATCATGGCCGCGTAGTTGAGGGCGATCTGGTGGGCCGCCATCTCCACCTTGCCCAAACGGCCCATGAGGATCGCCACGGCGCTGAACATGCCCACCTCCATGATGATGGAGACGGCAATCGGCAGACCCAGTCTGAGGATGCGCTCGATCTCCTTCGGGCGCGGTCCGGAGAACGCCACAAACAACTCCAGATGCCGGAAGCGTCGGCTGCGCGCGAGATAGCCAAACATCATCAGCGCCCCCAGCCAGAGGCCGATGGCGGTCGACAGCGCCGCCCCGGCGGCCCCCATGGCCGGAAAGCCGAAACCGCCGAACATGAACCCATACATGAACAAGTAGTTGCCCAGAATATTGAGCGGCAACAGCAGCGCCTGCACCAGCATCACCGGCTTGGTGTTGCTCAGCCCCTCGTTCAGATAGCGCGGGGCCAGATAGAGGCAGAGTCCCGGCATGCCCCAGGCACTGATCCGCAGATAGTCGGCGGCCAGGGGGGCGACTTCCGGATCGATCGCCAGCAGCGGCAGTGCCGCCGCCATGCCGTAGGTCAGCGGGACCGCCACAACCCCGACCAGAACGGCTACCCAGAGCCCCTGATGGAACTCGGCGGCGATGGCCCGGTCATTGCCGGCCCCGTTCAGATGCGCCACCAGGGGCGAGATCGCCAGAGTGGCGCCGATACAGGCGAGCAGCATCAGACCCCAGAGCGAGGAGCCGAGGCCGACCGCTGCCAGTGCCGAGGCGCCGAGGCGCCCGGCCATCACCGTGTCGACGAACCCCATCCCCACCTGCAGCAGCTGGGCCACCACCAAGGGCCCCGCCAGCAGCAGGGTGGGGGTGGCCTCGCGTCGCCATAGACTCAAACGTTGCGGCATAGCAAAATCTCAAGACCATTATCCGGGGCAAACGTACCCGTGAGGGTGCTGCTCCGTGAACCGGCTATTCAGCCCGGGGCGGGGCTCGTACAATCAGGTAATTTCAAGCATAACCAGACCGGCATACCGAGGAAAACCGATGCACATCATACCCGCAACCGATCACGATAGCGTCAGGCATCTGCTGCGCTCCGCCGGCTTGCCGAGCGAGGATGTGGGCCTCAATCCGCAGGCCCGCTTCTACCTGATCGAGGTGGATGGCAAGGCCGTCGCCCTGGCCGGAATCGAGTGCCATGGGAACGAGGCCCTGCTGCGCTCCCTGGTGGTGGATCCCGAATACCGGGGCCGGGGGCTGGCGGCCGGATTGGTCCGGCATATCCAGCACGTCGCCACCGGGCAGGGAGCGTCGACGCTCTACCTGTTGACCACCTCGGCCGCCGACTATTTCCGTCGCCTGGGCTTTTACGACGTGGCCCGGGAAGAGACACCGGCGAGCATCCGCCGGACCCGCGAGTTCGCCGACCTCTGCCCCGCGGAGGCCACCATCCTGTGCCGCCGGCTTTAGCGCAGCGTCATCCGACACAGCGCGGAGCGGCTCCGGTTGCCCGCGCTCGACTATGCTTTGAGATAATCACTCCGCTATCAACTATCGCAGACCCTCATGTCCAGACTCGACCAGATCCTTGAACAGATCAAGACCCGGGAGGCCCGCAGCACGGCCCGGCAGCCGTGGCAGCCGTCGCTGTGCGGCGATATCGATATCCGCATCGCCCGTGACGGCACCTGGTATCACGAAGGCAGCCCGATCCGCCGCGAGTCACTGGTGAAACTGTTCGCCTCGGTGTTGCGGCGCGAGGCGGACGGCGAATACTACCTGCTGACCCCGGCCGAGAAGATGCGCATCCGGGTGGACGACGCGCCCTTTGTCGCGGTGCAGCTGGAACGGCTCACGGAGCCCCAACCCAGCCTGCTGTTCACCACCAATCTGGGTGAGCAGATCGTGGCGGATGCGGACCATCCGATCCGCGTGATGTTCGATCCCGCCAGCGGCGAACCGCGCCCCTACATCCATTTCAAGGACAACCTGGAGGCCTTGATCAACCGCGCCGTCTACCTCGACCTGGTGGAGTTCGGCGAGCCGTTCGAGCAGGAGGGCCGCCACCACCTCGGGGTCACCAGCCGGGGGGTCCGTTTTGATCTGGGCTGCATGGAGGAATAACCGACGGATCGGCGGGCGCAGGCCCTGTTGAACCGGTATCATGGGTATCGAATCTAATGACGTTGTACAAAGCCAAAAGAGTCGCTCATGCGCAGTTCCCGGATCACCCACGATTGTCAGTCCACCGGCCTGATCAGCTACTGGATCGGGTGGCTGATGCTGACTATGATGGGCTGGAAGGTGGAGGGGGAGATCCCCCCGGGTAACAAGTTCCTGCTGATCGGCGCCCCCCATACCAGCAACTGGGACTTTCCCGTCGGCATCGCCGCCACCTATGTACTGCGGTTGCGGATCCACTGGGTCGGCAAACACACCCTGTTCCGCCGGCCTTATGGCGGCCTCATGCGCTGGCTGGGCGGGATCCCCGTAGATCGCGGGCACCCGAGCGGCGTCGCCGCACAGCTGGCCCGGCAGCTTCAAGCCGCGGACCGCATGGTGCTGGCGATCACCCCGGACGGCACCCGCAGCCGCCGGGAGTACTGGAAGTCCGGCTTCTACCGCATTGCCCTGGCGGCCGGGGTGCCGTTGCTGTGCGGCTCCCTGGATTACGCCAGCAAGACCGCGCGGATCGGCCTCTGCTTCGTACCGACGGGCGATATAGCGGCCGACATGGCGCGGATCCGCGCCTTTTATGCCGACGTCGCCGGTGCCAACCCGGATAACCACACCCCGATCCGGCTGCGCGAAGAGCTGGAGACTCCGTTGCCCCGGCCGCGCGAGGCGGGATAATGGCATCATTCACCACCACCCAAGGAGCAGACCGATGAGAATACTCCACACCATGCTGCGTACCGGCGACCTGCAGCGCGCGATCGATTTCTATACCCAGATCCTGGGGATGCGACTGCTGCGACAGCAGGATTACCCGGAGGGTGAATTCACCCTCGCCTTTCTCGGCTACGGTGACGAGTCGGCACAGAGCGTCATCGAACTGACCTACAACTGGGGCGTGGACTCTTACGACCTGGGCAACGGCTACGGCCATATCGCCATCGAGGTGGACGACGTCTACCAGGCCACCGAGCAGATCAAGGCGCAGGGCGGCCGGATCCTGCGCGAGGCCGGGCCGATGAACGCCGGCAGCACCATCATCGCCTTTGTCGAAGACCCGGACGGTTACCCCATCGAGCTGATCGGCGCACGTTGAATACGCGTGGTGGATAAGACCGAGGGGCGCATGCCATCCTCAGGTCCGTAAACGGTACATCCATGTACCACTCCTCACCATTGCCGCCGGGTATGCATTCCCACGCAGAGAGACTGTGAAAGTATTCGGGCTGATCAACGCGGCAAAAAAATTGACCGCCTGAGAAGCCCGTAGAGAGGCGATCGCCACCTCGGGAAGGGTTTGGGTACCCCCCTTTTCGCGTCATTTGGCAATTCTTTCACAGTCTCAGAGCGTGGGAACGAGGAGCCGGGACGACCCCCGCACCGGCCCGTAGGGGCAGGCCCCCGTGCCTGCCCTTTTTGCGGATGCCCGGGAACATCGGGCAACCACGAGGGTTGCCCTGCGTCGGATCTGGAGTGACCACCCGCCATACCACTGCCCCCCGGCATGGCTTTGTCCTATACTTGGATGAATAAAAGTCACCACCAAGAGGGCTTGGATGCGACGCGCCATTCTCACCAGTCAACGACTGCTGGCGGTGTTTCTCACCGGCATGCTGCTGCTGTTCTCTCCCATCGTGTCACTGTTCGACCGGCCAGTGTTCTGGTTCGGCATCCCGCTGATCTACCTCTACCTGTTCACTGTCTGGGCCATCCTGATCGCCGCCATGGCCCTGATCATCGGCGGTAAGAAGTGATGCTCGGCGGGCCGCTCATCGTCGTCACCTCGTTTCTCTATCTCGGCCTGCTGTTCGCCATCGCCTACTGGGCCGACCGGCGCGCCGACCAGGGGCGCTCGGTGATCGCCCACCCCACGGTCTATGCCCTCTCGCTGGCGGTCTACTGCACCGCCTGGACCTACTACGGCAGTGTCGGCCGCGCCGTGCAGAGCGGCATCGGCTTCCTGCCCATCTACCTCGGACCCACCCTGGGGGCGGCGCTCTGGGTATTCCTGTTGCTGAAGATGATCCGGGTGAGCAAGTCCCAGCGCATCACCTCGATTGCCGACTTCATATCCTCACGCCACGGCAAGAGCCACCTGCTGGGCGGGCTGGTCACCGTCATCGCCGTGGTCGGCGTGGTGCCCTACATCGCCCTGCAACTGAAGGCGGTCTCCAACAGCTTCACCATCCTCATGCACTACCCGGACATCACCATGCCGGGCAGTGCCACCGCCCTGCCGATCTGGCAGGACACCGCGCTCTATGTGGCGCTGCTGCTGGCGCTGTTCACCATCCTGTTCGGTACCCGCCACCTGGACGCCAGCGAGCGCCACGAGGGACTGGTGGCGGCCATCGCCTTCGAGTCGATTGTAAAACTGGTGGCGCTGACCGCGGTCGGCCTGTTTGTCACCTTCGGCCTCTATGGCGGCTTCGCCGACATCATGCAGCAGGCTCAAGAGGCCGGGCTGCTGCAGTCGATGATGAATGCCACCTCGGTCTCCGACCAGAACTGGTTCACCTTCTCCTTTCTCGCCGCCATGGCGGTAATCCTGCTGCCGCGCCAGTTCCAGGTGGCGGTGGTGGAGAACAGCAGCGAACGCCACATCTCCCGTGCGGTGTGGCTGTTCCCGCTCTACCTGCTGCTGATCAATATCTTTGTCCTGCCGATCGCCCTGGCGGGCCAGCTGGCGTTCCCCGACGGCCGCGTCGATGCCGACACCTTCGTGCTGACCCTGCCGATCGCCCACGGCCAGGAGTTGCTGGCCATGTTCTCCTACCTGGGCGGATTGTCGGCCGCCACCGGCATGGTGATCGTCGAGACCATTGCCCTCTCCACCATGGTCTGCAACGACCTGGTGATGCCGGTACTGCTGCGCCACTGGCGCACCCGCAGCGTGCCGGCCGACCTCACCGCGGTGCTGCTGCGGGTGCGGCGCGGGGCGATCTTCGGCATCCTGCTGCTCGGCTACACCTACTTCCATGTCGCCGGCGAGGCCTACGCCCTGGTCTCCATCGGCCTGATCAGCTTTGCCGCGGTGGCCCAGTTCGCCCCCACCATGATCGGCGGGCTGTACTGGCGTGGCGGGACCCAGGCGGGCGCCCTGGCCGGACTGGGCGCCGGTTTCACGGTCTGGCTCTACACCCTGCTGCTGCCCTCGTTCGCCAAGTCCGGCTGGCTGCCAATGGCGTTTCTGGAGTCGGGTCCCTTCGGCATCCACCTGTTGGCCCCTCAGGCGCTGTTCGGCCTGGAGGGGATGAACGAGATCAGTCACACCCTGTTCTGGAGCCTGACCGCGAACATCGGCGCCTACCTGATGGTCTCCCTGTTGCGGCCGCCCAATGCCGAAGAGACCGCCCAGGCCAGCCTGTTCGTGGATGCCATGAAGTACGACCGCCCGGCCATCGGCCTGTGGCGCGGCAATGCCGAGGTCGCCGAGCTGAAGCGGCTGGCCAGCCGCTTTCTCGGCCGCGACAAGGTCGACACGGCGTTCGCCGAATTCTCCCGGAACCGGGGTACCGGCTATAACCCGGCCCAGCCGGCGGACGCGGAGACGGTGCACTTCGCCGAGACCCTGCTGACCGGCGCCATCGGCAGCGCCTCGGCGCGGGTGATGGTCGCCTCGGTAGCCCAGGAGGAGCCTCTGGGCCTGGAGGAGGTGATGGGTATCCTCGACGAGGCCTCGCGCATCCGCGCCTACAGCAAGGAGCTGGAGCAGAAGTCGCGGGAGCTGGAGGCGGCCACCGCCGAACTGCGCGAGGCCAATACGCGGCTGCAGGAGCTGGACCAGTTGAAGGACGATTTCATGTCCTCGGTCACCCACGAGCTGCGCACCCCCCTCACCTCGATCCGCGCCTTCTCGGAGATGCTGCTCGACGACCCACGGATAAAACTGGATGACCGCATGCGGTTTCTCGGCATTATCGTCGGTGAAACCGAACGCCTGACCCGGCTGGTCAACCAGGTGCTGGATCTGGCACGGATCGAATCGGGGCGCGGCGAGTGGACTACCGGCGAGGTGGATCTGGCGGAACTGATCCGCCAATCCATCGAGACCACCGGCCAGCTGTTCCGCGACAAGGGGGCGGAGGTGGAGACGCGCATCCCGGAGGGCGATTTCCGCGTCTCGGCGGATCGCGACCGGCTGCTGCAGGTGATGCTCAACCTGCTCTCCAACGCGGTCAAGTTTGTCCCCTCCGGCAACGGCCGCATCGCCGTCACCCTGAGCGGTGGCGAGACCGACTTCCTGGTGAGCGTGGCGGACAACGGACCCGGTATCGCCGCCGGGCAGCAGGAGCTGATCTTCGAGAAATTCCAGCGCGGCGACGGCGACAACCTGGCCAACCCCATGGGCACCGGCCTGGGGCTGCCGATCAGCCGCCAGATCATCGAGCACTTCGGCGGCCACCTGTGGGTGGAAAACCAACCCGGAAAGGGTGCTATCTTCTCCTTTAGGATGCCAAAAGGCAGCAGCACGCTGTCGGCAAGCGAGACAGGACCAAGTGATGAGCCAGCATATTCTGATCGTGGATGATGAAAAGAACATCGCCATCTCCGTTGACTACCTGTTGCGACGGGAGGGCTATGAGGTCTCGGTGGCCCATGACGGCGAGGAGGGATTGCGGCGGATCCGCGACGACCGGCCCGACCTGGTGCTGCTCGATATCATGATGCCGAAACTGAACGGTTTCCAGGTGTGCGAGGCGGTGCGCCAGGACCCGGAACTGGCCGGGGTGCGCATCGTCATGCTGACCGCCAAGGGGCGCGACGCGGAGAAGGAGAAGGGGCTGGCGCTGGGAGCCGACGCCTACATCACCAAGCCGTTCGCCACCCGGGAGCTGGTCAGCCAGGTGAAGGCGCTGTTGCAACCGACGACATGAGGAGGCCCACCCATATGGTGCACGACAGCGAGACACGCCTGGAGATGAGCGGCGCCTACAGCCAGGCGGCCGGCCCCGGCTTTGTCGAGGGCCCGCTGCGCCAGCTGGTGCAGCGGCCACCCCTCACCCTGCCCCCCTCCGCCACGGTGCGCGAGGCGCTGGCCGGCCTGAACCAGATGCAGGCCGACACCCTGGTGGTGGTGGATGAGCAGGCGAGCCTGCCGCTCGGCATCGTCACCCTGAACGACCTGGTGTACGCCATCACCCTGGACGGCGGCGGCCTCGATGAGCCGGTTGCCGGGATGATGACGGCCGCCCCCCTGACCCTGCCGGCCGACGCCCCGTCGCACCGGGCCACCGTGCTGATGGCAAAGCGCGGGGTGCGGCATATCGTGCTGCTGGAGGCCGATGGTCGCCTCTGCAACGTCATCTCCCGGGCCGACCTGTTCGGTCTGCGCGGCGGCGGCGCCGATCTGCTGGCCGAGGGCGTCACCGCCGCCATGGATGTGGCGCACATGGCCCACGCCGCCGCCGCCATCCGCCAGCGCGGCGCCGAGCTGTTCAACGGCGGCATGAGCGCCGAGGCCATCTGCCACTGGATGTCGGCCCTCAATGACCTGGTGGTGATGCGCGTCATCGAGCTGATCGAGGATGAGTTCGACCTGCCCGCCGTGCCCTGGTGCTGGATGGTTATGGGCTCCGAGGGGCGGCTGGAGCAGACCTTCGCCACCGACCAGGACAACGGACTGGTATTCCAGGCCGATGACGCCGGCGCCGCCGCCGCGCTGCGCCAGGCGTTCCTGCCCTTCGCCCGGGCCGTCAACAAGGGGCTGGACGCCTGCGGTTTCAGCCTCTGCCGCGGCGGCATCATGGCCGGCAATCCGGCCTGGTGCCTGAGCCTGGACGAGTGGAAGGGGCGGTTCAGCGAATGGATGCACACCCCCGACCCCAAGGCGCTGCTGAACAGCACCATCTTCTTCGATTTCCGCCCGCTGTATGGCCGTTATGAGCTGGTGGATGCACTGCGCAACTGGCTGCTGCCGCAACCCCCGGAGCATCCGCGCTTTCTGCGCGCCATGGCGGAAGAGGCGCTGACCTGCACGCCACCGCTCGGCTGGACCGGCGGCTTTGTCTTTGACGGCGGCGTGGAACACCCCCACAGCATCGACCTGAAATGCTTCGGAGCACGGCCGTTCGTCGACGCGGCGCGGATCTGGAGCCTGATGTACGGGGTCTGGGCCACCAGCACCGGGGACCGCCTGCGGGCGGTGGCGGAACCGCTGCGCCTGTCCGCCGAACAGGTGGCCGGGGAGGTGGAGTCGTTCTACCTGATCCAGCGCTTCCGCTTTCGCCAGCAGCTGCTGGCGGAGGATCCGGACGACACCAACCGCATCAACCCCGATGACCTGAACGAGCTGCATCGGCTGATGCTCAAAGAGGCGTTCAAACAGGCCAAGAAACTGCAGCTGCGGCTGAAACTGCAGCACGGCCTGTAGTCGCGTAGGGTGGCCACGTAGCGTA
>NZ_JAQGEI010000021.1 GCF_029017505.1 Sedimenticola hydrogenitrophicus
CCGGGATAGGCGCTGCCCGCCTTGGTTGATCCAAATTAATAGAAAAAAACGCCAACGCTGATCCATTGCGGAACCGCCCGACAGACTCCTAGCCCTCGCTCAACAGGTTGCGCAGGTCGATCACGGCGGCATTGGCCCGCGAGATGTAGGAGGTCATGACCAGCGAGTAGTTGGTGACCAGTCCGAAACCGCCGCCGTTGAGCACCATCGGACTCATCACCGACTGCTGGCTCGCCTCCAGCTCGCGGATGATCTGACGCAGGCTCACCAGGGCGTTCTTCTTCACCAGGATGTCGTGGAAATCCAGCTCCACGGCGCGCAGAAAATGGACCAGTGCCCAGCTCGATCCCCGCGCCTCGTAAAACACGTCATCGATCTCCAGCCAGGGCGTGCGCACACCAATCCGGGCCGGCGCCTGGGTGGATTGGATGGCATTCGGATCACCGGCCAGGTCGGTGTTGAGCCGCTCCTGTCCGACGCTGGCGCTGAGGCGCTGGGAGAGACTGCCGAGACGCTTCTCCACCACCGAAAGCCATACCCTCAGATTGTCGGCGCGGGCGTAGAACTGGGTGTTCTGGGCGTCGTTTTTCGCCAGTTCCGAGAGGTAGCGGCGCAGCGCCTTCAGGCCCTCACGGTACTCACCTTCGGTCGAGGGAAGTATCCAGGAGTCGTTACTGAAGTTGAACTGCGGTTCGGCGATGGACAGGTCCAGGTTTTCCGTGGACTGTGACTGGGAGCGGCTGATGTCGTTGCGCAGGACACGGGCCAGGTCGCGTGACTGCACCAAGGCGCCGAACTCCCAATTGGGGATGTTGTCCAGCAGCACGCTGGGCGGCATGACATCGTTGCTCAGGTAGCCGCCCGGTTTATCCAGCAGGGTCTCCATTACCCGAATCAGCGCCGCCGTGGTATGCGCCCCGGTGACCCGCTCCGCGCCGCTCAGTTCCCAGCGGGTGTTTTCCAGGATGTCGAAGCTCTCCGGCTCCTGGCTCCAGTAGATGCTGAATGCGTAGAGGATAATCAGCAACGTGACCGCCGCCAGCCCACTGGACCAGAGCCAGCCTTTTTCGCGCATAGTCCGCGGATGGTAGAGCAGGGTAATGCGACGCACCAGGTCGCCCAATCTTGATCCCAGGGAGGTTAGAAAATTCATCACTTGCGATTATTCCATATAATTAAGGTTGTCCAACGGCGGCGCATCTTGGGACAATAGGCCCGGATGCAGCACCCGGCCGCCTGTCGACGCGGCCGCCACGGACCGGTAGCGGTCCGCCAGGCTGCCAAGTATCCCATATCTGAAGGAGTGATGTATGGCCAAAACCTATGATCTGATCGCCATTGGTGGCGGAAGCGGCGGGCTCTCCGCGGCCGAGCGGGCGGCGAAATACGGGGCGCGCACGGCGGTGGTGGAGGCGGGCAGGCTGGGCGGGACCTGTGTCAATCTGGGCTGTGTGCCGAAAAAGATCATGTGGTACGGCGCATCCATCGCCCACACCCTGGAGGACGCCGCGGCCTACGGTTTTGCGCTGAAGCGGGAGGGTTTTGACTGGGGCCGGCTGGTGGCCGAACGCAACCGTTACGTGGCCAATATCAACAACTGGTACCACACCTATCTGGCCGATTCCAATATCGACGAGATCAACGGCTTTGCCCGGTTTGTCGACAACCACACCCTGGAGGTGGACGGCGAACGCTATCAGGCCGAGCACATAGTGATCACCCCGGGCTCCTCCCCGGTGGTGCCGGAGATCGAAGGGGCGGAGCTGGGGATCACCTCGGACGGCTTTTTCGAGCTCGCGCAACAGCCCCGCCGGGTCGCGGTGGTGGGCAGCGGTTATATCGCCGTGGAGTTGGCCGGCATGCTCAATGCGGTCGGCTGTGAGGTGACCATGTTCCTGCGCGGTGAGCATCTGCTGCGCCGCTTCGATGACATGCTGCGCGAAAGCCTGATGGAGGAGATGCTCAATGACGGGGTCAATATCATCTCCTCTTCCCGTATCGAACGGGTGGGGCGGGCCGATGATGGCACCCTCGATCTCTATTGCAACGGCAGTGGCCAGCTGCAGGGTGGCTTTGATCAGCTCATCTGGGCCATCGGACGCCGCCCGGCATCGGCCGGACTGGCGCTGGAAAATACCGAAATCGTCCGCGACAGCGAGGGCTACATCGGCGTGGATGCCTTCCAGAATACGGCGGTATCCGGTGTCTATGCCCTGGGGGATGTGACCAACGCGCCGCAGTTGACGCCGGTGGCCATCGCGGCGGCGCGACGCCTCTCCGACCGGCTGTTTGGCGGCATGGCGGAGCGTCGGCTCGATTATTCGCTGGTTCCCAGCGTGGTGTTCTCGCACCCGCCGATTGCCACCGTCGGTCTGACCGAGAATGAGGCCAGGGCCTCCCATGGCGAGGCGGTCAAGGTGTACCAGACACGTTTCACCCCCATGTATCACGCCTTTACCGAGCGTCAGAGCAAGGTGGCGATGAAGCTGGTCTGTGTCGGTGCCCAGGAGAAGATCGTCGGCTGTCATATCATTGGCTTCGGTGCCGATGAGATGTTGCAGGGTTTTGCCGTGGCCATCCGCATGGGGGCCACCAAGCGGGACTTCGACGACACCATCGCCATCCATCCCACCGGGGCGGAAGAGCTGGTGACCATGCGCTGAAGGTTGCGATTACGTTGCCTCGTCTCCTGCCCCGAAACCGGTTATCGGGCGCCCCTGGCTGGGTGATGCGCGACCGACCGTAACCGAACCACGGAATCACACGGATGGACACGGACGGCTCACCGTGCAACGCGCGGTCGGGCACCTCCATGCCCACTTGCACGGCCGGCCTCCCGTTGGACGGCTTTCGATCAACATCCGTGTGTCTTCGTTCCATCCGTGGTGCCTCCTCAGCCATACGGCATCCCATGGGCGCCGTCGGCGGGCACGGCCCGTCCTATGCTTCGAGCATCTCCAGCGTAGACATCGATCAGCCCTGGCCGTGGGGTGCGTTCATCCCCGCGGCCATGTGCAGGTAATTGGCCAGGCGCTGGGGGGCGATCTTCCCGCTCGCCACCGCCGCTTGCAGGGCGCAGCCGGGTTCGTGCTGGTGGCTGCAATTACTGAACCGGCAGTGGCCCAGAAAGTCATGGAATTCGATGAAGCCGCCGGCCAGCGCATCCAGGCTCAACTGTCCCAGGCGGAAACTGCGCACCCCCGGGGAGTCGATCAGCTGACCGCCCGTAGGCAGGTGGTAGAGGGTAGTGGCGGAGGTGGTGTGGCGGCCCAGGCCGGAGGCCACGGAGAGGCGGCCGATCTGGATCTCGATATCCGGCAGCAGTGCCATGACCAGGGAGGACTTGCCGACTCCGGATTGCCCCACCAGGATGCTGGTCTGGTCTTTCAACTGCGCGATCAGCGGGTCCAGTCCATGCTCGAATTTGGCGCTGATCTCGATCAGCGGATAGCCAATCCCGGTATAGTGGCCGAACTGCTGCTTGAACCGGTGCAGGGCGTCCCGGTCCATCAGGTCGCGTTTGTTGAGTGCGATCAGGGTGTTCACACCGATCTGTTCCGCCGCCACCAGGTACTGGTCCACCAGATAGGGGGTGGGGGCAGGCTCGGGGGCCAGCACGATGACCAGCTGGCTGATGTTGGCCGCCAGGGCGCGATCCTCACCGCTGTAGTTGGGGCGGATCAGGGCCGTTGCGCGCGGCAGGATGGCGGTGACCACCCCCTGGTTGTCACCGGTCGCCTGCCAGACCACCCGGTCACCGCAGACAACCTGGCCGATATTCTGTCTGGAGAGACAGTGGGTGTAGTGGCCCGAGTCGTCGGTCACCACCAGGTTCTGGCCGTGACGCGTCACCACCAGCCCTTCCCGGGACTGACCCTCGTCGGCCTCGCTGAGCGCCAGATCCGTCTGCTGTTCCAGCTTGTCTCGCCGTCGCTCCTGGATCGCCTTGATGCGCTCCCGCTGCCGCTGGGTCAATCTCCGTTTTGCCATGCGAAAGCGGCTACTCGCTGAAGTGGTAGTAGGTTTGATTCAGATGTTCGGCGCTGTTTTCCACCTCGTCCTCAAACCAGTTGAGATCGAGCGACAGTTGACAGCGTTGCACCTGGGTGGAGAGTCCCTGGCGGCCGGTCACCCGCCGCTCCTTGCGGGTATAGACCTCACTGCCATGGCAGGCGGTGCAGTTTTCCTCTACCTGTGCCTTGCCCGCTGCAAGGTCGAAGGCGTTGGCCTGGCCCAGGGCCAGGCCTGTCAGGCAGATGGTGCCGATCAGCGTGGTTAACGGTCTCATGCGGTCTCCTTGTCCGGTGTGGAACCAGGGGGAATTTTAGCTGACAAATGGGCCACCCGTACCGGTGCCGGGGGGTGGCTGTCATGGAATGCCGAGTACAGCGGGTCGGGGGTCAGGGTGCTGGCGTTTTCCCGGTAGAGCTTGACCAGGGCCTGGATCATCGGCTCCGCGCCCGCCTGTGCCACGGCATAGTCGTCCGCCTCAAACTCGTGGCGCCGCGACAGGATCGCCATCAGCGGGTGCAGGAACTGGGTGAAGACCGGCAGCGCGAGCATGAACAGCAGCAGCGCCAGGGCGCTGCTCTGACCGCTTACCCCCAGTGCCTGGTAGAACCAGGGTTGGCCGGCAAACCAGCCGAGCAGGGCAAATCCGAGCAGCGACATGGTGGTTGAGAGCAGCAGATGCTTGAGGATATGGCGGCGCTTGAAATGGCCCAGCTCGTGGGCCAGTACCGCCTCCATCTCGTCGCCATCCAGGCTCTCTGCCAGGGTGTCGAAGAAGACGATGCGCTTGTATTTGCCGAAGCCGGTAAAGTAGGCGTTGCCGTGCCCCGAACGTTTCGAGCCATCCATGATGAAGATGCCCTTGCTGGTGAAGCCGCAGCGCTCCAGCAGGCCCTGGATGCGCTGTTTCAGCGGCCCCTCTTCCAGGGGGGTGAACTTGTTGAACAGCGGCGCGATCAGGGTGGGGTAGACCCAGATCATCAACAGCATGAAGCCCATCCACACCGCCCAGGCGGCGAGCCACCAACTGTCGCCGGCCCGCTCCATCAGCCAGAGGATCACCCAGAGCAGGGGGAGGCCGAGCAACAGCGCCAACAGCAGTTGCAGCAGCAGGTCGGTGATGAAACGCCGCGGCGTGGTCCGGTTGAAGCCGAAGCGCGCCTCCAGCACAAAGGTGTTCCAGATGCCCAGGGGGAGTTCCAGCAGCGCCGAGATGAGCGAGACCGAGAAGATCAGGCCGATGCCGCCCCAGAGCGAATCAACCGGCCACTGCTGCCACTGCCGATGGAGCAGATCGATGCCGCCACCGAGGGTCCAGAACAGCAGCAGGCCGGTCCCGATCAGCAGGCCGATGTGGCCGATGGCGAGTTTTGCGCGGGTGTAGTCGGCGGCTTTCTGGTGCTCTTCCAGGGTCACGCGGTCGGCGAAGGCGGAGGGTACCTGGGCGCGATGGGCCGCCACGTGCTGCCGCTGCCGCTGCATCAACCAGAGTTGCAGCAGCACCCCAATGGCAATGGCGGAAATGAACAGGAGCGTGAATAGGTGCATCCCGACAGGATACAGAGATAGCGGCGCTTCTGCTAGAATGCCGCAGCTTAACAGATACCTGAATCCGCAGCTTGACCGCCAACCCTATGTATTCGCGTGCATATCCCGGAAGCCTTGGGTGAGACGCCGTGAATACATCCCTGTAGGCTTGGATGCCGCATCCCTGCGGCATACACTCACCCAAGACCTCCGGGACATGCCTTGAAGTCACGGATTCAGGAGATAATCAACCGCGGGGAATGAGATGGCGCAGGATTCGACAAACTTGATCTGGATCGACCTGGAGATGACCGGTCTCGATCCTCAAAACGATTGTATAATCGAGATCGCCACCATCGTCACCGATGCCGATCTCAATACCGTTGCCGAAGGGCCGGTGATCGCGATCCGTCAGCCGCGGGAGGTGATGGCGGCGATGGACGAGTGGAACACCAACCAGCACGCCAAATCGGGCCTCACCGAGCGGGTGCTGGCCAGTGACCACAGCGAGGCGCAGGCGGAGCGGGAGACCCTGGAATTCCTGCGTCAATATGTGCCCAAGGGGGCCTCGCCCATCTGCGGCAACAGCATCTGTCAGGACCGCCGGTTTCTGGCTCGCTGCATGCCCGAGCTGGAGGATTACTTCCACTATCGCAATCTGGACGTGAGTACCCTCAAGGAGCTGGCCAAGCGTTGGGCGCCGGCAATCGCCAAGGGCGTGGTGAAGAGCGGCCGGCACCTGGCGATGGACGACATCCGCGATTCCATCAACGAACTGCGGCACTACCGTGAACACTTCCTGAGGATTCCGCCGGCCGCCGAGCCCACGGAGCAGTAGCGGCCGGTCCGGGGCGGGCCTCCCGTATCCCCCGGTTTGGGGGTATTACACAATTGTCCTGAATTCGCGGTGGAGGACAAACCTGTAATGCTCCCCCCGATTTCCTCTCGATGGCGGCAATTCAGGCAGAACGTCGCCGTCTCTCCCGGTCGTTACCCGCTGTGCCGTGCCAGCGCCCAGCGCACATGCTCCCGGACCAGTTCCGACGGGTCGTCGCGCCGGCTATTGAGGGCGGTGAGGATCGCCGGCGTGGTCTCGGCATTGCCCAGGGCGACGGCGATGTTGCGCAGCCAGCGTTGATGGCCGATGCGGCGGATGGGCGAGCCTTCGAGGCGCTTCAGGAACATGGCCTCATCCCAGGCGAACAGGTCGCACAGGCTGGCACTGTCCAGGCCGTTGCGGGGGCTGAAATCGGCCTCGGCCGCCGGGGTGGCGAAGCGGTTCCAGGGGCAGGCCATCAGGCAATCGTCACAGCCGTAGATGCGGTTGCCCATGAGCGGCCGCAACGCCTCCGGGATCGCCCCGTCCAGCTCGATGGTCAGATAGGAGATGCAGCGGCGCGCATCCACCTGGTAGGGGGCGACGATGGCCCGGGTGGGGCAGATGTCGATACAGGCGCTGCAGCGGCCGCAGTGGTCCGCTTCCGCCCGGTCCACGGGTAGCGGCAGGGTGGTGTAGAGTTCGCCGAGAAAAAACCAGGAGCCGGCCCGGCGGTTGACAATATTGCTGTGCTTGCCGGTCCAGCCCAGTCCCGCCTTCTCCGCCAACGCCCGCTCCAGTACCGGTGCCGAATCGACGAAGGCACGATAGCCGAAGGGGCCGACGGCGGCCTCGATTTGGTCGGCCAATTTCTGCAGCCGGCTGCGCATCAGCTTGTGGTAGTCGCGGCCGAGGGCGTAACGGGAGATAAAGGCGCGCGCGGAGTCCGCCAGAACGGCCTCCGGATCATCGCCGGGCGGCAGGTAGTCCATGCGTACCGAGATGATGCGCAGGGTGCCGGGCACCAGTTCGGCCGGACGTGACCGCTTCAGGCCATGGCTGGCCATGTATGCCATATCGCCGTGCATGCCACGCTCCAGCCACTGATGGAGGTGCCGCTCGGCCAGGGTCAGGTCGGTGTCGGCAATACCGACCTGCTGGAAGCCGAGTGCGGCCCCCCAGTCGCGGATCTGCTCGGCGAGGGCCTGGTAGTCTGTGCAATGCGGGTCTGACATGGTGGGGGGCTATCATAGCATCGATAGCGCTGAGAATAGCATCCGCCGGGTGAGACAAAAGCCCGCTGGAAACCCTACAATAGGCAAAAAGTCACGCCGGATTCATTTCAGCATGCTGATCACCGACCCATCACAGCTTCCCGCAAGACTCTACCTGGCGGAACAGGTCCGCGCCCTGGACCGTTGTGCCATCGAGCAGCACGGCATCCCCGGCCTGACCCTGATGGAGCGGGCTGGTGGTGCCGCCTTCGAGCTGCTGCGGGCACGCTGGCCGGAAGCGCGCTCGATCACCGTGCTGTGCGGTACCGGCAATAATGGCGGTGATGGTTTCGTGGTGGCGCGACTGGCGCGGCAGGCCGGGCTGACGGTACGCCTGCTGCAGCTGGGGGGCAGCGCAAAACTGCGGGGTGATGCATTGGCCAGTGCCGAGCGGTTTCTCCAGGCCGGTGGCACCATCGAACCCTATGCCGATCTGAATTTCCCCGCCGACCTGATTGTGGATGCGGTGCTGGGAACCGGCCTGGAACGTGCCGTCAGCGGGCCTTGGGCAGAGGCCCTGATGGCCGCCAACCGGCATCCGGCGCCGCTGTTTGCCCTGGATATCCCGTCCGGTCTCCACGCGGATAGCGGCCGGATCCTGGGCTGCGCCATCCAGGCGCAGGCGACCATCAGCTTTATCGGGCTCAAGCAGGGCATGTTCACCGCGGAAGGCCCGGCCTGTTGCGGGGCAATCGCCTTTGCCGACCTGGAGGTGCCGTCCGAGGTGTATCGGGCGGTGGAGGGGAGTGCCCGCCTGCTGCGCTGGCAGGCCTTTGCCGAGCGTCTGAAGCCGCGTGCCCGTTCCCTGCACAAGGGTGATTGCGGCCATCTCCTGCTGGTGGGGGGGGAGACGGGTCTTCTCGGTGCCATCCGCATGGCGGGGGAGGCGGCGTTGCGCACCGGGGCCGGCCTGGTCTCTATCGCCACCCGCCCCGAGCATGCGGCGCTGATCGCCAGCCAGCGCCCGGAACTGATGTGTCATGGAGTGGCGCAACCGGAGGAGCTGCTGCCGCTGCTGGCGCGGGCCGATGCGGTGGCGGTCGGGCCGGGTCTGGGGCAGGGACCCTGGGGGCAGCGCATGTTGCGCCGGGTGCTGCAGTGTGATCTGCCCCTGGTGGTGGACGCGGATGGATTGAACCTGTTGGCCCAGGAGCCGGAACGGCGCGACGGCTGGGTGCTGACGCCCCATCCCGGAGAGGCGGGGCGACTGCTCGGGTGCTCGGCCCGGGAGATACAGTCCGACCGGTTCGGCGCGGTTTCGCGGCTGCGACGGCGTTATGGCGGGGTGGTGTTGTTGAAGGGGGCCGGCACCCTGATCGCGAGTGAGGCGGAAGCGCTCACCGGGCTCTGCCGTGAAGGCAATCCGGGCATGGCCAGCGGCGGGATGGGCGATCTGCTGACCGGTGTGATCGGGTCTCTGATCGTCCAGGGTGAACCGATCGAAATGGCGGCGGAGATGGGTGCCTGCCTGCATGGGGCGGCGGCCGATCTGGCGGCCGGGGGTGGTGAGCGGGGGATGCTGGCGACCGACCTGTTGCCCGCGATCCGCCGCCTGATGAATCCGGAGGCCGGCTGAATGCTGCGGATCACGGCCGCTACCGAGCAGGAGCAGGAGACGCTCGGGGCAGCGCTCTCCCGGGTGGCGCCAACCGCCTGTCTGATCTATCTGACCGGGGACCTGGGTGCGGGCAAGACCACCCTGACACGGGGCTTTTTGCGTGGACTCGGGTACAAGGGATCGGTCAAGAGTCCGACCTACACCCTGATCGAGCCCTACGAGATCGGCGCGCGACGCTGTTATCACCTGGATCTCTATCGACTCGCCGATCCGGACGAGATTGAGTATCTGGGCCTGCGGGATATGTTGCAGGAGGATGCGGTGATACTGGTGGAGTGGCCCGAGCAGGGGCGGGGCGCGCTGCCGCCGCCGGATCTGATGGTGCGCATCCGCTATCGTCAGGGGGGGCGGGAACTGACCTTCGAGGCGGAGACCGGGGCCGGTGCGGAAACCCTGGAAAAGTTACGCGGGGTGCTGGAGCTACAAGTTAAGAGTTGAATGTAGGTTAGCTTCCTATCTTATAGATATTTCTGGTATTTATTAATTCCACATGCTATCTTTTCCCTGCATCAGGTCACTTGGCACGGGAACCAACGACAAGAACATGAGGAAGATAGCCGCAATCCTGCTGATGTTGGTCTGCTGGCCGCTGTTGGCGGGCCAGACTGTGGTCAATAATCTGCGTATCTGGGCGGCACCGGACCATACCCGACTGGTGTTCGATACCAGCCATCCGGTCAATCACAAACTCTTTACCCTGAAAAAGCCCGACCGACTGGTGATCGATATCAAAGGCGCCCGATTGACCGGCCCCATGCCGGCGGTGAGCGACAATCCCCTGATCAAACAGTTGCGCAGTGCGCAGCGCGAGGACGGCTCCCTGCGGGTGGTGCTGGATCTCGATACCCAGATTCATCCAAAGAGTTTCGTCCTCCGGCCAAACAGTCAGTACGGGCATCGACTGGTGGTGGATCTGTATGGCGAAGCGGCGCGTAAGCCGGGTGAGGCCGTGCAGAAACCGGTAAAGCAGCTGGACAGCAACGGCATGCGGGATGTCATCGTGGCCATTGACGCGGGACACGGCGGTGAAGATCCGGGTGCCATTGGGCGACGCGGAACCTATGAAAAGCAGGTGGTGCTCGCCATAGCCCGCAAACTGGCCGGATTGATCGAAAAAGAGCGCGGGATGAAGGCGGTGATGATCCGGGATGGTGACTATTATCTCGGCCTGCGCAAGCGGATGGACCTGGCCCGTTCGCATCGCGCGGATCTGTTCGTTTCCATTCACGCCGATTCCTTCCGCGATCCCAAGGCGCGCGGCTCGTCGGTCTATACCCTCTCCAAGCGTGGCGCGTCGAGCGAGGCGGCACGCTGGCTGGCCGAGAGTGAAAACAGTGCCGATCTGATCGGCGGCGTCAAGCTGGAAGACAAGGATGATGTGCTCGCCTCGGTGCTGCTGGATCTCTCCCAGACCGGTACCGGCCAGGCCAGCCATGAAGTGGCCGGCAACGTCCTGGGTCGGCTGAGACGGGTTGGCAGAACCCACAAGCCGACGGTGCAGCAGGCCGGGTTTGCGGTCCTGAGATCGCCCGATGTGCCTTCGATTCTGGTGGAAACGGCCTTCATCTCCAATCCGGAAGAGGAGCGCAAGCTGCTGGACCCGAGGCATCAGCAGAAGGTGGCGGGCGCCATCATGGACGGTCTGCGCGGTTACTTCCACGGTAGCCCGCCGCCGGGCACGCTACTGGCCCAGTTGAAATCCAGGCAGCACACCATTACCCGGGGCGATACCCTGGGGGCGATCGCCGATCGCTATAACATCAGCCTGGCCAGTCTGAAATCCGCCAACGGCATCGCCGACGATGTGATCCAGGTCGGTCAGGTGCTGGTGATTCCGGGTACCTGAGCTGCCCAGCGCGGCCGAACCACCTTGCTTGCCCAGGGTTCCTTCCCGGCCCCGAATCGGTAAGGAATTTTTACTCTTGCCAAGCGCGCCTAGGAAAGCCAACCCTTGTCTTTAAACCTTTGCGTGCTTGGCGACTTGGCGAGAGTCCATCTGCCAACTTCATTCAGCGGCGCTCGATCGATGCATGGGTCAAAGCTGATGGATCCCCCGGTAATGCCGGGGGATTACCTCTGTCACCCGATAAACGCCCCGACACCTCACGCCCGCTTCTTATTACTGGTTATAATCCAGTATTCAATCCGTACATCAGGTCCGGGAAGCGGTTGGCCGCTGCAGGCGTCGCGTCCCGGCCAATCGACAAGGTTTATATGCGCATACAGGCACTTCCCGCACAATTAATCAACCAGATCGCTGCCGGTGAGGTGGTGGAGCGTCCCGCCTCCGTGATCAAGGAGCTGGTGGAGAACAGTCTGGATGCCGGCGCCACCCGCATCGAGGTGGATATCGAGCAGGGCGGGGGGAAACTGATCCGGGTACGTGACAACGGCGGTGGGATCCATCCCGAAGATCTGCGGCTGGCATTGTCGCGCCACGCCACCAGCAAGATCGGCACACTGGAAGAGCTGGAACGGGTCAGCAGCATGGGGTTCCGGGGAGAGGCGCTGCCGAGCATCGCCTCCGTCTCGCGTCTCACCATCGCCTCCCGGGCCAGCGGGCAGGAGAGTGGTTGGAGTGTCAGCGGCGATGGCGGGGAGCAGATCGCCGACCCGGCGCCAAGCGCCCATCCCCAGGGCACCACGGTGGAGGTCAGGGATCTCTTCTACAACACCCCGGCGCGGCGCAAGTTCATGCGAACTGAGAAGACCGAATTTGCGCACATCGAGACCCAGCTGAAGCGGCTCGCCCTGAGCCGGTTCGATGTCTCGTTCACGCTCTCGCACAACCGCAAAGAGCTGTTTACCCTCCCGCTGGCCGAACAGTTGCAGGAACAGGAGCGGCGGCTCGCCGGTCTGCTGGGGCCCGCGTTCCTGGAACAGGTGATTCATCTCGATCGGGACCAGGCCGGACTTGCCCTGCGTGGCTGGGTGGCCCGTCCGGTGTTTTCCCGCAGCCAGGCCGATATGCAGTACTTCTATGTCAACGGACGCATGGTCAGGGACAAGCTGGTGACCCACGCCGTGCGTCAGGCGTTTCAGGATGTGCTGTTTCACGGTCGCCACCCGGCCTATGTGCTCTATCTCGATCTCGATCCACTGCAGGTGGACGTGAATGTGCACCCGGCCAAACATGAGGTGCGTTTCCGTGACGGCCGAATGGTGCATGGCTTTATCTATCGCACCCTGCACCAGGTGCTGGCGGATACCCGGCCGGGACAGGAGGTCGACCGCACCACCGGGGAGATCCGCCTGCTGGAGGTGGAACAGCCGACGTCCCCGGTATCCGGCACCGCTCCGGTTGCCTACCAGCGCCCGCTGGGCTTTCAGGTACAGGAGCGCCAGGCCGGTTATCAGCCGGGCTATCAGTCCAGTTTTGAAATGCAGCGGCCGTCCCCGGCATCGTTGGCCGCGGTGGATGAGTCGGCCGATGAAGTCCCGCCCCTCGGGTTCGCCCTGGCGCAGCTGAAGGGGATCTATATCCTCGCCGAGAACGCCACCGGCCTGATACTGGTGGACATGCATGCCGCGCACGAGCGGATCACCTATGAACGCTTCAAGCGGGCGGTGCTGGAGGGGGGTATCAGTCGCCAGCCGCTGCTGGTGCCCGTCTCGGTTGCGGTGAGTGCCCGGGAGGCCGACCTGGCGGAGACCCATCGGTCGTTGTTCAGTGAACTGGGCATGGAGGTCGACCGGCTCGGCGCCGAGACCCTGGTGGTGCGCGCCATACCGGTGCTGCTGCAGGGGGCGGACGCGGAGAAGTTGTTGCGGGATATCCTCTCGGACCTTGTGGTGCATGGCAGCAGCGAGCGCATCCGCGACGAGATCAACCAGGTGCTGGCCACCATGGCCTGTCACGGTTCGGTCAGGGCCAATCGACGCCTGACCGTCGAGGAGATGAACGCCTTGTTGCGGGACATGGAGCGCACCGAGCGCAGCGATCAGTGCAATCACGGGCGTCCCACCTGGGTACAACTGGATCTGGCCCGGCTCGATAAGCTGTTTCTGCGGGGGCAATAGTGACCGATCGGACCACTGACCGGACACTGCCGCCGGCCATCTTCCTGATGGGCCCCACCGCCTCCGGCAAGACCGCGCTGGCCATTGAGCTGGTCCGGCATCTGCCCTGTGAGATCATCAGTGTCGATTCGGCGCTGGTCTATCGCGGCATGGATATCGGCACCGCCAAGCCGGATGCCGCCGAGCTGGCCCTGGCCCCACACCGCCTGATCGATATCTGCGATCCCGCCGAGGCCTACTCGGCGGCCCGCTTTCGCGCGGATGCGCTGGCCGAAATGACCGAAATCAGCGCCAGTGGGCGCATTCCCCTGCTGGTGGGCGGCACCATGCTCTACTTCAGGGCGTTGGAGTACGGACTCTCGCGTCTGCCGGAAGCGGATCCCGATATCCGCGCTGACCTGGAACGGGAGGCGGGGGAATCGGGATGGGAGGCGCTGCATGCCCAGCTGATGCGGGTCGACCCCGCGGCGGCGGCGCGGATTCATCCCAACGATCCGCAGCGAATCCAGCGGGCACTGGAGGTCTATCGTCTGACCGGGCAGCCCCTGTCCCGGCTGCAGCGGCAGGCGGAGCGGAATGAATTACCCTATCGGCTGGTCAAACTGGCCCGGGCACCCCAATCGCGGGCGGTGCTGCACCGGCGGATTGCCGAACGCTTCAACCAAATGCTCGCCGAGGGGTTCGAGGCAGAGGTGCGGCAGCTACTGGAAAGGGATGATCTGCGGCCCGAGATGCCCTCCCTGCGTTCGGTGGGATATCGCCAGATGATCCGCTACCTGCGGGGAGAGTGGGATCGGGAAACCATGATCGAGCGGGGCATTATCGCCACCCGGCAGCTGGCCAAGCGCCAGTTCACCTGGCTGCGCTCCTATCCGGATGTGCACTGGCTGGATGAAGAGGCGGGGAATATTTTACAGCAGGCCTTGAAAATAGTCCGTTCCGGCCTCAGTTTGGGCTAACAGTGTGAGCTGTGCGTGAAAATACTGGCGAATTATTGGACTTTTTTCTGGTACAAGCTTGTACCATAAGCTATTTTTTAAATACCGACGCGATATTACAATAAGGAGAATTCCGATGTCCAAGGGGCAAAGTCTACAAGACCCTTTCCTCAACACGCTGCGAAAAGAGCGTATACCCGTTTCGATCTTCCTGGTGAATGGAATCAAGCTGCAGGGGCAGATCGAATCATTTGATCAGTTTGTGGTCTTGCTGAAGAACACCGTCAGCCAGATGGTGTATAAACATGCCATCTCGACGGTGGTCCCCGCCAGGAATGTGCGTTTGCAGATGCCGACCGGTGACGAACCGATTGAGCCTGGTAACAGCTGATCAACCTGGTAAAGCGACGACGACCTGCCGTTGTGGCGAAGGCGTCAACGGCAGGCGTCGCAACACACCCGCGCCGAATCCGACCGCCACTGCTGGATATCGGTTATAATCTGGGATGTCATTTTCTCCATCTCGTTCTGTGGTTAGAGGCGATACGGTCCAAAGCCGGTTCAGAACAGATGCCAATCTTCAGATCTCCAAGAACGCTCCCATCTATCGTCCGCTTCAATCAGACATTATGCCCTTGATCATTTGTTTCCCAGCGTTAAAAAAGTGTTTACCCGGTTCCAGGGTCGATCGGTCCATAGCTCCAGGTCCGCGTGAGGTTGGTAGTGTTTGAACGTCCAAAAGTAGGCGAGAAGGCGATCCTTGTTCATGTGGATATGCAGGCCAAGGCCGATCCTGAAGAGCTCGACGAGTTCCGGGAACTGGTGGTTTCCGCCGGAGCGACGCCCGTCGGTCTGGTCAGCGGCAGCAGGCGGTCGCCGGACCCGCGTCTGTTTGTAGGGAGTGGCAAGGCGGATGAGATCAGGGATCTGATCCAGGCCGAGGAGGCGGAGCTGGTGATTTTCAACCATCAGCTGTCGCCAAGCCAGGAGCGCAATCTGGAACGCGAATTCAAGTGTCGGGTGGTCGACAGAACGGGATTGATCCTGGATATTTTTGCCCAGCGCGCCCGCTCTTTCGAGGGCAAGCTGCAGGTGGAGCTGGCACAGTTGCGGCATCTCTCCACCCGTCTGGTGCGTGGCTGGACTCACCTTGAACGCCAGAAAGGTGGTATCGGGCTGCGTGGTCCAGGTGAAACCCAGCTGGAAACCGACCGGCGCCTGCTCAATCACCGCATTGCCCAGATCCGCAGACGACTGGAAAAAGTGGATAGCCAGCGGAATCAGGGCCGCAAGGCCCGCAGCAAGGCCGAGATCCCGACGGTTTCACTGGTCGGCTACACCAACGCCGGCAAATCGACCCTGTTCAACATGCTGACCGATGCGGAGGTCTATGCCCAGGATCAGCTGTTTGCTACCCTGGATCCGACCCTGCGCCGCCTGGACCTGCCGGGCGAGGGTGGCTGCATCCTGGCGGATACGGTAGGCTTCATCTCCCACCTTCCCCATGAACTGGTAGCCGCTTTCAAGTCGACCCTGCAGGAGACCTCCGAAGCCTCACTGTTGCTGCATGTGATCGACGCGGCCAGCGCGCAGCGGGCGGTCTGTGTCGCGGAGGTGAATGACGTACTGAAACAGATCGGTGCGGAGCGGATCCCGCAGATCGAAATCTACAATAAAATAGACCTCCTGGACACGGAGGCGCCGCGAATCGAACGTAGTGAAGATGGTCTGGTCAAACGAGTCTGGCTGTCGGCGCTCAGCGGTGCAGGCGTGGAACTGCTGATGGAGGCATTAGCGGAGTTTTATCATCAGGAACATGTGCACAGGTTGCTGCAACTGCAACCTGCCGATGGCCGCCTTCGCGCGCGCCTTTTCGAGCTGGGCGGGGTCATCTCGGAACAGGTTACCGATACGGGTGGCTGGGATATGGAGATCGATCTGCCGAAAGTCGCCTATGACCGTCTGCTGCAGCAGGAGTCGGCCCTGGAGAGCCGCCTGGTGATCAGATAAGCAATAAAGTGTTCGCTGTTGGCCCTGGGAATGTTAAGTTAAGAGAAATTCGCTGCCCGGATGTTTGTGAAGTATCCTCCGGGTGTATTGTTTAATACGAGAAAGACTGGAGTTATCAATGGCCTGGAATGAACCGGGGGGAGACAATAAAGATCCCTGGAGTGGCAAGGGTGGTGATCAAGGCCCGCCTGATCTGGATGAAGTGGTCAAGAAGATGCAGGACAAGCTGGGCGGACTGTTCGGCGGCAAGGGCGGAAACGGTGGTAACCGTTCCGGCGGCGGCCCGGTGGGCGGTCCCGCGGGCACCAAAGGGATCATCGGTCTGGTGCTGCTGGGTCTGATCGTGCTGCTCGGTTTCAAGAGCTTCTATACCATTGCCCCGGCCGAGCGCGGGGTGGTACTGCGTTTCGGCGCCTATCATGATGTGACTCAACCGGGTCTCAACTTCCTTGTTCCGGTAGTGGACGACGTCATCAAGGTGAACGTGGATCGGATCTCCACGTTTCCGTTGAAAGACACCATGCTGACCCGGGACGAGAATATTGTCGATATCGAACTGACGGTACAGTTCCGGGTGCAGGACCCGGTGGAATACCTGTTCCAGGATCGTGAGCCGGACAAGACCATTCGTGACGCAACCGAGACAGCACTGCGTGAAACCATCGGTAAGAGCAAGCTCGATTTCATCCTCACCGAGGGGCGTGGTTCGATCGCCAGCGATATCAAACAGCGTATCCAGGATTTGATCAGCTTTTACAAAACCGGCCTCGTCGTGACCAGTGTGAACACCCAGCCGGCAAAACCGCCCGAGCCGGTGAAGAGTGCGTTTGACGACGCGATCAAGGCGCGCGAGGACAAGGCTCGTCAGGAGAACCAGGCTGAGGCCTACGCCAACGATGTGGTGCCGCGCGCGCGTGGTGCCGCTGCGCGCGTGGTCGCTGCGGCCAAGGCGTATAAGCAGCAGGTGATCGCGGAGGCCGAGGGTGAAACCTCGCGTTTTCTGGCGGTGCTGAGAGAGTACGAGAAGGCGCCGGAAGTCACCCGGCAACGCCTCTACCTGGAGACAATAGAACAGGTTATGGGAAGTACCAACAAGGTGATTATGGATGTGAAGGCCGGGAATAGCCTGATGTATCTGCCTATCGACAAACTGATCGAGGCAAGGCCGGAGACCAGCAGAAGCAACACCCGCGCGCAGACACCGTCTGTGAGCGAGTCCGTGGATACCTCGCGGCTTGATGACGGCCGCAGCAGGAGGGTTCGCTAATGAACAGTGGAAAGATCGGTATCTTTTTTATCGGCATTGTCCTGCTGATCGGGCTGGCCCTCTCAACCCTGTTTGTGGTGAATCAGTGGGAGATGGCAATCAAGCTGCAGTTTGGCCGGATTGTCGATTCCGACTATTCACCCGGCCTCCAGTTCAAGATTCCCTTTATTCAGAACGTGAAAAAGTTTGATGGCCGCATCCAGACCCTGGACTCGAATCCGGAGCGATTCCTGACCAACGAGAAGAAGGATGTGATCGTCAACTCGTACGCCAAGTGGCGCATTGTCAATCCGGCGCAGTATTTCCGCGCCACCGGTGACAATGAGGCCAATGCTACACGCTTGTTGTCGGAACGGATCAATACCAGTTTGCGTGATGAATTCGGCAAGCGCACCATCCAGGAGGTGATATCGGGCGAACGTGCCGAGATCATGGCCCTGCTGACCAAGGACGCCGATGAAAAGGCCGCGGAGCTGGGAATTGAAGTCCTGGACGTGCGGGTAAAGCAGATCGATCTGCCCAAAGAGGTGAGTCAATCGGTCTATGATCGCATGCGCGCGGAGCGTGAGCGGGTGGCGGCCGACCTGCGCGCCCTGGGTGCCGAGGAGGCGGAGAAGATCCGTGCCAACGCCGACGCCGAACGGGTGGTGATCCTGGCCAATGCCTACAAGGAGTCGGAAGAGACCCGAGGTGAGGGGGATGGCCTGTCGGCGGAAATCTATGCCCGGGCATTTACCGAAAATGAGGAGTTCTATTCCTTCTACCGCAGTCTTAACGCCTATGACAAGACCTTCAACAACAGCGGCAATATGATGGTGCTGGATCCGGAGTCGGAATTCTTCCGCTACTTCAAAAATGCGGAAGGTAGAAAAATAGAAAACTGAGGCGTATCCACCTGCCGCTCGCGGCAGAAATGGACAAGTGGGGCCTGGTTTGGCAGAATCAGCCCCCCTGTCCAAACAAACCAGAATATTCCGGCCGGGTTATTCCCCCGGCCTTTTTTTGTCCAGGGATGGACTTATAACGCGAAGCACGATATTGCGCGGGAGCGTATGCGGACAGTGATATGTGGCACGACTTGTTGATCGCCTTGGCGCTGGTGATGGTGATCGAAGGGATTGTTCCCTTTCTCAGTCCCGGTGCAACCAAGGGTATGATGTTGACTATTGCCAAGATGGACGACAAATCCTTACGGGTCAGCGGCTTGGTCAGTATGGTCCTGGGCGTGCTGACACTCTATCTTGTGAATTAGATTGAGAAAACCATGAACAATGCACATTGGTTGTTGCCGGAGGGAATTGATGAACTGCTCCCCCCCAGGGCACTTCAGCTGGAAATGCTGCGCCGGGATCTTCTCGACCAGTTCAACGGCTGGGGATACGACCTGGTATCACCCCCCTTTATTGAATATCTGGAATCGCTGCTGACCGGTACCGGCGGGGATCTGGATCTGCGCACCTTCAAACTGACGGATCAGATTACCGGCAGAACCCTGGGCATCCGGGCGGATATCACCCCCCAGGCCGCACGCATCGACGCCCACCAGTTGCGGCGGGAAGGTCCCACGCGCCTCTGTTATGTCGGGACGGTGCTGAATACCCGCAATGACGGTTTTGCCGGTTCCCGTTCACCCGTGCAGATCGGCGCCGAACTCTACGGCCATTCGGGCGAGGAGAGTGACCACGAGATCCTCTGTCTGATGCTGAAGACCCTGGAGCGGGCCGGTATCGACAACGTCTATCTCGATCTCGGCCATGTGGGGATTTTTCGCGCCCTGGCACAGGAGAGCGGCCTGGACAAGCAGCAGGAACTGGCCCTGTTCGACGCCCTGCAACGCAAGGCGGTGTCGGAGATCGATGCACTGCTGGACAGCTATGGATTGGGCGCCGAGGCGCATCGGCGCCTCACCTCGCTGGCCAGTCTGAGCGGCGACGATGCCCTGGAGCGGGCGCGGCACTCGCTGGCCGGTACCGGTGCGGCGGTACAGTCTGCCCTGGCCCAGCTGGAACGGCTGGCGGCGCTGCTGGTGGAACAGCGACCGGACGTGCCGGTGCATTTTGATCTGGCCGAACTGCGCGGTTACCACTATCATACCGGGGTTGTATTTGCGGCTTTTGTGCCCGGACTCGGGCAGGAGATTGCCCGTGGCGGGCGCTATGATGACATCGGCCAGCTGTTTGGCCGGGCGCGTCCGGCCTGCGGTTTCAGCGCCGACCTGAAGATGCTGATGCGGCTGGGCAGGGCGGAAAACCGGAAACAGACAACCGGGGTGTTTGCCCCGGCAGAGGATGACCCGGCCTTGCGGCAGCGGGTGGATGAACTGCGCGCCGAAGGGCGCCGGGTGGTTGTTGCGTTGCCCGGTCAGCCGGGCGATGCGGGCACAATGTGTTGTGGGGAGGCCCTGGTAAAGCAGGGTGATAACTGGGTTGTCAAGACGCTCTGAGGCCTCTGGCAGACTCGTGGAATCACGTATTGATGAGTACGAACATGGGTAAAAATGTAGTAGTAATCGGCACCCAATGGGGTGATGAAGGCAAGGGTAAGATCGTCGATCTGCTGACCGACCGGGCCGAGGCTGTTGTCAGGTTCCAGGGGGGGCACAACGCCGGCCATACCCTGGTAATTGACGGCAAAAAGACGGTTTTGCATCTGATTCCTTCCGGGATACTGCGGGAGAATGTCCGCTGTCTCATCGGCAATGGCGTTGTGCTCTGTCCCACCGCCCTGCTGGAAGAGATGGAGCTGCTGAAGCAGAACGGGGTGCCGGTCCTGGAGCGGCTGGGAATCAGCGAGTCCTGTCCGCTGATCCTGCCCTACCACATCGCCCTGGATCAGGCCCGTGAGTCCGCGCGCGGTTCTAAAGCGATCGGCACTACCGGGCGCGGCATCGGACCTGCCTATGAGGATAAGGTCTCCCGTCGGGGCATCCGCTTTGGCGAACTGTGTGACGTGGATCTCTACAAGGAGCGGCTGCGCGAGGTGATGGAGTACCATAACTTCACACTGGTCAACTACTTCAAGGCGGATGCGGTCGATTTTCACCAGGTGCTGGATGAGTCGCTGGCCCAGGCGGAACTCCTCACCCCGTTGATCGAGGATGTGACCGGTACCCTGCACCAGATGCGGGTCGAAGGCCGCAACGTCATGTTTGAGGGGGCCCAGGGGGCACTGCTGGATATCGATCACGGCACCTACCCCTACGTGACCTCCTCCAATACCACCGCCGGGGGCGCGGCCAGCGGCACCGGTGTGGGACCCTGCCATATCGATTATGTGCTGGGCATCGTCAAGGCCTATACCACCCGGGTCGGCGCGGGACCGTTCCCCACCGAGCTGTTTGACACCGTGGGCGACCGTCTGGGGGAGAAAGGGCATGAGTTCGGTGCCACCACCGGGCGCAAGCGCCGCTGTGGCTGGCTCGATGCCGTGGCGCTGAAGCGCTCCGTGGAGATCAATAGTGTCACCGGCATGTGTATCACCAAGCTGGATGTCCTGGATGGAATGGAAACCCTGAAGATCTGTGTCGCCTATAAACTCAACGGCAGCGAAGTCAGCGTTCCGCCGGCCGGCGCGGATGGCTTCGAAAAGTGTGAGCCGGTCTATATGGAGATGCCGGGCTGGAGCGAATCCACCATCGGGGTTGCCGGTGTCGAGCAGTTGCCGGAGAACGCCCGCCTTTATCTTCGCAAGATTGAAGAGTTGACCGGTGTGCCGATCGATGTGATCTCCACCGGCCCGGATCGTAAAGAGACCGTGGTGGTGCGTCACCCCTTCGATGCCTGAGGTGACAGACTCCTAGCGTGCGCAACGGGGCCCGCGCGGGCCCCGTTTGCTGCCTGATACGTCGTCGGCAGCGTCGCTCCGAGGGCTGCGCAGCGGTCGTGGCCGCGATAAAGCTACCCATCCATCCGTTTAGCCTGTACAATCCCGCGCCTTCCTCATATCCTGACTCCATTGAGCTTCTTCGGTGGATCCAACACCCGCCAGAGGTAATCTCCATGGACTCCGTTCCCGCTACCGCAGGTTTCGACACATTTGGCCTGTCGCCGGCCGTACTCAAGGCGATTCAGGATCAGGGGTATGAGACCCCGACGCCGATCCAGGCAGCCTGTATTCCCGAACTGCTGGCTGGTCGTGACCTGCTGGGACAGGCCCAAACCGGAACCGGGAAGACCGCCGCCTTTGCCTTGCCGCTGTTGAGCAAGCTCACCCTCGGTTCCCGGGATCCACAAATCCTGATTATCACCCCAACCCGGGAACTGGCGCTGCAGGTGGCCGAGGCGTGTAAGAGTTACGCCCGGCATATGGGCGGATTCCATGTCCTGCCGGTCTATGGTGGTCAGGGGATGAGTCTGCAGCTGCGCCAGTTGCAGCGCGGGGCCCATGTGATCGTGGGCACGCCGGGGCGGGTGATCGATCACCTGAAAAGGGGCACCCTGAAGCTTGAGAACATCAAATGCCTGGTGTTGGACGAGGCGGACGAGATGCTCAAGATGGGCTTCAGCGAGGAGATCGAATGGATCTTCGAACAGGCCCCGGAACAGCGCCAGGTCGCGCTCTTCTCCGCCACCATGCCGGACGCGATCCGCAAGGTGGCGAAGAAATATCTGCGTGATCCGGTCGAGATCAAGATCAAATCGAAAACCGAGACGGTGACGGCGATCGACCAGGTGCACTACGTGGTCAGTCGTGACCATAAAATGGATGCGATGACGCGCATCCTGGAGGTGGAAGAGTTTGACGGCATGCTCGTGTTCGTCCGCACCAAGCTGGCCACGGTCGAGGTGGCGGATAAGCTGGAGGCGCACGGCTTTGCCGCCGAGGCGCTCAACGGCGACATGAACCAGGCGATGCGCGAGCGCACCGTGGACCGGTTGAAGCAGGGCAAGCTGGATATCGTGGTGGCCACCGATGTGGCGGCCCGCGGACTGGATGTGGAGCGCATCAGTCATGTGGTCAATTACGATATCCCGAATGACCCGGAGTCCTACGTGCACCGTATCGGGCGAACCGGACGGGCCGGGCGCAAGGGCAAGGCGCTGCTGTTCGTGCAACCCCGGGAAAACCGCCTGCTCAAGGCCATCGAACGTTCGATCCGACAACAGATTCCGGCCGTGGAGCTGCCCTCAGCCGGTGACCTGAGCGAACACCGGATTGACCGTTTCACCACCCTGATCCGGGAAACCCTGACTCAACAGGATCTGGATTACTACTATCAGCTGGTCCAGCGGATGGCTCAGGAACAGGAGATGAGCGAGCTGGATATTGCCGCGGCGCTCACCTATCTGGGACAGAAGGAGCGGCCGTTTATTGTCCAGGAGGTGGCCGATTCAGGTGCCAAACGCGCCAGGGCCAAGGGCAAGAATGAGTCAGCGACCTATCGGGCTGAAGGTTCACAGGAAAAGGCAAAACGTAAACCCAAGGCCAAGACCGAGCGCGGTCCCCGCAAGAGCGATGTCCCCATGGAGACCTATCGTTTGCAGGTGGGCTCGAAGCATGGGGTGACGCCTCGTGAAGTGGTTGGTGCACTGGCCAATGAAGCGGGGCTGGACGGAGCCCATATCGGCCAGATCCAGATTGCCGAGGATCATACCCTGGTGGATCTGCCGGAGGGGATGCCGGGTGATGTCTATAAGCACCTGCAGCGGGTCTATGTGTGTAACCAGCCGTTACGACTGAAGCCGGTGAAGCCGCACCAGGCGGGGGCGAAAGTTCAGCCGGACAAGGCCAAAATGGCCAAGAAGCGCGATAAGAAACCGAAGCACAAAAAGGCCGTGCCGCCGGCCGCCGAAGGCTAGCTTATAGGGCGCCCCATGGGCGCCGTTGGCGGGCACGGCCCTCCAGCAGCATCGGTGTCGGATCAGGCGCGGGAGATAAACTTTCCGGTCCCGGTATTGATCTTGACCGTCTCTCCAGGTTCCAGGTACTCGGGTACCTGGATCTCCAGGCCGGTGGTCAGGGTGGCCGGTTTGGTGCGCCCGGTGGCCGTGGCGCCCTTGATCCCGGGGGTGGTGTCGGTGATGGTGAGGGAGACCGACTGGGGCAGTTCGATGCCCAGCAGTTTCCCGTCCACGATCAAGGCGGTGATGCCCTCCAGCCCTTCGGTCAGGTAACCGGTCTGATCCTCGATATCCTCCCGGTTGATGGCATACTGGCTGTAGTCCTCGGTATCCATGAAGACATACTGATCCCCATCCAGATAGGAGTACTGCACCTGGGGCCGCAGGCAGTCGATACTCTGCAGCATATCATCCCCCTTGAAGGACTCGTCCAGCTTTTGATGGGTCTGCAGATTGGTGAAGCGGATCTTGTACAGGGTCGCGGCACCCCGCGATGAGGGGCTTTTCGCCTCCACCTGTTTCACCACATGGGGCGCGCCATTGATCTCGACAATGACGCCTCGTTTTAAATCACACGCTTTCGGCACGGCACGGCTCCGCAATTAGATTCGGGGCGGCGATTATATCAGACGACAGGTTTTCGGGATCGGTTTTACTGTTGGAAATCGGTAGCCACACATACGCGAAACGTAACCTGAATAGCTGTCTTTACTCAAGTTTCGGAGCTCAGTTTCATATGCCGGGCGGGCCGCCCCCTTTCCGGGACCGTCGGAGGCATGGATGCCGACGCCGAGCGTACAGGGACGTATTCACAGCGTGTCCCGGAGAGGGGGTGGACCGCCTGAACGACGCCTTGTGAACTCCGAAACTCGAGATCTTTAAAGAGTGCCTGCCCGATCGGGATGATGCCTGATCAGGCGTGGCCGGAAAGCAGGTGATCCAGGGCGCTGGCGTTACTGATCAGATCGGCCAGCGTGTACTTTTCCAGTACCTTGAAGAACGCCTCCTGGGCCTCGCTCAGCACGCCTGCCAGGCGGCAGGCGGGCAGTATCCGGCACTGGCTACTCTGCGGGCTGAAACACTCGACCAGGATGCTGTTCTGCTCCGTCTGTCTGATCAACACCCCGATATTGACCAGCTCGGGGCTCAGGGCGAGGCGCATGCCGCCCCCTTTGCCGCGAATCGTCTCGATATAGCCCTGTTGGCCCAGGTAATGAACCACCTTGGTCAGGTGATTGTGGGAGATGCCGTAGCTGTTCGCCAGTTCGCCCGCTGTCGCCAGTTTTTCCCGATCCAGGGCGAGATAAATAAGCACCCGGATGGTGTAATCTGTGAAGGTGGTCAGCCGCATTGTGGCCCGTCCTTTAATATGTATTTAACATATTGATTATCTCAGATCGCCATGCTAGATTAAACATGCAAATGAAATATAGCTTATGGAAATATCCGACATGAACGACAACCCCAGCCGCGAAGGCGTTTCCCGTGAGGCCGTCTATGATGCCTTGCGGGGTGTCATTGATCCCGAGGTCGGGATCAACATCGTGGAGCTGGGACTGGTCTATGACGTGATCGCCGAGGCCGACCGGGTTGCCGTGACCATGACCCTGACATCTCCCGCCTGCCCGATGGGCGCGCATCTCGCCGAGGAGGGCCGGCAGGCGATTCAGGGCATTGTGCCGGCGGGGGTCGGTGTGGATGTCAGGCTGGCCTGGGAGCCGGCCTGGAATCCGGAAATGATGTCGGATGAGGCCAAAAGGCTATTGGGCTGGAATTGAACTGTTTAATCTGACTGGAGACCGATGATATGAGTACACCAACCGCAAAGAGCACCGTGGACGTCCGCACCATTGAGCCGAGATTTCGCCATCCGATGATTTTCAACACCTTTGAGGATCTGCAGCCGGGAGAGTTTCTGCTGCTGGTGAATGACCACGACCCGGCCCCCCTGCGCTATCAGTTCGAGGCGGAACGGGCCAACCAGTTCGACTGGGAATATATCGAGCAGGGGCCCGAGGTGTGGCAGGTGCATATCACCAAGAAGGCTGCCTAGCGAACCAGGATTTACCCGGGCCTGGGCACGCGAGGGTGGGGCAGAGGCGACGGAGCGGCATGCTGCGGATCTCCTTTACCGCCCTGTTGTATTCGCTTACAGGGACGTAAGCAAGGGGGGACGCAAGCTTTGCAATAGAATTTAAAACATCGGCTGACAACGCGGCGCCGGTGCTCGGGGGAGTACGATGTGGAGTGATCTCAAGCCTGTTTACCGTTATCCAATCCTGATTCTCGGCATGCTGTCACTGGTAATCGGTACGCTCGCCGGCCTGGCCCGGCTGGGATCGCTGGTGCCCGAGATTGCCCTGCAGCAGGCCGCCCAGCACGGGGTGCTGATGATTCCCGCCTTCTTCGGCACGGTGATCGGGCTGGAGCGGGCGGTGGCGATTGGCCAGCACTGGGCCTATACGGCGCCGCTACTGACCGGTGTCGGCGGTGTGGTGCTGTTGTTGGGCGCGCCACCCGCTATGGCGATTGCCCTGTTGACCCTCGGCAGCCTGGTGTTTTTGATCGCCTCGATCAAGGTGCTGCGGATTCAGCAGGCGGTCCATAACTGGATCCTGCTTGGCGGCGTGAGCGGTCTGTTCATCGGCAATCTGCTGCTCCTGAATGGCCAGGCGGTGAGCCAGCTGTTGTACTGGTGGATCGCCTTCCTGGTCTTGACCATTGCCGGCGAGCGGCTGGAGCTGAGTCGCCTGGTGATTCGGGACCCGCGCAAACGCCTGGGGCTCGCGCTGCTCTCGGTGATCCCGCTGGCCGGTGCCGCCATCGGCACGTTCAGCCCCTCGATCGGGCTGATCCTTTTTGCCCTGGGGCTGGCGGGTATCGGGGTCTGGCTGCTGCTATTCGATATCGCCCGGCGCACCGTGCGCCTCGACGGGCTGACCCGCTTCACCGCGGTCTGCATGCTGGCCGGCTACGGCTGGTTGCTGCTCTCCGCGCTGCTGTTCCTGGGGCTGGCCCTGGGCGGGAGTGGTGTCGGCCGGGATGCGGCGCTGCACGCCATTTTCCTCGGTTTCGTCTTCTCCATGGTGATCGGGCATGCCCTGATCATCTTCCCCGCGGTGACGCGCCTGAAGATTCCCTACTCGCCGCTGTTCTACCTGCCTCTGTTGCTGCTGCAGCTGTCGCTGCTGCTGCGCGTCGCCGGTGGACTCGGCGGTCATGCCGGCCTGCTGATCCACGGTGGTCTGCTGAATGCGCTCACCCTGGGCCTGTTTATCCTCATCCTGGTGGGGAGTATCTTGCGTGGACAGTGGGGGCGACGGACCGCCAATTCCTGAACGGGCCGACACGGCGGGTTGATTCCGCGGACTAAACCGTCCGCGCGGGGGGGCGGCGATTGTTTCACGCCGCCTTAATCTCCAGCTCGACCTTCATGCCCACCCTCACTGCCAGATTCACCAGCGCATCCAGACTGAACTTGCCGATGCGGCCCTTGAGCAGGTCGTTCAGGCGGGGCTGGGTCAGGCCGAAACGCTCCGCCTTTTCAGCCTGGGTGCCCTCCATCTCCTCAACACGCCGGACAATACCCATCATCAACGCCGAGCGCATCTTCATGTTGGTTGCCTCTTCGGGGGTGTCACTGATGGCATCCCAAACGCTCTGATATTTACTCATTTCTCTATCTCCTGGTAGTGCCGTTTGGCCATATCGATATGGCTCTTTGGGGTCTTTTGGCTCTTCTTCTGAAACGCGCTTAATACGTAGACGGTGTTTCCGAACCGGGCCACGTAAATGGCCCGGAAGGTGCCATCCTCTGTGCGGACCCGGATCTCTTTAACCCCCAGGCCGACCGATTTCATCGGCTTCCAATCTCTCGGCTCCAGCCCACGCTGCACCCGATCCAGCTCATACCCCGTTTGCTGGCGCGCCTCTTCCGGAAAGTCCCGGATGGCCTCCAGTGTCCGTCCTTTGAATACGATCTCCTTCATGGGGAAATCATATTCACACTGATATAATTATACAAGTACTGATATAAACGAAATTGCTCCCGCCAGACACGTAATCGCAACACCGAGGAAGAAGAGGACGGTTGGAGTGTGGCGCCTGAGGATGGCTGGAAATAGATACAGCCCCGATTGGAGTTCCCGGCGAGGGTTTTTTGTGCCTGGAACGTGAGCCGCGAGTGGTCACACATTGGTCACATGTTGTTTTTTTGTGTGATCAGAGCAAAAACAGCAACCCAGTAATTTGAGTATGTTGCTGTATTTGCTGGTAATATTTGGTGGGCGCGCCTGGGATCGAACCAGGGACCCCTACCGTGTGAAGGTAGTGCTCTCCCGCTGAGCTACGCGCCCCCTGAGTGGAGGAGCGCAATTCTAGAGATTTGTCGCCGCCAGGTCAAATGCTCCATACGCAGATCCATACACATCTGCTAGAATGCGCCTCTTTCCGATATTGGCCGCCTGGTAGTGAGTTATGACCACCATCCGTACCCGTTTTGCCCCCAGTCCGACAGGTTACCTCCACCTGGGAGGTGCCCGCACCGCGCTCTTCTCCTGGCTCTATGCCCGGCATCACGGCGGCGCCTTTGTCCTGCGCATCGAAGATACCGATCTGGAACGCTCCACGGAGGCGGCGGTCAATGCCATCCTGGAGGGGATGACCTGGCTGGGGCTGGAGTACGAGGAGGGGCCCTTTTACCAGACGCACCGTTTTGAACGCTATAACGAGGTGATCGACGAACTGCTGGTGAGCGGCCACGCCTATCGCTGCAACTGCAGCAAGGCGCGGCTGGACGGCCTGCGCGCCGCGGCCGAAAAGAGTGGCGGCATGCGCGGCTACGACGGCCACTGCCGGGACAAATTCGTCAGTCCCGATGAGCCTCACGTGGTGCGTTTCCGCAACCCGGAGATCGGTGTGGTGGTGTTCGATGACCAGGTCCACGGCAAGGTGCTGGTCAACAATTCGGAGCTGGATGACCTGATCATCCGCCGCAGTGACGGTGCCCCCACCTACAATCTGAGCGTGGTGGTGGATGATCACGACATGGGAATCACCCACGTGATCCGTGGTGATGACCACAAGCGCAACGCCTCGCGGCAGCTCAATATCTTCAAGGCGCTGGGCTGGGATATTCCCCGGTATGCCCACGTCGCGCTGATCATGGGTGACGACGGCGCCAAACTCTCCAAGCGGCACGGTGCGGTCAGCGTCATGCAGTACAAGGAGGACGGCTTTCTGCCGGAGGCGCTGCTCAACTACCTGGTGCGCCTGGGCTGGTCTCATGGCGACCAGGAGATCTTCTCGGTGGATGAGTTGATCCAGCTGTTCGATATCGAGGATGTGAACAAGGCCGCCTCCACCTTCAACACGGAAAAGCTGCTGTGGTTGAACCAGCACTATATCAAGGTGGGCGATCCGGCCCATCTGGCCCATCTGCTGAGCTACCATATGGGCAATCTGGGGATCGATCCGTCCCAGGGACCGGACCTGGGCGAGGTGGTGAAGGCGCAGCAGGAGCGGGCGCGCACCCTGGTGGAGATGGCCGAGATCAGCGCCTTCTTCTACCGGGATTTCGATGAATTCGACGAGGACGCGGCAAAGAAACACCTGCGTCCGGTGGCGCGCGAGCCGCTGGAGCGGATGCGTGCCGCCCTGGAGACCCAGGCGGACTGGTCGCCGGAGGCGCTGCATCAGCTGGTGATGGATGTGTCGGCCGGGCTGGAGCTGAAGATGGGCAAGGTGGCCCAGCCGTTGCGGGTGGCGGTGGTGGGACGGGCCGCCTCGCCCGGTATCGATATCACCCTCAGCCTGGTGGGGCAGGCAGCCTGCCTGCGACGTATCGACCGGGCGCTGGATTACATCGGCAAACGGGAAGCGAACGCCTGATCCGGGCGCTATGATCACCAGAACAACAGCAACTCTTTGGCACAACAGGCTATGAGCAACAACGAAACCACGGCACCGACACACTTTATCCGCCAGATCATCGAGCGCGACCTGGCGGCGGGCAAGAACCAGGGCCGGGTGCATACCCGGTTCCCGCCCGAACCCAACGGCTATCTGCATATCGGGCACGCCAAGTCGATCTGCCTCAACTTCGGCATCGCCCGGGACTATCACGGGCTGTGCAATCTGCGCTTTGACGACACCAACCCGCACAAGGAGAACGAGGACTATGTCAATGCCATCCAGGAGGATGTGCGTTGGCTCGGTTTCGACTGGGAAGAGCGGCTCTACTACGCCTCGGACTATTTCGAGAAGCTCTACGGCTACGCCGTGGAGCTGATCGAAGCGGGCAAGGCCTACGTTTGCGACCTGAATGCCCAGCAGATCCGCGAGTACCGGGGTACCCTGACCGAACCGGGCCGGGAGAGCCCCTATCGCACTCGTTCGGTGGAGGAGAACCTGGAGCTGTTCCGGCGCATCCGCGCCGGCGAGTTCCCCGACGGCAGCCGGGTGTTGCGGGCCAGGATCGACATGGCCTCGCCCAACATCAACATGCGTGATCCCACCCTCTACCGCATTCGCCACGGGGTGATCCATCATCAGACCGGCGAGGAGTGGTGCATCTACCCGATGTACGACTACACCCACCCGATCTCGGACGCCCTGGAGGGGGTCACCCACTCCCTCTGCACCCTCGAGTTCGAGGACCACCGGCCGCTCTACGACTGGGTGCTGGACAACATCAGCATCGACTGCCATCCGCAGCAGATCGAGTTCTCCCGGCTCAATCTCGAATACACGGTAATGAGCAAGCGCAAGCTGACCCAACTGGTGGACGAGGGGCTGATGGCGGGCTGGGATGACCCGCGCCTGCCGACCATCGCGGGACTGCGCCGGCGCGGTTACACTCCGGCCGCAATCCGCACCTTCTGTGAGCGTATCGGGGTGACCAAATCGGCCAACTCGGTGGAGATGGGCATGCTGGAGGCCTGTATCCGCGAGGACCTGGATCAGCACGCCCGCCGCGCCCTGGCGGTGCTGGACCCGCTCAAGGTGGTGATCGAGAACTATCCCGAGGATCGGGTGGAGATGCTTGACGCCCCCTATCATCCCAAGGATGAGGCCATGGGCAGCCGTCAGCTCGCCTTCACCCGCGAGCTCTACATCGACCGGGCCGATTTCCGCGAGGCGGCCAACAAGAAGTACAAACGCCTGGTGAGCGGGGGCGAGGTGCGGCTGCGCAATGCCTACGTGATCAAGTGCGAGCAGGTGATCAAGAATGATTCGGGCGAGATCGTCGAGCTGCGCTGCAGCTACGATCCGCAGACCCTGGGCGCCAACCCGGTGGGGCGCAAGGTGCGCGGGGTGATCCACTGGGCCTCCGCCAGCCACGGCGTGCGCGCCGAGGTGCGTCTCTATGACCGGCTGTTCAATCACCCGGCGCCGGACAGCGACAAGTCGGTCGGCTCGTTCCTGGAGCACCTCAACCCCGACTCCCTGCGGGTGGTCGAGGCGGTGGTCGAGCCGAGCTTGGGCCAGGCGGTTGCGGGCGATCGCTTCCAGTTCGAGCGGGAAGGCTATTTCTGTGTCGACCCGGCGAGCAGCCGTGAGCGGATGATCTTTAACCGCACGGTCGGCCTGCGCGATACCTGGGCGAAAATTGCCGAGCAGGATGACTGAAGGGGAAAAATTACCTGGAGAGTCTGGACAAAAGGCATCTGTTACCTTAATATTCGCGCCTCGTTTGGGGCCATAGCTCAGCTGGGAGAGCGCTACACTGGCAGTGTCGAGGTCGGCGGTTCGATCCCGCCTGGCTCCACCAAACAACGCGGGGGCAGGGAGCCCATCGGACCGGCAGCCAGCAGCCCGGTCATGTAATGGAGACGATCCAAGTCCCCTTCGTCTAGAGGCCTAGGACACCGCCCTTTCACGGCGGTAACAGGGGTTCGAACCCCCTAGGGGACGCCATGTAAAAAAGCCCGATCAGGTGACTGATCGGGCTTTTTTGTCTATCAGGGAGGGACTTATGCCGCGGAGCCGGGAGCGGCGTTCTCAATCCGCTGCCGTGATTAAGGTTCCCCTGAAGAGGCCTCGACACCCACCACAGCGCATGTGGGTGAGTATCTCGAGTCCTGAATATCCTATGGAATGATTCGTTTCAAGACCGTACTCTTGAGTCTGGAGATTTCATTGGGGTGAGGCGGAGCAGTATGCAGGCGGTCAGATCATTGAAACAGGGCGAGCGTGTGCGTGCGCGTATCCTGCTGCCATTCACCCTGGTGTTGCTGTTCGTGATCGGGGCCTTTGTCCTTGCCACCTACGTGGTGGGGGGGCGTGAACAGGAGGCGGAGCTGGCCAGTCGGGTCAGGGACATGGAGAAGTTGTTCGCTCGCCAGATTGAGAACGACGCGTCGATGATGCAGGCGGCGTTGATCGCCATTTCGCGTAATGAGGCTATTCGGCGTTCCTTCATGCGTCGCGACCGGGAAGCGCTGCTGCAGCAAACCTGGCCACTGTTCGACACCTTGCGAGAGAATAATAACGTCACCCATTTCTATATCACCGAACCGGACCGGGTCAATTTTCTGCGTGTCCATCAACCGGACCAGTCTGGTGACACCATCGACCGGGCGACCACGCGACAGGCCGCCGCGCAACGCACCGTGGTCCGGGGGGTCGAGCTCGGACCCCTGGGAACGCTGACCCTGCGTGTGGTATTACCCTGGTACCGCGGCGATCAGTTGATCGGCTATCTGGAACTGGGTGAGGAGATAGAAAATATCACCGACGAAATCCGCCGTATTCTGGGGGTCGGGCTGCTGGCGATGGTTGACGGCGAGCTGCTGGGACCGCCCCTGCGCGACCCGTCGAAGAGACTCAAGGGACACTTCAATATTCCCGAGCGGATCGGGAGCTCGGTGATAGTGGCAAAGTCGATCGAGCGGATACCCGAGGCGCTGCTGCGGCGATTACGTGAGGGCACTGCCAAGGGCCGCGAGACCCTGCGGATTGAGGAGGCGGACAAGGAGTTCCATGTCACCCTGCTTCCATTCTCCGACATCTCCCAGCAGGTGGTGGGCCGACTGGCGGTGGTCCATGATGTCACCGGCGTCCAGGACAACCTCTATCAGGCACTGGGGATGGTGACGCTACTCTCGGTGGCGGCCAGTGGGGTGGTGTTTATAATCTTCTATATCATCCTGGGACGGGTCGAACGGGATGCCCTGCGCCAGCGGGAGGTAGAGTTGAAACTGACCCGGATGAACACCGAACACCAGAAGGTGGTACAGCTGGAAAAGTTGTCCGCCATGGGGTTGATGGTCGGGGAGATCGCCCATCAGCTGAACAATCCCCTGGTGGGGGTGGTCAACATGGCCCAGCTGGCCGAGCGCAAGCTTGATGCCCCGGATCAGCTCAAGGGGTTGCTTGGGGAAATCGGCCGGGCCGGCAAGGATTGCCACTCGTTTGTGCGGCGCATGCTGGATTTTACCAAGATCTCCTGTTTTGAACTCAAGGAGAGTGACCTGAACAACCTGGTGAACGAGACCCTGTTATTGAGTCAGCGCAGCATTGGCCGTCAGGTGAGGCTGGAGGCCGAGTTGCCGGAACATCCGACAATCCTCACCGTGGATCCGGTATTGATCCGCCATGCCCTGTTCAACCTGCTGGCCAATGCGATTCAGGCAAGCCCGGCCGGCAGCGTGGTGAAGATGGGTCTGTTTCCTCACACGCGGGGAGGACTGCCGGGCTGGTGTCTTGCTGTCCGTGATCAGGGTTCGGGGATCGACCAGGCGTTGTTTGAGAAGATATTCACGCCGTTTTTTACCACCCGGCCTGATGGCACGGGGTTGGGTTTACCGGTAGTGCAGCATGTAGCCATATTGCATGAGGGTGAGGTGTGGGCCGAAAATGCCGAGGAGGGTGGGGCGGTGTTCCACCTCTGGCTACCGCAAACAGGTGGAGTTACGGAATGAGCACAAATGATCTGTTGAAGCATTCGAGGATCCTGATTGTCGATGACGATCATTATGTACGCACCCTGCTCCAGGAGCTGTTTTCCGATGGACCCGTCGAGGTCACGGTGGCGGAGGATGCGGCCACGGCACGGGGGTATTTCGAACATGAAGATTTCAACCTGATCATCATGGATCAGCGCCTGCCCGACGGTAATGGACTCGACCTGCTGCGTGAAATACGCCAGATCCAACCGCAGCAGATGGCCATCCTGATCACCGGTTATGCCGATGTGCGTGACGCGTTGCGTGCCGTACGCGAGGGACTGTTCGACTATCTGACCAAGCCGTTTGAGAACCTGGAAGAGCTGGAGGCGGTGATTGCCAAGGCACTGGAACTGGATCGCGCCTATCGGGAGATCAACGATCTCAAGCAGACGCTGGATAGCCGCTCGTCACAGCCCATCTATATCGGGCAATCGCCGTCGACTATTGCCTTGCAGAAACAGATCAGCCAAGTGGCCGCACTGGATGTCACCGTGTTGATCGAGGGTGACAGCGGTACCGGCAAGGAGTTGGTGGCGAAAAGCCTGCACGCCCAGAGCCCAAGGAACGAAAGCGGCCGCTTCATGGAGATAAACTGCGGTGCGCTCTCCGAACAGCTGCTGGAAAGTACCCTGTTCGGTTATGAAAAGGGGGCCTTCACCGGTGCGGTGAAGATGACCCGGGGCTACCTGGAGGAGGCCGACGGCGGCACCCTGTTCCTCGATGAGATCGCCGATATGAGCACCAAGCTGCAGAGCAGCCTGTTGCGGGTTCTGCAGGAGCACACCTTTTCACGCATCGGCAGTACCGAGCTGCGTTCCAGCGACTTCCGCCTGATCTGTGCCACCAACAAGCGGCTGAGCGACGAGGTGCGCGCCGGTCGCTTCAGGGAAGATCTGTTCTACCGCATCAACGTGGTCTCCCTGGAACCGATGCCGTTGCGGGAGCGGCGTGAGGACATCGTGCCCTTGACGGTCCACTTTCTCGAACATTTCAATGCGAAGTTCGCCAAGCGGGCCGGTCCCTTGACCCCCGAGGCCCTCTACGTACTGGAGAACTTCTCCTGGCCCGGCAATGTGCGGCAGCTGCAGCACGCCATTGAGCGGGTGGTGGCGCTGCACGGCGACGGCCCGATCAGCGCCGCCGACCTTGCCTGCCTGGCAGAGGATATCGCCGATGCGGGGGAGGGGACGGAAGACGCGCTGCTCTCCTATCAGAAGGCCCGGGAGAACTTTGAGCGGGACTACCTGGAGCGACTGATGGAGCAGGCCAAAGGCAATGTCTCCGAGGCGGCCCGGCTGAGCGGCATACCACGGCAGAACCTCTATGTGCGGATGAAACGCTGGGGAGAGTCGTAAAAACCAGACAGTTGTCGTATTTTTATGACACTTTCGCAGATCCCGGCGACCGGCAACGCCAATCCTTGACCGAACCGCTGATCCCGATGCTGGCCATCAGACCCCCGCTGACATCCCGGAAGTGTGTCGAAAAATGCATCTATCGCGTTGAAAAATAAGTTAAATATCTCGTAATAGGGGGAATTCCCATTTTTAGGATAAGTTTTCCTGGAGTTAAGAAAATCTGTCGCTATCCCAACCGATCGTACCCCTGGTCGAACCTTTCCGTGATCTCAATCAATTGAATCAACAGGCTTGGTGCCTATAACCGTATATATGGCACGGGTACTGCACCTGTCCTGGTGTATCGTCATTCAAGTTCGTTAATCGCTGGAGGGGAATCATGAAAAAAACCGCAATTGCAATGGCCGTCTCGCTGCTGACCGCCACCCCGGTATTCGCCATGGAACCGGCCGATGTAGACTGGAGCAAGGTTCCGGCCAATGAGCTGGTCCTGTTCTATCCCGGCCAGTCCACCTATCAATGGCTGCGTTCAAAAGATCACAAACGTGCCTTCATGCAGACCCAGGATGGTCAGGCCTGCGTCGCTTGCCATTTGAATGAAGAGGAGGTATTGGGAAATACACTGGTCAAGGAGGGACGTCTGGAGCCGACCCCTGTCGAGGGCAAGAACGGTTCGATCAAGCTGGGTTTCCAGGTGGCCTACGACAACGACAACGCCTATTTCCGCTTCCAGTGGAAGACCCTTAACGACTACGCCGGCACCGCCCACCCCTATTGGCGCTATGACGGCAAGGCGTGGAAGGCCTTTGGTGGCCCGAAGCTTAATGAGAATGTGCAGAGCGGCGAGCAACCGGGCATCTATGAAGACCGCATGTCGATCATTATCGATGATGGCAAGGTGCCGATGTTCAAGGAGCAGGGCTGCTGGCTGACCTGCCACAATGGCGAGCGCGACAACCCTGATATCCCGGAAACCGCCGACGTCACGGAAAACCCGCTGTTCAAGCACCTGAAGAAAAAAGACGTACGCAAGTATCTACCCTCCAGCCGTACCGACGAGGACGCCTCCTGGGATATGGGCAAGACTCCGGAAGAGATCGCCCAGTTGAAGGCCGATGGTGTATTCCTCGATCTGATGCAGTGGCGCGGTCACCGCTCCAACCCGGTGGGCATGGCGGATGATTTCAATGTCATGGAGTATCGCAACGGCGACGCCGGCAAGAACCCCTTCGGCAAGAACTGGGACAAGGAGGCCAAGCAGCCGAAGTTCATGTACGACCCCGCCAAGTTCGGCAGCAAGTCGGTCAAGTTCGAGGATATCCGCAACAAGCCGACGACGCTGATCCGTGAACAGAATGCCGTGCCGTTCGATCCGAATGCCGGCTGGCAGGAGGGGGATCTGATTCCCGAGTATGTGGTCAGCCGCGAGGATGCCAAGGGTTCGGCCGCCGACAACAGCCAGGCGCACGGTGAATGGAAGGATGGTGTCTGGACCGTGGTCTGGGCGCGCAAACTCAACCTGGCCAATCCGGATGACAAGGCATTGAGCGACGGCAACAGCTACAACTTCAGCTTTGCCACGCACGACGACAACATCACCACGCGCGGTCACTTCGTCTCCTTCCCGGTGACGGTGGGCTTTGGTGCCGACGCAACCATCAAGGCGACCAAGCTCAATTGATCGGTAACAGCTGCCCGGATCATATCGTCCTATGCCGATATGATCCGGGGTCATCTCCGAGTAACGTCACAGAGTGGAGGGGCTGGTGAACATCTCCCTTTTAAAGAAGCATCCGCTGGTTTCCGCCGCCGGCATCCTGGTACTGGTGGTGATACTGGCCTGGGTAATTGCCTACGAACCGGTGACACGCAATCTGATTGCCAGTGATGGCTTGTGCAACTACTGCCATCTACCCTGGGAGTTCAATCCCGACGAGCGCTTGACCGCGACCCGGCCGCATCCGGCCACCTCGAAGGAGCAGGAGCAGGAGCAACAGGCCCAGGCCCGTTGCGTGGAGTGTCACCTGCCCGAAGGGTGGTGGAATACCACCTACGCCTATACCCATTTTCTCAGTATCACCGACCTGTTTGGCCACTTTCGTGACCGCGACGGGGAACGGGCGGGAGACTGGATACCGGCACGCGCGGCCACCGCCTACCGGGTTCGCGATCGCCTGTTCGAGTATGACAGCAACACCTGTCGGGGCTGCCATATCGAGGACGAAATCAAACCCAAACGGGCACGTGGCGTGAATGCACACAAGCTGGCCAAGGACGAGGAGAAGACCTGTATTGAGTGCCACACCAGCCTGGTGCATCGCTATGTAGAACCGCGCAAGGATGCATTCAAGAAGGCGGACGCCGCAGATGCGCCCAAGGGTTGAACCAGAGTCAGTGGGAGTTCGTTATGAATGATCAAGAAAAACCGGACACCAGCCGCAGGGGGTTCGTCCAGCTGCTGGCCGGCGGTGCGGTGGCTGCGACCGCGGCCTCTGCGTTAGGCAGCCTGGCCCCGGCCGGCGGCGCGGAATCAACCGCAAAGCAATCCAGGATACAGTACGGAATGCTGATTGATACCCGGCGCTGCATTGGTTGCCACAGCTGTTCGGTGGCCTGCAAGGCGGAGTTTGATGTGCCGCTGGGCGTCAACAAATCCTGGGTTGAGTATACCGAAAAGGGTACCTTCCCCAATGTTAATCGCCACTTCCTGCCACGCCTGTGCAATCACTGCAGCGAACCACAATGTGTGGCCGTCTGTCCTACCGGGGCCACTTACAAGCGCCCGCAGGATGGCATTGTGGTGGTCGACAGCGGGCTCTGTATCGGCTGCAAATACTGCATCCAGGCCTGCCCCTACGATGCGCGCTTCCTCAATCCGGTGACCAATTTTGCCGACAAGTGCGACTTCTGTATCCATCGCGTATCCAAGGGGCTGCTGCCCTCCTGTGTCAACTCCTGTATCGGTGGTGCACGGATCTTCGGTGATGTGAATGACCCCGAGAGTGAGATCTCCCGACAGATCGCCGCCAATGCGGTGACCGTGTTACGGCCAGGCAAGGGGACCGAACCCAATGTCTACTATATCGAGGCGGATATTACCGAGGAGGCCGAGAACAGCGATGGCAGTTACCGGGTACGGGTCTCCACTCACCGATCAATCAAGGAGAGGCGATAGTCATGCATGAACTCAACTGGGGTTTGCCGGTCATCTTATACCTGTTTCTCGCCGGTCTGGGTGCCGGTGCCGTCACTGTCAGTGGCTCGGTGTTGCTGCGCAAGGGGGGCTTCCATGACAGCCGCATGGACATTGCCCGCTATGGCGCACTGATCGGGCCGATACCGGTGATGCTGGGCACCTTCCTGATTGTCTTTGAACTGGGGCAGCCGTTTCGTGCCCTGAACCTGTTCAAGATGCTCAACCTCTCGCCGATGTCAATCGGCACCTGGGCGCTGGCGCTGTTTATCATCCTGAGCGGACTTTATGCCATCTGCTTCATTCCACGCCAGGCCACCTGGCCATGGCTCGGCAAGGCCCGCCGTGTGCTGGCGTGGCTCTGCGTGCCCTTGGGTATCAGTGTGGCGATCTATACCGGGGTGTTGCTCGGGGCCATGCCGGCGCGGCCGTTCTGGAATTCACCTATCCTGGCCGGACTGTTCGTATTGTCGGCGCTCTCTACCGGAACTGCGGCGATCATGTTGATGGTGGCGCTGTTCGGGGAAAAGAGTGCCGAACATCGGGAAGGCCGTGAAAATGATCAGTATCTGCTGGTTTCATCGGACGCCCTCCTGTTGGGTGGGGAGATGTTGGTGATCTTCCTGTTCCTGATGTTTGCCCACCTGACCATCGGTGATGTACGCCATGCGGTTGAGGTGATCCTGCCCGGCGGCTCCCTGGCGTCGCTCTTTTGGTGGGGCGTGGTACTGATTGGGATCCTGTTCCCCTTTGTTATGGAGTTGTTTCAGGTGGTACCGAAACTGCTTTATGGACGGACCTTCAGGAGCAGTCTGGTGCTTGAGGTGGCTGTCGCCTTATCGGTCCTGGCGGGTGGATTCGCCCTGCGCTACATCATTGTGGTCGCGGGTCAAGTCACCGGTCCGACCACCCTATAGGTTTGATTGGAGGCTGATATGATTAACCGCAGAAAATTCCTGCTCTCCGCTACTGCGGCCATCTCGGCGCCCCTGCTGCCGGCGGCGGCTGAGTCGGCGGAAAAAAGCCCTCCCATGACCGAAGGGGGGGTGGAATACTCCACCTTCAGCGGTGCCGAACTGGAGGCAGTGCCCGGAATTTGTGGGGAGTGTCCCAGTCATTGCGCCATTATCGGCTATAGTGACGAGGGCCAACTGGTCAAGGTTGAGGGGAACCCCAGCTCCATCCGCAACCTGGGCCGGATCTGTTCCAAGGGCCAGGCCGGCATGACCAAGGTGTACGACCCTGATCGGCTGTTGCAGCCGATGCATCGAACCGGTAAGCGTGGTGAGGGGAAGTGGCAGACGATCTCTTGGGAGGCCGCAATCGAGCAGATCCGCGAGCGCCTGGCGCGTCTGCGTGATCAGGGAAAACCGGAACGCTTCCTGTTCCAGCACGGCTGGATATCCAGCAGTGCCGAAAAGCTGATCGGCGGTATCTTCATGCCGGCCTTCGGCAGTGCCTCAATCCTGGATCAGCGATGCAACAGCCTTAGCGCCAGGCGCGTCGCCCAGCAACTGACCTGGGGTGGGGCCCTCGATAGCCCGGATCTGGAACGTGCGCGTCTGGTGGTGAATTTTGGCAGCAATCTGCTGGAGGCCGATACCAATATGGTCGCACTGGCCAGGCGCTTGACCCTGTCGCAGGTTGATCGGCGCATGAAGATGGTTACCTTCGATGTGCGGTTGTCGAATACGGCGGCAAAATCGGATCAGTGGGTGCCGGTCAAACCGGGTACCGACCTGGCGGTGATACTGGCGATGTGTCATCAACTGGTCGCCGATGAGGGCTATCGGGGGGCGGGTGAGCGTTTCCTGGAGTTCTGCCAGGTGAGTGAGCAGGCCACCGCCACGGTGGAGGAGAAGATTGCACATCTGCGTGCGCATCTCGAGTCCTACACCCCCGAGTGGGCACAACAGGTCAGTGGTGTGGATGCGGAGTTGATTCGCCGGTTAAGCGCCGAGATTGTGGATTCCGGACCGACCTGTTTCCTCAGTTCGCGCGGCGCCACTGCCCGTTACAATGGCGTGGAGACCGAGCGGGCACTGATGTTGCTGGCCGCCTTGAGCGGCAATATCAATAACCCGGGGGGACGCTCCGAGGCGGTCCTGCCGGAGTGGCAGTTTCCGCAAGGCCCCGAAGACAGGCAACCGGCGCGGCGGCTGGGCTTCCTCGGCAACGAGGAACGGGGTGCCAGGCTGCAGATGTTCGATGCCGGGGATAACGTGCTGAAACGGATCAAGGAGGTAGGGGAGCGGCCGGAACTCTACCTTTGGTATCATCACAATCCGCTCTTCGCCAATGCCGATACCGGGGCGATGCGCAAGATTATGAAAGATGAGTCGCTGCTGCCCTTCACGGTCGCGGTAAGCTCCGTATACGATGAGTCGGCCGCCCTGGCCGACCTGATCCTGCCGGACACCACACCGCTCGAGTGCTTCGGGATTGAACTGGGGATTTCGCCCAATCGGATCGCTGAATACAGTCTGCGTCAGCCGATGGTCGCGCCACAGGGTGAGGCCAGGGATTTTGTCGATGTGTGCTGTGAACTGGGGGAAAAGCTGGGATTGAATATCGGTTTCAGCAGCCATGAGGCGTTTGTCGAGGCGGCCTGCAAGGAGACGCCCGTGGTCAAGCGCAAGGCGCGGGGATTTCGCGGTTTGACCAAGAGCGGCGTCTGGCATGACAAGAAACTCCAGCCGCAATTTAATGCTCACCAGGTGGAGGTGCCGGGTGATCTGCTGCAAGGTGAAACGGTGCTGTTCGATGAGGTGACCGGGGTTTACTGGGATTGGCGTCTGGCCGGCGTTACGGATCCCGCAGCGGCGGAACGCCAGGGTTATAGCGGCACCGCGGGTGCCGGCAGGGGGTATCTCGGACAACGGATCGGTGACAAGGTCTATCGCGGTTTTGCCCCCGGCCAACTGGACAAGAGCGGGTATCTGGAACTCTACTCGCCAATCCTGGCGGCCGCGGGGCTGCCCGGACTCCCAAGCTATCAGGCGATTCCCTCGCACCAGCAGCTCGAACCGGGGCAGTTCATGCTCAGTACCTTCAAGGTCAATGTGCAGACAAGCAGCGCTACGGGCAATGCCGCCTGGCTGAGCGAGATTCATCACGACAGCGAGGTGTGGATCAATCCGCTGAGTGCGGCCGAACAGGGGGTGACAGAGGGCTCCAGGATCAGCCTGAGATCGGCGGTTGGTGAAGTGGAAGCGGTTGCCCGCCTGACCCAGGGGATTATGCCCGGTGCGATTGCCATTTCGATCCACTCGGGGCGCTGGGAAGGCGGACGCTATGCGAGCGACCAGCGGACGCCGCAAGCCATTGATGACCGGCATCATGATGCCTACAAGTGGTGGCAGGGCGTGGGGGTGCATCCCAATGATCTGATCGCTGACAGCACCGAGCCGGTGGCGGGGCAACAGTGCTGGATGGATACGGTGGTCAGTCTCTCGGCAAAGTCCGGGTAACGACTGGCGGGCGGTGAGTCGGGAGTGAATTTCACCCATGCGGAGTCATGTGAAGACCCGGTTGTCAGGGTGACAACCGGGTTTGTTTCCAGCTGTTGCCCCGTGCGCCGCCGCGCTTTGAAAATGGCTATCTCCTGATGATTCCGTCATGGGTGGTGGCGAATGCCGCCGCGTCGGCGTCGCTCAGGGGCGGGCTGAAGTAGTAGCCCTGCATGTAGTCGCAGGCAAGCGCGGAGAGGTAATCCGACTGGGTCTTGTTCTCCACCCCTTCGGCGATTACCTCAAGTCCCAGATTGTGCGCCAGGCCGATAGTGGCGGTGCAGATGGCCGCGTCATTGGGATCGGTCTCAATATCCATGACAAAGGCACGATCCAGCTTCAGCCGGTCGATCGGCAACAGCTTGAGGTAGGCGAGGGAGGAGTAGCCGGTACCGAAATCGTCAATCGAGAGCTTCACCCCCAGCGCCTTCAACTCCAGCAGTATCTCCACCGTGGCGACCGGATTCTCCATAGCCACGCTCTCGGTGATCTCCAGTTCCAATAGGCGCGGGTGGATGCCGGTCTGGGTCAGGATATCATCCACCTGATCAATGAGGGTCTCGTCCTTCAGTTGCCGCGCGGAGAGGTTGACCGAAACCGAGAGCTCCTGCATGCACTCGATTGTGTGCCAGGCGGCCAGGGTCATGCAGGCGGTTCTAAGGACCCATTGGCCGATCGGCACGATCAGTCCGGTCTCCTCGGCCAGGGGAATGAACTTCATGGGCGCCACCAGCTCACCATCCGCTTTCTGCCAGCGCACCAGCGCCTCGAAGCCGATGATCCGGCCATTGCTTGCACGGATTTGCGGCTGGTAGTGGAGGACCAACTCTTTTCTCTCCAGCGCCAGGCGCAACTCACCCTCCAGCCGCAGCCGCGCTTCCGCCGATTGGGTCATCCGGGCATCAAAGAAACGGAAACAGTTGCGTCCGGCCGACTTCGCGGAATACATGGCGATGTCGGCGTTCTTCATCAGGGTGACCCGCTCTCTGCCGTCATCGGGAAAGATGCTGATGCCCAGTGAGGCGGAAGGCACCACCTGATGCGGTCCGAGCTGCAGCGGCAACGACAGGGCCTGCAGTATTTCGCTGGCCAGGATGGCGGCCGTGGTACTCTCATCCAGATCGGTGATGGCAATGACAAACTCATCCCCCCCGGGCCGACCGACGATGTCGTTGCCGCGCACGCATTGCAAAAGACGCTGGGCGATCTCGATCAGGAACTCATCACCCACGGCATGTCCGAGGGAGTCGTTGATCGCCTTGAAGTTGTCCATGTCGATAAAGATCAGGGCCAGCTGTTTGTGATGGCGCTGCATATCGGCCAGCGATTGATCCAGCCGCGCCTCCAGGGTGTAACGGTTGGCCAGGCCGGTGAGGGCATCTTCATGGGCCAGTTTCTCGATCGCCTCGGCTGCCCGTTTATGTTCCGTAACGTCACTGTAGATGGTGACGAAGCCACCGCCGGGGATAGGGGCACCGCGGATCTCGATGGCGGTGCCGTCCGGTCGGGTGCGTTCCATCCGATGATGCGTGGGGTTCTGGGCCAGGTGGAGCATCTCAGCCACCTTGCTCTCCACGTCCACATCGCCATACTCACCGCGCTCCGCATTACTGCGTATAACCTCGCTGAAGTGGGGATGTTTGCTGGCAAAAGCCGGTGAAACATCGAGCATCTGCAATACTTCATCGTTATACAGGATCATGCGCAGGTCGGGTCCGAATACGGTGATACCGCCGGGCATGTTGTCCACCAGGGTCTGTAGCAGGGCATTTTTGCTCTGCATCGCCTCTTCGGCACGCTTGCGGTCGGTTATGTCGGTATAGCTGGTGACAAAACCCACTACCTTGCCGTTCAGCAGCATCGGCTTGCCTTCCACCAGGTGCGTTCTGCCATTTGGCCGGGTGCGCTCAAAACGGTGCGGCAGGAACTTGAGTGCCAGGTCCCGCCGTGCCGCCACCAGCTCTTTCGGGTCGCCCGGTCCATACTCTCCCCGCTTGGCGGGGTACATGATCAGATCTTCGAACGGCACGCCGTCATAGAGGCTTTCCGGGGGCAGTTCCAGTACATCCGCCAGCACCGCATTCCAGCAGCGCAGGCGCAGTTGATCATCGAAAACCGAGATGCCCTGAGGCATATGATCGACAACGGATTGCAGGTAGTCGACCTGGTGCCGGGCGTTGGCCGTCCGGGCTTGTGGAATGGCCGCCGGGACGCTGTCGGCCGCGCTTGTTGCGGCGTTGTCCCGCAGCCCTTGAATATGTCGCTGCAACTGGCGCAGGCGCCACAGGGCGGCAGCGAGGGCGACCAGTAAAACGAGCATGATTAATGTATTCATTCGCCGTCACAAGCTGTCTCTGGTTATAAAGAGTCGCGCCATCCGCACACCATCGCGGGGTCACCCGCGAGCCGGTCGCTTCATTGCTCAAGTGTAGCGATAGTTTCACAAGAGGTAAAATCGTCCCCCAGCGGTGTCCCTTGTCGCTGTGGATCCGGGGCGTTTACCGGTGCGATCCGGGGTGTCCGGCAGGCGACGACGGAACTCCAGGATTTGCCATCAGTAACTAGACAAATCCTGGCGGATACCTTACCATGCGCGCCTTGTTACGGGGCCATAGCTCAGCTGGGAGAGCGCTACACTGGCAGTGTAGAGGTCGGCGGTTCGATCCCGCCTGGCTCCACCAAACATTACAGGGCAGGAGGCCTGAGTGACTGTGACACCAGCACAGTCATGCAATGGAGATAGTCCAGGTCCCCTTCGTCTAGAGGCCTAGGACACCGCCCTTTCACGGCGGTAACAGGGGTTCGAACCCCCTAGGGGACGCCAATCAAAAAAGCCCGACCGGGTCACCGGTCGGGCTTTTTTTGTCCAGGGAGCGGCCTTGCAAATGGTGGATGCGCCTACCGGCTTATCCACCCTACGAAAAAAGTCGAACGCAGGGTGGATAAGCGTCAGCGCATCCACCAACTAATGCCGTGGAGGTCACGCCGCCAGGGATGGCGGTGGCAGACAATGTCGGGAACATATTGTTGAGGAGCCAGGGCCGAGGGATGGCCGGGAGCGGCTTTGGCGGGGGAGCGCCAGTCTTGAGAAATGACCGGTATCACTGCATGCCGGCCACGCCCCGCTTATGGTACTCCCGCGGTGAGCAACCGAAAAAGTCACGGAAGCGTCGACTGAAGTGGCTGGGGTTGGTGAAACCCAGATCGTAGCAGACCCGGGTGACCGGCTCACCGCGCTTGAGTCTCCGGGATGCCAGCTTCAGGCGAAGCTGTTGCTGCAGTTCACTGGGAGAGCAGCCAGTTTGGGTCTTGAACTCGGCATACAACCGGCTGCGGCTCATACAGGCAACGCGCGAGAGTTGGTCGATATCGAGCGGTTCCGCAAGATGCTTTTCCAGGTGGTTCAGGGCCGCCGTGATGCCACTTGAATCCGGCGCATCACGGCAGTAGCTGAGCAGTAACTCGCGCTCCTGATGACGCAGCATCCGTATGATCAGCTCGGAGACGCCGAGATCCACCAGCACGTCACGGTCCGGGTGATTTTCGGTAAAACAGGAGACCAGGCGCGCCAACAGGTGCTGGGTGGCCGTGGTGTGGTGGGTGTGCAGTATGGTGCTGCTGTGTTGCCATCCCTCCAGCCCGGACTCGATCGGATTGAGATCGCTCAGGCGTTCGGAGATTTTTGCCACCTTCTCCTTGGAGATTTCTATCGTCAGGCAGGTGGTGGGGGATTGGGACGTGGCATCGGGAAAATCGATCTCGACATGTTCGCCGGGCGCCATCACGAAGGACTCATGGGGCAGGAAGATCTGCTCTCCCGGGTGATGGGCATCGTGCATGATCTTGCGACCCTGGATCATGCCGCAGTAGAGCAGCTGATCGGCATCCAGTCCCACGCGAGAGGCGGCCTGGTAAGTGTCATAGATGCTCAGCTCCGCCTCCGGACCCGCGAAACTGACGCGGTTTTCCACCAGCCTTTGTGGTTTTCTGAGTGCACTCAACTCCGCAGAACGCATCTTCGGCTCCTCGCTCCTATCTGTTTTAAGGAATTTAATTAAACTTAAATTCAGAGGTCTTACGCCCCTTTTGTACCCGACAGCATGCGTTGGGATTGGATGCTGAGTCAAGTGATGTGGAATTTCAGTCAAGTTTTCCCTTTGGTGTGGAGTTAGCCTAAGCGTCCGAACTATTACTCGAAAACACCCTAGGAGGAAGTATGATATTTGCACAACCTGGAAAAGAGGGCGCCGTTGTTTCATTTAAACCGCGGTATGAGAATTTTATTGGCGGGGCCTGGGTGCCACCGGTCAAAGGCGACTATTTCGATAACCTTACCCCCGTTACGGGCGAGAAATTCTGTGAGATTCCCCGTTCCGGCGTCGAGGATATTGAACTGGCGCTGGATGCCGCCCATGCCGCCAAGGCGGCCTGGGGCAAGACCTCGGTGACCGAACGCTCCAACCTGCTGCTGAAGATCGCCGACCGTATCGAGCAGAATCTTGAGATGTTGGCCGTTGCCGAGACCTGGGACAATGGCAAGGCGGTACGTGAAACCATGGCGGCTGATGTTCCTCTGTCCGCTGATCATTTCCGCTATTTTGCCGGTTGTATCCGTGCCCAGGAGGGGGGGATAAGTGAGATCGACAATGGCACGGTAGCCTATCATTTCCATGAGCCGCTGGGTGTGGTGGGGCAGATCATTCCCTGGAACTTCCCGCTGCTGATGGCAGCCTGGAAGGTCGCACCGGCACTGGCGGCAGGCAACTGCATTGTCCTCAAACCGGCCGAGCAGACACCGGTATCGATCCTGAAACTGATCGAAGTGATCGAGGACCTGCTGCCTGCGGGCGTTCTGAACATTGTTAACGGTTACGGTCGCGAAGCGGGCCAGGCGCTGGCTAACAGCACCCGCATCGCCAAGCTCGCCTTCACGGGTTCGACACCGGTTGGTACACACCTCCTGAAATGCGCCGCCGAAAATCTCATCCCCTCCACGGTGGAACTGGGTGGCAAGTCCCCTAATATCTTCTTCAATGATGTGCTGGATCAGGAAGATGAATTCGTCAGCAAATGTATCGAGGGTGCGGTGTTGGCCTTCTTCAACCAGGGTGAGGTCTGCACCTGTCCCTCCCGTCTGATGATTCAGGAAGACATCTACGAGGAATTCATCGCCAAGGTGATTGAGCGCTCCAAGCAAATCAAACGCGGCAATCCACTGGACAGCGACACCATGGTGGGTGCCCAGGCTTCCCAGCAGCAGTACGACAAGATCCTCAGCTATATGGAGATCGGCAAGAGCGAGGGTGCCGAGGTGCTGATCGGTGGCGGTATTGAGAATGTTGAAGAGGGCTTGGGTGATGGGTATTACATCCAGCCGACCCTGCTCAAGGGCTCCAACAAGATGCGCGTATTCCAGGAAGAGATCTTTGGTCCGGTAGTCTCGGTCACTACCTTCAAGGATGAGGCCGAGGCGCTGGCTATCGCCAACGACACTCAGTATGGCCTGGGTGCCGGCGTCTGGACGCGCGACATGAATACCTCCTATCGCATGGGTCGGGGTATAGAGGCCGGTCGTGTCTGGACCAACTGCTACCACCTCTATCCGGCTCATGCCGCCTTTGGTGGTTACAAGAAGTCCGGCATCGGCCGCGAGAATCACAAGATGATGTTGGATCATTATCAACAGACCAAAAACCTGCTGGTCAGCTACGATATCAACCCGCTGGGCTTCTTTTAGTCACTGATTAGTTCTAAACGATTCAGGGAGCGACCTGCCATTATCGCAATGGCTGGTCGCTTCCTGATGCCAGTTGAATAAGGAGGTTCAGATGACTAAAAAGCAGGATCAACCATCTAGTGATATCGCATTTACCCCGTCGGTCAAGGCAGTGCAGAAACGCAAGGGCTCGCGTGTGGAATTTCTCGAACAGGAGGCCGAAGGGGGCTGGGCCACAGCAATAACTCCAAGCCTGGCTGAGTTCATTTCACAAGTCAGGACATGCTATCTGGCTACAGCCACGGCGGAAGGCCAACCTTATGTGCAACACAGGGGTGGAGCGCCGGGCTTTCTGCAAGTGCTGGACCCCCATACCCTGGGCTTCGCCGATTTCAGGGGGAACCGGCAATACGTGACCACCGGCAACCTCGACGAAAATCCCCGCGCTTTTCTCTTTCTGATTGACTATATCCGAAGCCGCCGCGTGAAGCTTTGGGGCACCGCCCGTGTGGTGGAGAACGATCCGGAGCTCAGCGATCGTCTTCTGTTAAAAAACTACCCCGCCGATGCGGAGCAGGTGATCCTGTTCACGGTAAAGGCGTGGGATGTCAACTGTCCCAGACATATCCCTACCATGGTCCCTATGGAAGAGGTATCCAAGCTATGCAAGCGGTTTGAGACACGGATCGAGGAACTGGAGCGTGAAAATGCCTCGCTCAAGGAGGGCACGACCAACTGACCCAGTGGTTTCAGAAAAATAGGATTGATTTTCCAAGCCTGATCAAACAAAAAAATATCAGGTGGATCAAGGGATACACAAGGAGCGTTAGATGGAGTTAATAGATCGCAGGCCCTTCGTTATTGGCATTTCGGGAAGCACTCGCAGCATCTCCGGTAAGCCGCGAAAGGGCACAATTATTGATATTGTCAATCAATCTGAAGACGAAACAGCGTTGCGCAGAGCCTTCTGTGAAGACGATCAGCTCAATACCGTAGACCGACATGTCAAACAACTCGGTATCCGGGACGGTGATGGTTTCAATCTCTATAAGAGTGAACGCAAGAAAACCAAGCGAAATAAAACATTCAGCAATACCGAAGTGGCGCTGGCTACCGCTTTGTATGGTGCCAAGGAGGCCGGCGCCGACATAGATCATCTGCAGTTAAACCGCTTTTTTTATCCTACACCCCGGGCGGAGAAGTTACGGGATCTGAAGGAGGCGCTGCTACGTGCGGACGGAATCGTGCTGGCCACCCCGGTATATTTTGGCGACCGAAGTTCTCTTATCAGCAAGCTCATTGACTTCATTCGCAGTGATGCCGAGCTGAAGGAGGCACTGAGCGGAACGATCATGGGCGGTATTGCCGTGGCGGCGAAGCGGAACGGCGGCCAAGAGACCTCACTGATCTACCAACTCATGGATATGCTGGAGATTGGTTTTCTCGGTGTGGGTAATGACTGGCGTACCACGGCCCAATACGGGGGGACATGCCATGCCGGCGACGTTGGCATGATGGCGAGTGATCATGTTGGGATTGAGACTGCCATGGGGGTAGGCCGGCGAGTGGGGAACGTCGCTCGGATGTCTTTCATGGGAGAGGATCACCAATTGTTAGGAAGGCATCGAATCATTTTCCTGGTGACCCAGGATAAGGACGAGATTGCGCTGCAGTACGTGAAAGCGCTGACACGGCGGATATCAGAGGCTGAATCCACTGTAATCAACGTTACCAAGCTGCAGATTCACCCCTGCCAGGCGTGCGATCTTTGCCCGGCAACCGTCGGGCCTGACAAGGATTCGCGTTGTGTCGTAACGAGTCCCGACGATGACATGCAGGGCGTGTACGACCTGCTGATGAATGCCGACGTTGTTGTCCCGGTAACCTACAACCCGACAGACCGCACAGGACTGGAAAGCGCGTACCAGTCGTTGATGGAGCGTCTCCGTTTCATGCGACGCTCAAACTACATGCTGAGTGACCGATTAATTGCACCGCTGGTGCTGGAAGAGATTGGGGCTGGCCAGAATATGCATATCCGAATGATCACTTCACTCATTCGTCAGCACTCCATCGTGGCAAGGCCTATGCAGGCCTACTTCCATAATGGTGTGCCGCTGAATGAACTGGATATCACACGGCAGTTCGCGACGCTCAATCAGGCAGTACGCAATATTACCCGTGGCCGGCTGCTGCTCTACGCAAACCCCGAAGAGTCCATCGAGTATCAAACTGTAGGGTATTTTTCGGATCAGTTTGAGGATGCCGAAGAGAAGGCGAGGGTCAGCCGTCTGATCCACGATGATCGTGTCCGGCGCTACCAAGCTGAAGCCAATAAGCGACTCAAACCGCTACAAGAGACAATGAGGCGTAATTCGTACGGAATTAAGCGCGTCTCCCCGGTCTAAGCCACTCCTCATGCAAATCAATTGGAATTGAATAAAATGAACGAGAATATTTACGCCATACTTTCCCGCGGTTTTCCGCAGAATGCGGATACCCCGTTTTTGATTCTTCCCGATAACGAGCAGTATTCATATCGCCAGCTCGAGCAGGAGTCGGCACGCTATGCGAACGTTCTGGTTGCCTGCGGTTTGGAACCAGGCGATCGTGTTGCTGTTCAAGTGGATAAGTCCCCAGCAGCGCTTTTTCTCTATTTGGGTTGTGTACGCGCCGGATTGGCCTATGTCCCCATCAATCCCGGATATCAGTGTGATGAAGTTGAGTATTTTCTGAAGGATGCCGATGTTTCGGTATTTATATGTCGTCCGGATTTTTTGGAGGATGCCAGAAAACTGCAATGGAATAGTGAAGAGAGCTGGACCTTTGACCTGGGGATCGACAATACAGGGTCTCTGATAGAGGCCGTTCGAAAACAGCCGGATACCTTCAGTACTGCCCAGAATGCAGCGGATGACCTGGCGGCAATCATGTACACATCCGGCACCACTGGCCGCTCTAAAGGAACGATGTTATCCCATCGTAATCTGTCATCGAATGCCCTGGTGCTACATAGCTACTGGGAATTTGTCCCGGGTGATGTGATTCTGCATATGCTGCCGATTTACCATACGCACGGGCTATTTGTGGCGACCCATTGTGCCATGCTCAACGGTAGTCCACTATTGTTTGAACCCCGATTTGATGCGAAGCGCGCCCTGCGACTGATGCCGAAAGCAACCGTCCTTATGGGAGTGCCACCCAACTACGCCGCGCTATTGAATGAATCAGGTCTGACTCCTGAGACCTGCGAACAGATGCGTCTGTTTATTTCCGGCTCGGCACCGCTGCTTCCAACAACGTTTGAAGAGTTTCGGCGACGCAGCGGGCACGCGATACTCGAGCGTTACGGTATGACCGAAGGAGGTATGTTGGTGTCAAATCCGACTAACGGCGAGCGTCGCTGCGGAACAGTCGGTTTTCCGTTACCCGGAACACAGGCCCGCATAGTCGACGACCAGGGACGCCCTGTGGCAGCGGACGTGATCGGCCATATCCAGGTAAAAGGCGAAAATCTCTTTTCCGGTTATTGGCGGATGCCGGAGAAGACCCGGGATGAGTTTACCCCTGACGATTACTTCAAAACTGGGGATGTGGGGCATTATGATCGTGATGGCTACCTGACCATCGTGGGTCGTTTCAAGGATGTCATCACTGTTGATAACCGGGAGGTATATCCGAAATCGATCGAGACCGCCATTGATCTTATGCCTGGGGTTGCGGAGTCTGCCGTTATCGGTTTGTCGGACCGCGCTAACGGGATCACCGTCGCTGCGGTGATTGCGTATCGACAGCACGGGCCGCGCCCCACAGCAGAGGGTATTACCTCGACTCTCAAGGAGTCGTTTGATGACTTTCAGGTACCAGGCGCGGTGTATTTTGTAGACCAGTTGCCACGTAACGGTATGGGCAAAGTGCAAAAGAGTGTGCTGCGGGAACGCTATCAGGACCCGATAAACCGGTAGAAAACCTCGTCTGGAGCGACTTTCCGGTTCATACAGGATGCCTGCTGTGTTGGGGTTAATGTGGATTGACAGCAGTCCCGGCGGCCCAATTGCCAAGATGCCCGGTTGATCCGGGCATCTTGGTTTGTCGGTTCTGCAAAAGAAGGAGTGGCGTCTAGCGGCCTTGCAGATACTTCTCGATGGCTGCGACGAAGACGTTGGCGGGCTGCGCGCCGGAGAGCAGTTCGCCCTCCACGGTGCCCTTGTCCGGGTCGTGGTAGCCGATAATGAATCCGGGCGTCCCGGTGATCCCGGCGGATTGGCCGGCTGCCATGTCGTTGGCCACCCGCCCGGCATAGGTGTCATTATCCAGGCAGCTGTTGAACCGCTCCAGGTCCTTGATATTGATGCGTTGGGCGATCGCTTTCAGCTCGGGTCGGAACAGGTTGTCCGGCTGATTGAACAGAACCTCGTGCATCGCCTCGAAGCTCCCCTGGTCGCGGGCACACTCGACCGCTATGGCGGCGTCATCGGCTTCCTTATGAAAGGCGAGCGGGAAGTGGCGGTAACCGAAAGCGACCCGCTCACCATACTGTCCGATCAGCTCCTTGACCGTACTCTGGGCCCGTTTACAGAACGGACACTGGTAATCGGAGAACTCCATGACCATCACCCCGGCCTGGTCGTTCCCGCGCATAAAGGCACTGTCGACGGCGAGCTTAAGCAGCATCTCCTTCGGCTTGACCAGACGCGAGGTGATATCGCCCTTGATCGCCGCGCGTTGATAGATCTGGATATCGTGCTGGGCCTTGGCCATGCCTTCCATGTATTCCCGGATCATCGGGGCCAACTGCTCCAGGGGACCCCGGCTCTGCAGCTTGTTGTTGAGATAGAAGGTCTCGATCTGCTCCTCGGAGATGGCGGCGGGCGCGGCGGCCGGGTAATCTGTCGAATCGGTGGTCAGCTGGGTTACGGCGTGCTGGATGAAGGCCTCCTGCAGTGCGTCATGGAGCTGGATGCGCAGTTCATTGATCTTGCGGTTCTCGATATCCGACAGCTGGATGGATTTACCACTCACCGTACCGACGACACTGCCCTCGGTCAGCAGGGCGTCGGCGGCGGCGTGAACGGTGGCGGTTGCCGTGAACAGGGCCAGGGTGAATGGGATCAACTTGATTGGCTTCATTGATAATCCTTGGTGAGGGTAAGCCCGGTGGGCATTTTTGGTCTGTATAGCTCGGACAGCGTGCCCGGAAGCGAGTTCCGGAGGCGGTCCATCCCGTGTGGCGCTGGGAGAGGGCCTCTGGTTGTCACTCATGATACGGGATCCGGCTGGACCGCGGCGCGGGCAAGCCTGACCGCCAGCATCGAGTCGACAAACAACTGCAGGAAATGGAACAGGATGCAGGCCACCAGCGCCACCCCGACCGGCTGATTGAGTGCCGCCAGCACGCTGACGGCAACCGGCAGGGTTTTCTGCGACGCGGTGAACAGCAGGGCGATCCATTCAGCGCGCTCCGGCCGGTTGATCCGGCGTGAACCGAGACAGAGCAGCAACAGTGCACCATGCAGCAACAGGGCCGCGGCGATCATACTGCCGATCAGCGGCAGGCTGATCTCCCTGAGGGTGTCACTGGATGCCGAGACCGACATCCACACCGTAAGAACCACGCAACTGGAGGGCAGATAGCGGATCAGCCAGTGGCGTGGCGGGAGTTGTATGATCCGGCGGCCCAGCATCCCCGTTACAAAGGGGATCAGGACAATGATCAGCAGTTGTTGAAGTAGTGGCCAGGGGGGGGAGTGGGTGAGGTTCCCGACATTTTCCAGTACCACCGGCAGCAAAAACGGGATGGTGAAGACGCCGAGCAGATTGAGCAGGATGGTCAGAAACAGCGCCTTGAATCTGTCGCCCTCCGCCAGCTGGGTCATGACAATCCCGGAGGAGAGGGTGGTCGGGACCGTTGCGGTCACGATCAGGCCGAGAGCGGCGCCGGCGGGCAGTGCCAGCAGTGTAGCCGTTGCCAGTCCGAGAAAGGGGCTGATCAGCAGATTGATCAGGATGGCGATCAGCGCGGTGGACCAGAGTTTTCCGGACAGCGGCATCCGACTCAGTACCGTCTGGTAGCCGTTGATCAGAAAGATGGTGACCACCATCCAGGGAATCATCCCCATCTCCTGAAGCGCCATACCCGGCGCCGGGGCAAGCCACGCCGTGAGAAACGCGAGCAACAGGCCGACCGGGAGAAAATAGCCGTTCATGCGGGCGGAAGCTCGGCGCCAGACTCAGTTGGGCGCCGGGGAGGCCGTTTCCGTCACCGGGGGTGTGGGCTCGGTTGGCGGGGCGTCGGCGTCCCCTGGCGCGGGTTCAGCGGCCGGCTCGGCTTTCGGTTCCAACTTCGCGACCCGGCTTATCAGGATCAGCGCCCCGAGCCGGGGGTGATCGATATAGTGCAGTTCGCCGCTGCGCATACGCCGGCTGGCCTGAAACCGGATACTGCCCCGGGTGGGACTGGGTAGCGCATCGGGGCTGGCCGGCGGGAGCGCGCGGTTCGCGCCCCGCAACAGGATATCCAGGTCGACATGCAGGTAGCGGTTGACGCTGATCCTGATCAGGCCCTCGAACCGGGGCAGCGGACCCGCGTCGCTGTGCCGCGGGCCGGGCCCCAGGTAGATGGCCTTGGCCCCCGCGCTGGTGGCTACCGGTTGACGCCAGGCCTGATGATATAGTGGCTCCATGGCGCCACGCGTCCGCTGCAGGGCGTCGAACTGCGCGGCCAGTCGCCGGCTCGAGCTGGGCCGCAGGGTGTAGGGCTGTGACGGAGCAGACGCCGGCGGCTGCAGTGTCACGGTTTCCGACCAGTCCGGGCTGCCCGGGTCTTCCGACCACATCTCCGTCGCCGCGCCGCCGGAGGAGCCCTGTTTGAACAGAATCAGTTCAATGTCATACCAGGGGGGCTCTTCCGCGGCCTGTACGGGGTGCGCCAGGGCGGAGAGACTCAATACGATTGCCACGAAGTATCGGACCAGTTTCATAAAGATTGCACGTGCGGATGAACCATTTATACACCACAGCCGGTAATTGTCCCTTTCACGGGAAAAAATGTATAGGGGTATTTTGTGATTAGGGCTCGCGCAAGAATAATTTCGTAATACCGAGGGCGTCACTGGGCCATGCCGGCAAGGCACGCTTTGCAGGCAATGGCCGCTCCCGGCCATCCTTGGCCTCGCGGCATAAGTCCATCCCTGGACAAAGCTGCTCCCTTGCCAAAAAGCGTAACGCCGGCGGCGGGGTCCAGTGGCGACCGAATACCGGAACTTATTTTTGCGCGAGCCCTTAGCCACAGACCTCATCCAGGATATTCCCCACCTGCTGGATACGCCCCTGCTGATCGCTGAGATCCTTGAAGAAGCGCAGCTTCTCCCCGCCGTCCAGCTTGTACTCCCGGGGCCGGGTCTGGATCAAGCGGATGATCTGGCCCGGGTCGATCTTCGGTTGTCCATCAAACAGGATGCGGCCGCCGGCCGGTCCGGCCTCGATCTTGCGGATGCCCAGCGGGTTGGCCTTCAGCTTCAGGCCGGTGATGCCGAACAGATTCCGCGTCGGTTCCGGCAGCAGGCCGAAACGGTCGATCATCTCGACCTGCAGTTCACGCAACTCGGCATCGGAGCCGGCACTGGCGATGCGTTTATAGAGTACCAGACGCGAATGGACGTCGGGCAGATAATCCTCCGGCAGCAGGGCCGGGAGTTGCAGGTCGATCTCGGCGCCGTGATCCAGCGGGCGGTCCAGGTCGGGATGTTCGCCGGCCTTGAGCGCCTTGACGGCGCGTTCCAGCAGATCGCTGTAGAGGCTGAAGCCGACCTCGTGTATCTGGCCGCTCTGACCTTCGCCCAGCAATTCGCCCGCGCCGCGGATCTCGAGGTCGTGCGTTGCCAAGGTGAATCCGGCACCTAGATCTTCAAGTGATTCAATGGCTTCCAGGCGTTTCTTCGCGTCAGCAGTAAGCGTCTTCGGCGGCGGTGTAATCAGATAGGCGTAGGCCCGGTGATGGGAGCGCCCGACCCGTCCCCGCAGCTGATGCAGCTGCGCCAGGCCGAGCTTGTCGGCGCGGTTGATGATCATGGTGTTGGCGCTGGGGACATCGATACCGCTTTCGATAATGGTGGTGCAGACCAGAATGTTGAAGCGCTGGTGATAGAAGTCGCGCATGACCTCTTCCAACTGGCGCTCGCGCATCTGTCCATGGGCCACCCGCACCCGGATGCCGGGCAGCAGCTGCTCCAGCTTGTGGGCGGTGTTCTCGATGGTGCTGACCTCGTTGTGCAGGAAGTAGACCTGGCCGCCGCGTTTGATCTCGCGCTGGCACGCCTCGACGATCAGCGCCTCATTCCATTGGCTGATAAAGGTCTTGATCGGGTGCCGGGCCGCCGGCGGGGTGGCGATGATGGATAGATCGCGCATCCCCGACATGGCCATGTTCAGGGTCCTGGGGATGGGGGTGGCGGTGAGGGTCAGCATGTCCACCTCGCTGCGCAGCGCCTTGAGTCGCTCCTTGTGCCGCACCCCAAAGCGGTGCTCCTCGTCGATCACCACCAGCCCGAGATTTTTATAGCGGATACTCTCCTGCAGCAGTTTGTGGGTCCCCACCACGATATCCACGAGGCCGGCTGCCAGGCCGTCCGTGATCGACTTCTGTTGTTTGGCGGTGCGGAAGCGCGAGAGGCTTTCCACCTTGATCGGCCAGTCGGCGAAGCGGTCGGAGAAGTTCTCATAATGTTGTTGTGCCAGCAGGGTGGTGGGCACCAGTACCGCGACCTGTTTTCCCCCCTGTACCGCCATGAAGGCCGCGCGCATGGCCACCTCGGTCTTGCCGAAGCCGACGTCGCCGCACACCACCCGATCCATGGGGTGGGGAGATGTCATGTCGGCAATCACCGATTCGATGGTCTGCTGCTGATCCGGGGTCTCCTCAAATTCGAACGAGGCGGCAAACGACGCATACTCCTCTCCGGGCGGGGGAAAGGCGTAACCCTGGTGTGCCGCCCGGCGGGCATAGATCTCCAGCAGTTCCGCCGCGACATCGCGTGCCTTCTCCGCCGCCTTGCGCTTGACCCGCTCCCACTGGTCGCCGCCGAGGCGGTGCAGCGGCGCATTTTCCGGGGTCGCACCGGCATAACGGCTGATCAGGTGAAGCGACGAGACCGGGACATAGAGCTTGTCGCCCCGGGCATATTCCAGGGCCAGGAACTCGGTGGTCATGCCACCCACCTCCAGCACCTGCAGACCAAGATAGCGGCCCACGCCGTGGTCTTCATGGACCACGGGTGCACCGATATGCAACTCCGTCAGGTTGCGGACAATCTGGTCGGCATCGCGTTGCCTGGACTTGCGGCGCCGTTCCTGGCGGACCCGTTCGCCCAGCAGTTGGCTTTCGGTGATGATCACCAGCCCGGCGTGATCCAGCCAGATCCCCTGTTCCAGCGGGGCGACGGTCAGCATCAGCGGCTGATCGGCATCGAGAAACCCCTGCCAGCCCTCCACCGGGCTGGGGCGGATGCCGTATCCGGCCAGGGTCTCCTTCAGCATCTCCCGGCGTCCGGCACTCTCCGCGATAAACAGGATTCGCCCCGGGGCACGCGCGATGAACGCCTGCAACGCCGCCGCGGGGCGTTCGGCCCGTGCCTGAAAACTGAGCGGCTCGGGGGCGCGGGTGGCAAAGTTGTAGAAGTCGCTGTAGCCCTTGTTGCGGGTCTCGATTTCTGTCCGCTGCAGCGAGATCGACATCCCCCGGTTCAGGTTTGCCAGCAGGTGATCGCTGTCCAGATAGAGCCGTTCGGGTGCCAGCAGGGGGCGTTCCGGGTCATATCTGCGCTGCTCGTAACGGGTCTGGACCTGCTGCAGAAACTGCGCGGCGTAATCCCGGGTCTGCGCACTGCGAATGGTCAGCAACTGGTCGGGCAAAAAGTCGAACAGGGTGGCCGTCTGCTCAAAGAAGAGCGGCAGGTAGTACTCCAGTCCGCCCGGCGTGTTGCCGTTGGATACCTCCCTGTAGATGAGGCTGCGTTGCGGGTCGCCTTCGAAGGTGTTGCGGTAAGCCTGACGAAAATGGGTAATCCCGGCCTCATCCAGCGGATACTCACGCGCCGGCAGCATCTCGATGGCGTCCACATGCTGCAGGGTGAGCTGGGTTTCCGGATCGAAGGTCCGGATGCTCTCCACCTCCTCATCAAAAAGATCAATCCGGTAGGGGATGCCGCTGCCCATGGGGTAGATGTCCAGGAGCGAACCGCGAATGGTGTATTCCCCATGCTCCACCACCTGTGACACAGAGCGGTAACCGGCCTGTTCGAACTGACGCCGCATCTGCTCCAGCGACAGGGTATCTCCCGGTTTCAGCATCAGGGTGTTGGCCTGCAGGTAGCCCTTCGGTGGCAGTCGTTGCAGCAGCGTACTAACCGGAACGATCAATACCCCCCGGTTCATCCGCTCCAGCTGGTAGAGCGTCAGCAGCCTCTGGGAGACCAGTTCGGGCAGCGGCGAGAAGATATCGTAAGGCAGGGTTTCCCAGTCGGGGAAACCAAACACGGGAATGGCGGCGTCGAGAAGGAAAAACCGCAATCCGTCCTCCAGTTTCGCCGCCGCCTGGGCGTCATCGGCGACCACCATGGTGACGCCGGAAAAGGCCTTTGCGGCGGCGGAGATCGCCAGGGCATCACTCATGCCATAGAGACGTCCCCACTGGATACGTTCATCTTGCCGGGCGGGAAGCGGTGGCTGCAGCGGTTCAAACCGCGTGGCGGTGTCGGGGGTTTGCGGATCGGTCATGTCACCAGTCGTTCAGGTAAACCAAGCGGGTAATTTTCGCATAGCTGGCGAAGGTATCGAAGGCATATTTCCAGGCATATGAAGAATCACTTATTTTCCCATAAAAGGAATTTGTTGATGTAGGTCAACAATACCGGAGGGTGCCAGGAAAACTTGATATAGGTCAACGATAGTCTCGGGGGGCAGGTCTATAAAGCCCCTTAAATTAAGTGGGTAATTATTATCTCAAGCTTCAGCTTATGAAACATAACGTCAGTCGTGCGCAACTGTTGAGTGGGGACTTGGAAGGGGAAGCGATCCCTTTTCGACCTCCCTGGGCACTGACTGAGGTGGATTTCGTCGATCGATGCAACAGCTGCGGGGATTGCATCACCGCCTGTCCCGATGCGCTGATCCTCGCCGGTCGCGGCAGGCTTCCGCAGATGGAGTTTGTCCGTGGCGGCTGCGATTTCTGTGCAGCGTGCGTGGACATCTGTAAAACCGGGGCACTGTGTCGGGACGCGGACTCATCCGCGCCTCCCTGGCGCATCAAGGCGACCATCCAACCCGGTTGTCTCTCCCTGAATGCCGTCATCTGCAGATCCTGTGGCGAGGTGTGCGACGAGCGGGCCATCCGCTTCAGACTGGCGACCGGTGGCGTCGCGGTTCCGCTACTGGATGCCGATCGGTGTAGCGGCTGCGGTGCCTGCTTTGCCGTCTGTCCCATTCAGGCAGTAACCCTTTCTTCAATGAACGAATCGCGCAACCAGGCCGCGTAAATCTTAAGGAGCGAATAACCAAAATGAATATCTGCAGCGCCATTGTACACGCCCGGCCCGAGGTGGCTAGCGTCGTGCAGGCACATTTAGAAGCATTCGAGGGTGTCGAAGTCCATGGTGGGGCCGATGCCGGCAAGCTGATCGTTACCCTGGAAGGGCAGGGTGATGACGCGCTGGCCGACACCATGGCCAAATTCAATGAAGTAACCGGTGTAATCAATACGGTGATGATCTATCACTATTGCGGGGAAGAACCTGCTGATAAGGAGGTAATGAAGTGAAACTAACCAGGCGTGACTTTGTAAAGAACAATGCGGCCGCGGCGGCTGCCGTGGCGGCGGGTGTGACGTTGCCGGCCATCCAGGTGGCCCATGCCGCCACCGGCGACGGCGTGGACGCCGACGGTATCCGTTGGGATAAGGTGGCCTGCCGCTTCTGCGGTACCGGCTGTTCCGTCCTGGTCGGCACCAAGGGCGGCAAGATGGTAGCCAGCCAGGGCGATCCGGACGCACCCGTCAACAAGGGACTCAACTGCATCAAGGGTTACTTCCTGCCCAAGATCCTCTACGGATCAGATCGCCTGACCCAGCCGCTGTTGCGCAAAAAAGGCGGGCAGTTTGCAAAGGACGGCAAGTTCGAGCCGGTCTCCTGGGATGAGGCCTTCGATGTGATGGCCGAGAAGTGGAAAGTGGCACTGAAGAAGGACATGGAGAAAAACGCCGGTCAGCCGGTGGACAAGATGATCTCCTCGGTGGGCATGTTCGGCTCGGGTCAGTGGACGGTATGGGAAGGCTATGCCGCCTCCAAACTGATGAAGGCCGGTTTCCGTTCCAACAACCTCGACCCCAACGCCCGTCACTGCATGGCTTCGGCGGTGGGCGCCTTCATTCGTGCCTTCGGTATCGATGAGCCGATGGGTTGTTATGATGATCTGGAACACGCCGATGCGTTTGTGCTCTGGGGCGCCAATATGGCGGAGATGCACCCGATTCTCTGGTCGCGTCTGACGGATACCCGTCTGACCCGAGCGGATTGCGAAGTGCATGTGCTCTCCACCTACGAGCATCGCTGTTTTGAGCTGGCCGACAACGGCATGGTGTTCCATCCGCAGTCGGATCTGGCGATCGCCAACTACATCGCCAACTACATCATCCAGAACAAGGCGTACAACGAAGAGTTCATCGGCAAACACGTCAATTTCACCAAGACCCCGACCGATATCGGTTATGGCCTGCGTCCCGAGCATCCGCTGGAGAAGGCGGCCAAGAATGCGGCCAAGGGCAAGTTGTCCAAGATCAGCTTCGAAGAGTATGCCGCATCGGTCGCACCCTATACCGTGGAGAAGGCTTCCGAACTCTCCGGTGTGCCGGCGAAGAATCTGGAACGTCTGGCCAAGCTCTACGCTGATCCCAACAAGAAGGTCTCCTCGTTCTGGACCATGGGCATGAACCAGCACACCCGCGGTGTCTGGATGAACGGCCTAGTTTACAACATCCACCTGCTGATGGGCAAGATTTCCGAGCCGGGCAACAGTCCGTTTTCGCTCACCGGTCAACCCTCCGCCTGTGGTACCGCCCGCGAGGTGGGCACCTTCTGTCACCGCCTGCCCGCCGACCTGGTGGTGGCCAATCCGGCCCATCGCAAGTTCTCCGAGCAGATCTGGAAACTGCCGGAAGAGACCCTCAACGGCAAGGTCGGCTACCACGCGGTGCTGATGCACCGCATGCTCAAGGACAGCAAGCTGAACACCTTCTGGGTGATGTGCAACAACAATATGCAGGCGGCCGCCAATCTGAATGAGGAGTCCTATCCCGGCTGGCGCAACCCGGCCAACTTCATCACCGTCTCCGATCCCTATCCCACGGTCTCCGCCATGGCGGCTGACCTGATTTTGCCGACCGCCATGTGGGCGGAGAAAGAGGGCGCCTATGGTAACGCCGAACGGCGCACCCAGTTCTGGCGTCAGCAGGTGAAGGCTCCCGGTGATTCCAGGTCCGACCTGTGGCAGCTGATGGAGTTTGCCAAGCGCTTCCAGATGGAAGAGGTGTGGCCGGCCGAACTGCTGGACAAGGTACCCGAATACAAAGGCAAGACCCTGTTCGATGTGCTCTATGCCAATGGCCAGGTGGATAAGTTCCCGCTTCAGGAGGTCAAGGACAGCCAGGGCAACGTCTACGACAACGACGAGATGGCGCACTTCGGTTTCTATCCGCAGAAGGGCCTGTTTGAAGAGTACCGGATGTTCAATTCGGCCGACAACATCATCAAGAAAGGCCATGAGATGGCACCGTTTGATGACTATCACAAGGCACGCGGCATTCGTTGGCCAGTGGTGAATGGCAAGGAGACCCTGTGGCGTTTCCGTGAAGGTTATGACCCGCACGTGGCCAAGGGTGAAGGCGTCAAGTTCTACGGCAAGCCGGATGGCAGGGCCAACATTATTACCGCGCCTTTCGAGCCGGCAGCCGAGAGCCCGGACAAGGAGTTCGATCTCTGGCTCTGTACCGGTCGTGTACTGGAACACTGGCATTCCGGTTCCATGACCCGCCGCGTTCCCGAGTTGCACCGCGCGGTACCGGATGCGGTGGTGTTCATGCACAAGAATGACGCCAAGAAACGCAGACTGCGTGACGGTCAGATGGCCAAACTGCAGTCCCGGCGGGGTGAACTGCTGGCACGTGTCGAAACACGGGGACGCAACCGTCCGCCCGAGGGGCTGGTGTTTATCCCCTGGTTTGATGCGAGCCGCCTGGTCAACAAGTTGACCCTGGATGCCACCGATCCGCTGTCCAAAGAAACGGACTACAAGAAGTGTGCGGTGAAGATCATCAAGGTGTAATGGGTCGTTGCAGGTTCGGCCGGCGACAACCGGTTGAACCGACAAACTGGAAGAGTGGAATACCGGATCGATAACAGAGCAGTAACGAGATGTCAGATTCAGGTGATGGTAAAGGCAAAGGCGTAAACCGCCGGCAGTTTTTGAGTCAAACACTCAAGACGGCCTGCGGGGTGGGTCTTATGGGTATGGGACTCGGCTTTTATGCCAAACAGGCCGAGTCCCTGCCGGCGATGGCGATCAGACCACCGGGGGCACTGCCGGAGAAGGATTTTCTCGGTGCCTGCATTCGCTGTGGTCTGTGTGTACGGGATTGCCCGTACGACATTCTGTCGCTGGGGCAGTTGGGGGATACGGTGGCTACCGGCACACCTTACTTTTATGCACGGACGGACCCGTGCGAGATGTGTGAGGACATCCCCTGCGTGGTCGCCTGCCCGACCAACGCCCTGGACCATGGATTGACCAACATAAACGATGCCCGCATGGGTCTCGCCGTGCTGGTTGATCAGGAGACCTGCATCGCCTTTCAGGGATTGCGCTGTGAAGTCTGTTTCAATGTCTGTCCGATTCGGGGGAAGGCGATCTCACTGGAGTACGAGCACAACGTGCGTTCGGGAAAACACGCGAGGTTTCTACCCATCGTGCATTCCGACGCCTGTACCGGCTGCGGACTCTGTGAGAAAGCCTGCATCCTCGAAGAGGCGGCGATCAAGATCTTCCCGACCCATCTGGCGAAGGGAGAGTTGGGCGGACATTATCGACTCGGATGGAAAGAGAAGGAGAAGGCAGGAAAGTCACTGGTAACACCGGACGTGGAGCACCGTTACAACCTTCCCGAAGGGGTGCGCTACGACCTGCAGGGTAAGGGCCTGATCGTGGAACCCGAGGGGCAGCAACCGATGCCGCTTCCCTCCAATCCACTGGATAGGCTCAACCGTGGACTGGAGAATCAATAATGGCTGATAAATCAGTTGCCGGCGCCGACGCCATTGCCACCAAGGGGTGGTGGAAGGCACATCAGTGGTTGATTCTGCGTCGTGTAAGCCAGCTGTCTATTTTGGCCCTGTTCCTGCTGGGTCCGTTGGCAGGGGTGTGGATAGTGAAAGGTAATCTGGCCGCCAGTATGACGCTGGATCTCCTGCCGCTGACCGATCCCCATGTCCTGTTGCAGTCGGTGCTGTCGGGTGTGGTGCCGGAGTTGTCGGCTATTGCCGGTGTGGTCATTGTGATTGTCTTCTATCTGCTGGTAGGAGGAAGGGTTTACTGCTCCTGGGTATGCCCGGTGAACATGGTGACCGATACCGCCGCCTGGTTACGTCGAAAACTCGGTATCAAAGCCGCCTCACAGATGGCGCGGTCGACCCGTTACTGGATGTTGGGACTGACCTTGGTCCTGCCTCTGGTAACCGGCTCGCTGGTCTGGGAGTTGTTCAATCCGGTATCGATGCTGTTTCGTGGCATTGTGTTCGGAATGGGCATGGCATGGCTTCTGATTGTGGGTGTGTTCCTGTTCGATCTGTTCATTGTGAAGAACGGATGGTGTGGACGTCTCTGCCCGGTAGGCGCGTTTTATAGTCTGCTGGGTACCGGGAGCGCAATCAGAATCGTTGCGGCCGATCGGGAGCGCTGTAACGACTGCATGGACTGCTTTGTGGTCTGTCCGGAGAAGCAGGTGATCAGACCCACTTTGAAAGGGGCGGACAAGGGGGTCGGGCCGGTTATCCTTGCTGCCAACTGCACCAATTGTGGTCGCTGTATCGATGTCTGTGCAAAAGATGTATTCCAGTTTGGTACCCGTTTTAACAACCTGATGGTGAACGCATCCGGAAACCCGGCTGATGACGGAAAACAACATACCGTCCAGCCTTAGATGACTTGAACCGTCAAGCATCCGGATATCATGATTTAGAGCTTTATGGAGATCGAGATGAAAAAAGTAATCGTAACCCTGCTGGTTGCCATGGTGACACTCGTGTTCGCCGGGGGCGCCTTCTCTGGAGTCACCTCGCTTCGGGGGGATAGGGATCTGACGGCGGATGCGGATGAAAATCCCATGCGCAAGCAGGTCATCACCGAGGGCGGCGTGGAGCGCAGTTACAAGATCCAGCCACCGGTGATTCCGCATAAGATTGACAAAGAGACCATCAATCTGAAGACCAATACCTGCATGAAGTGCCATTCTGAAAAGACCTATGAGCAGAAGAAGGCGCCCAAGGTTGGCGATTCACACTATGTTGCACGGGATGGCAATGTACTGGAGACCATCTCAACGCGGCGCTACTTCTGTAATCAGTGTCATACGCCTCAGCTGAATGCCGAACCGATCGTGACAAATCGTTTTGAAGGTGCAAAGTAAGCCGCTGCACTAGCGGTGGAACCAGTTCCCCCGATTCAGCCAACGCTGAATCGGGGGTATTTCTTGGCTATATACCAGTTAGGTGTTGCATGAGGGACGGTGCTTTTGTAGGAGTGGCTTCGCCGCGAAAAGCTTCGCGCCAGAGGCGCTCCTACGGGGTGATTCACCTAGCTTGATCAACACCAACAACTAACTGGGATAGAGCCTATTTCTTGATCATAGGCAATTACCTGAATGTCCTGGGTCGATATGATGCGGGACAAGCAATAACAAAGAAGCTAGCGGGGTCGTAAAATGAACAGTGGTGGCAAACGCGGAGTACTCGGTTTACTGGTGGTCGGGATTGTTCTGGGTATTGTCCTCTGGGGTGGTTTCAATACCGCCATGGAGGCAACCAATACGGAACAGTTCTGTATCTCCTGTCACGAGATGGAAGAGAATGTCTATCAGGAGCTACAGGATACCATTCACTTTACCAACCGAACCGGGGTGCGCGCGACCTGTCCTGATTGTCATGTGCCAAAGGATTGGGTGCACAAGGTGGTTCGCAAGATAAAGGCGAGTAACGAGGTCTATCACAAACTTCTGGGTACCATCGATACACCGGAGAAGTTCGAGGCCAAGCGGCTGCAGTTGGCGCAGAATGTATGGAAGGCGATGAAGGATACCGATTCCCGCGAGTGCCGGAACTGTCATAATTATGATTCCATGGACTTCAGCCGCCAGGAGAGCCGCAGTGCCGACTCCCATGACGAAGCCATCGAGAAGGGCTATACCTGTATCGACTGTCATAAGGGTATCGCCCACTCGTTGCCGGAAGGCTACGACCCGGCGGAAGACATGCCCGGTGAGGGTTGATCCCGCCGCGGGTGCCTGCGGCGCCCCTGTTTGAGGCGGCGGCTTCATCCGGGCTATGTGACTGGTTTATAGCCCGTTGGTCTAATCCCAGGACGACTTCGTCTAATACCGAGCGGAGCGAGGATCTGCCTGCTTGCTTGCCGGGACGCCGTAAACCCTTCCCTGGGGGCTTGCCGCGGCCATCCATGGCCGCGGACACCCGTCAATCAAGCAGTCAGGTCCTCTCTCACAAGCAGTTGCGTGTTTAGATGACGTGGCACTGGGATTAGACCAACGGGCTATTGTCTTTTAACCGATAACAGGAAACAATCACGTCTCACCCCAGTGGGATTGATAGCCATGACTGCACTCGTCGATCGTTTTAACCGGAAAATCGAATATTTGCGGCTCTCCGTGACGGATCGCTGCGATTTCCGCTGCTTCTACTGTATTCCGAAAGGATTTAAAGGGTTTACCGAGGTGGAGGATCGGCTGAAACTGGATGAGTTCATCCGCCTGATCCGGGTGTTCAGTGAACTCGGCGTCAGCAAGGTGCGGCTCACCGGCGGGGAACCGCTGATCCACAAGGATATCGAGCCGATGGTGCGGGGCATTGCAGCGCTGCCGGCTATCGAAGATTTTTCCATGAGTACCAACGCCTCCCATTTGGCACAACATGCCCGAATGCTCAAGGAGACCGGGGTAGGGAGGATCAATGTCAGTCTGGACTCCCTGAATCCGGAGGTATTTCGTCAGATTACCCAGGGCGACCTGAACAAGGTCATCGATGGGCTGATGGAGGCGAAGCGGGTCGATCTCTACCCGATCAAGATCAATATGGTGGTGATGCGGGACCTGAATCTCCATGAAGTGGGCGATATGGTGGATTTCTGTATCAAAAACCGCTTCACCCTGCGGTTTATCGAAACCATGCCGGTGGGGGCGGCCGGACAGCAGGCGAGGGATCGTTATGTGCCGCTGGACGAGGTTAAGCAGCTCCTGGAGCAGCGCTTCAAACTGGAACCGGCACGGATGAAGGGGGCCGGGCCCGCCAAATATTTCAAGATTGTCGACAAGCGTATCAAGCTCGGTTTCATCACCCCCATGTCACAGCACTTCTGCGAGGATTGTAACCGGGTGCGGCTCTCCTCCGAGGGCACGCTCTACCTCTGTCTGGGACAGCAGGACAAACTGGAGTTGAAACCGCTGCTGCGCGAGGGGCGCTCCGATGAACAGCTGAAGGAGGAGATCCTGGCGGCGATCCAGCGCAAACCGGAGAAGCATGAATTCAATACCAATCCCGACCAGGTGGTTCGCGTCATGTCCATGACCGGCGGCTGAACGGGCGGGTTGTGACTGCGCCCGAACCCGGGGCCGCCGAGTGGTTTACGACTTAGTTTCGCCCTTTCAGGGCAGTACTTTGCGAAACGGCTTCACCTCGATCTGGGAGAACACTCCGGTCAGGGTATAGGGATCCTCATCGGCCCACGCCCTGGCCTCGTCCAGGCTGGCGAACTCGGCCACGATCAGACTGCCACTGAAGCCTGCCGGCCCCGGGTCCTCGCTGTCGATGGCCGGATGCGGGCCGGCCAGTAACAGCCGGCCCTCGCTCTGTAACTGCTTGATCCTCTCCAGATGCTCGGGGCGCGCCTGCAGGCGGGCCTCCAGGCTGTCTTCGCGGTCTGTACCCATGATTGCGTAGAACACTCAACTTTCCTCTGGTGTGGTTTTCTGCTCTGTTTCGCTAATGTATCTGGCCAGGTAGAAGGCCTGCAGGATGATGAACAGGAAGGTCATCCCCATCATGCCGAAGAGTTTGAAGTTGACCCAGGCCGCTTCCGAGAAATTGAACGCGACATAAAGATTGACCGCGCCCATGGCGATGAAGAACAGGGCCCAGGCCACATTGAGCCGGCTCCAGACGGGGGCGGGCAGGGCCACGCTTTTGCTCATCATCCGTTCAACCAGCGGCCGGTTGCCGATGAAATGGCTGCCGACAAAAACGATGGCAAACAACCAGTTGACGACGGTCGGCTTCCATTTGAGGAATAGCGGATCCTGCAGGTAGAGCGTCAGGCCACCGAACAGCAGTACCAGCAGCAGGGTGACCAGGTGCATCTTCTCCACCTTGTGGTGCCTGATCCAGTTGTATCCGACTTGAGCCAGGGTGGCGACGATGATCACTACCGTTGCCACGTAAAAGTCATACATCTTATAGGCGATAAAAAAGAGTATGACGGGAAACAGATCGCTGAGAAACTTCATGATTTTTTAAGCTAAGGTCTGGCCGATATTCCCCGCAGGATAGCACAAGTTTCCCCGGATCCGGCAGGGATACGATATTCTTCGATCCTCCGCGATGGCAGTGCCGGATGGTGGTGGTCGTCACATCCGCAGTGAAACAATCCACAGGGCTTAGGACCCGCGCAAGAATAAGTTCCTGTATTCGGTCGCCCCTGGACCCCGCTGGCGGCGTTACGCTTTTTGCCAAGGGAACGGCCATTGCCTGCAAAGCATGCCTTGCCAGCGTGGCCCAGGAACGCCCTCGATACTACGGAATTATTCTTGCGCGGGCCCTTTGGGGTACAATACCCGGATGAATGTCAGTTATGACCTCCACACCCACTCGACCGCTTCCGACGGCACCCTCAGCCCCGCTGCGCTGGTCACCCGCGCCGCCGCTGCGGGGGTGGACGTGCTGGCATTGACCGACCACGACACCACCGAGGGTCTGGCGGAGGCTGCGGTGGCGGCGGTGGGCGCCGGGTTGCACCTGGTGACCGGGGTGGAGATCTCGGTTACCTGGGGTGGTCAGGTGGTGCATATCGTGGGCCTGGGTTTCGATCCGGACGACAGCAACCTGCAGCGCGGCCTGGCCGGTCTCAGGCGCTTTCGGGAATGGCGTGCCGAGGAGATCGGCAGGCGGTTGGAAAAGCACGGGATATCAGGTGCCTATGAAGGGGCAAGGGGCTACTCCAACGGGCATCTCATCAGCCGCACCCATTTCGCCCGTTTCCTGGTCGAGCAGGGCTACTCCCCCGAAATGCGCAAGGTGTTCAAACAGTATCTGACCCGGGGGCAGCCGGGCCACGTGGCCGGCGAGTGGGCCGCTCTGGACCAGGCGGTGGCCTGGATCCATGCTGCCGGGGGGGAGGCGGTCATTGCCCATCCGGCCCGCTACGGCATGACCCGAACCCGGCTCAGACGCCTGATCGGCGAGTTCCGGGAGGCCGGTGGCAAGGCCCTTGAGGTGGTCTCAGGCAGTCACAGCAAGGACGAGGCCTTCACCATGGCGAAGCATACCCGTGATTTCTCACTGCGGGCCTCCCTGGGTTCCGATTATCACGGGCCCGAGACCCCCTGGACCGAGCTGGGCAGGCTCTCCCCGCTACCGGATAACAGCGTCCCCATCTGGCGCGGCTGGCCCGTCTTCACCACGGCGGCTTCCGCCTGATTTATCCCATCAACCCATATATAACCCATCTATTATCGCGATTCATATTCATGACTCAGTTTTTTCAGATTCATCCCGATAATCCGCAGTTGCGGCTGATACGCAGCGCGGTAGAGATCATTCGTCAGGGCGGCGTGGTGGTTTACCCCACCGATTCCAGTTACGCATTGGGTTGCCATATCGGTGACAAGGAGGCGATGGAGCGGATCCGCGCCATTCGCAGACTGGACGACAAGCACAACTTTACCCTGGTCTGCCGGGATCTCTCGGAGATCGCCGTCTATGCCAAGGTCGAGAACCACCACTACCGGATGCTGAAGAACCTGACCCCCGGACCTTACACCTTCATTCTCATGGCCACGAAGCAGGTGCCGCGGAGGTTGCAGCATCCGAAAAGAAAGACCATCGGGATTCGGGTGCCGGATAACGCCATCACCCAGGCGCTGCTGACCGAGTTGGATGAACCGTTGATGAGTTCGACCCTGATTCTGCCGGGTGAAGAGCTGCCGCTGACCGATCCCTATGAGATGCGGGATATCCTCAGTCATCAGGTGGATCTGGTCATTGACGGCGGATACTGCGGCTTCGAGGACTCGACGGTGGTCGATATGGAGGAGGATACTCCGGTGGTGGTACGTGCCGGCAAGGGCGATATCTCCCTGTTTGAGTCCTGAGGAGATGTCAACCGAGATGAGACAGGTATAATCGCCCGATGGAAAGTCTGAACACAATTCAGAAGGTGGTGGTTTCTATAATTCCCGTGTTATTCGCGATCACTTTGCATGAGGCTGCACACGGATGGGTCGCTAAGAGATTGGGTGACCAAACGGCTTCTATACTGGGTAGGGTTACCGCTAACCCTTTCAAACATATAGATCTTATAGGTACGATATTAATTCCTGTGCTTTCCTACATATTGAGTGGTTTTATATTCGGATGGGCAAAGCCCGTACCTGTTGATTGGCGCAAGCTCCGTAATCCTCGCCGTGACATGGCTCTTGTAGCTTTGGCAGGGCCTGCTGCAAATCTCACCATGGCCATTTTTTGGACCCTGATAATAAAGATAGGGGTATTGCTTATTGGTGTCGCCGAGTTGCCTGCGTTCTTCCTTGTATACATGGGAGGTGCTGGTGTCCTGTTTAACGTATTGCTGATGGCTCTGAATCTGATGCCGATACTGCCTTTGGATGGTGGGCGAATCATGTATTCATTGTTGCCAGCGCCTTATGCAAGTTACTTTGCACGGTTGGAGCCGTTCGGGCTTTTTATTCTCGTCGGCCTACTGGTAAGTGGGGTCTTGGGTTTTCTTATTTGGCCGTTGTTTATTATCACAATTAACTTACTACCCGAATCCAATATCGTTAATCTGGTCTTTAGAGATCTTTTTGTTTCATGAAAAGGGGTAAATCTTGAACTCTGTTCCTGCGCAACATGCGCGTGTACTTTCCGGCATGCGACCGACCGGCCGTCTTCACCTCGGTCACTATCATGGCGTTCTGAAAAACTGGGTGGAGCTGCAGCATGAATATGAGTGCTTCTTCTTCGTCGCCGACTGGCACGCCCTGACCACCCACTACGAGGATCCCACCATCATTCCCGGGAGCGTCGCGGAGATGGTGATCGACTGGCTGGCCGCCGGGGTCAATCAGGGGGAGGCCAAGATCTTTATCCAGTCCCAGGTGCCGGAGCATGCGGAACTGCACCTGCTGCTCTCCATGATCACGCCGCTGGGCTGGTTGGAGCGGGTGCCGAGCTACAAGGATCAGCAGGAGAAATTGAAGGGAAAGGACCTGGCCACCTACGGTTTTCTCGGCTATCCGCTGTTACAGGCGGCCGACATTCTGATCTACAAGGCGGGCCTGGTCCCGGTGGGCGAGGACCAGGTGGCGCATGTCGAACTGACCCGGGAAGTGGCGCGCCGCTTCAACCACATCTATGGCCGGGAGCCGGGGTTTGAAGACATGGCGGAGCAGGCGATCAAAAAGATGGGTAAAAAGAACGCCAAGCTGTACAGCCGTTACCGCAAGTCCTATCAGGAACAGGGTGACCAGGCCGCCCTCGATGCGGCCCGGGCGCTGCTCGACAGCCAGCAGAACATCACCGTCAATGACCGGGATCGGCTGTTCGGCTATCTGGAGGGGAGTGGCCGGGTGATACTGCCGGAGCCCCAGCCGCTGCTGACCAGGGCCTCGAGAATGCCCGGATTGGATGGCCAGAAGATGTCCAAATCCTATGGCAACACCATTGCCTTGCGGGATGATCCCGAGGTGATCGAAAAGGCGTTGCGGACCATGCCGACCGATACCAACCGGGTGCGCCGCACGGACCCCGGTGATCCCGCTCGCTGCCCCGTCTGGGAGTTCCACCAGATCTACTCCAGCGAGCCCGTCAAGGTGTGGGTGCAGGAGGGCTGCCGTAGTGCCGGGATTGGCTGTGTCGAGTGCAAGCAGCCGGTGATCGACGCGGTGCTGCAGGAGCTGAAGCCGATCCAGGAGCGTGCCCGGGAGTTCGAGGCCCAGCCGGAGCTGGTGCGTAATATCATTGCGGAAGGGGTCGAAGCGGCGCGGGATATGGCCCAGTCAACCATGGTCGAGGTTCGCCATGCCATGTGCCTCAACTACCGATAGCGGCTGATCTTCGGATGAGGCCGGGGTATGATCCAAGGTATGAATAAGCGTCGGAAATCCCACAGTCAGGAACAAAATGCCCGATAAGGAACTGAATCTGCCCCTGCATCCGCATCCCGCGCAGGAAGAGATGCCCTTTGCCGTGGTGCAGGGAGCCCCCTGGACCACCATCCCCAAGGATCTCTATATCCCGCCGGATGCGCTGGAGGTGTTCCTGGATGCCTTTGAAGGGCCGCTGGATCTGCTGCTCTACCTGATCAAGCGACAGAATCTGGATATTCTGGAAATCCCCATCGCGGAGATCACCAGCCAGTACATGGAGTATGTCGATCTGATGAAGGATATCCGCCTGGAACTGGCGGCCGAGTATCTGGTGATGGCGGCCATGCTGGCGGAGATCAAATCGCGGATGCTGCTGCCCCGGCAGGAGGAGCTGGAGGATGAGGAGGGCGATCCGCGGGCCGAGCTGATCAGGCGACTGCAGGAGTATGAGCGCTACAAGCAGGCGGCCGAAGACATCGATAATCTCCCACGGCTGGGGCGCGACCTGTTCCAGGCCGAGGCCGATGTGCCGGAGCGGATCATTCAGCGACGGCCCCCCGATGTGGACCTGCGGGAGATCCTGTTCGCCCTGAAAGAGGTCATGCACCGGGTGGATATGTTCAGCCACCATCAGGTGCAGATGGAGGCGCTCTCGGTACGGGAGAAGATGTCCGGCATCCTGGAGCGTCTCAATGCCGAGAGTTTTACCGAGTTCACCTCGCTGTTCGACCCCAGTGAGGGACGTCTCGGGGTGGTGGTGACCTTCCTGGCAGTCCTGGAGCTGATCAAGGGGTCTCTGATCGATCTCATTCAGGCGGAGAGCTTCGGTCCGATCCATGTCAAGGCCGTCTCCCAGGCGGAACACTGAACCGGCATCCGCTGTCGATCAGCAGACAGTGGCCGGCAATGGCAACAAATCAGCGGATAACCCATAGCGAGATCAGATCGGTTGACAAGTCAATGATGGATAAACTGAAACAGATTGTGGAGGCCGCCTTGCTGGCCGCCGGTGGTCCCTTGACGGTCGAACGGCTACAGGAGCTGTTCCTGGAAGAGGAGCGGCCGGACAAACAGGAGCTGCGCAAGGCGATCGCGGTGCTCAGCGAGGATTATACCGGCCGCGGCATCGAGATTGCGGAAGTGGCCGGCGGATTTCGCATTAATGTGCGTGAAGAGTATGCGCCCTGGGTCTCCCGTCTGTGGGAAGAGCGGGCGCCTCGCTACTCCCGGGCGCTGATGGAGACACTGGCACTGATCGCCTACCGGCAACCGATCACCCGGGGCGAGATCGAGGATATCCGTGGTGTCAGTGTCAGCAGCAACATCGTAAAGACCCTGCTGGAGCGCGAATGGGTCCGTGTCGTGGGTACGCGCGATGTGCCGGGAAAACCCTCGCTCTACGCCACCACCCGGGAGTTCCTGAACTATTTTGGCCTGAAAAGCCTGGATGAACTCCCCACCCTGCAGCAGATACGGGATCTGGACTCCATCAATCGGGAGTTGGAGCTGGCGGAACCCGGCAGTGAGGCGGTCGCTGATCGGGCGCTGGCCAGCCTGGCGCAATCGGCGGCTTCAGTCATGGGCGAGCAGTCCGTGGAAGATGACGCGGAGGAACCTGGTTGGGCAGGCCCCCGCCTGGCGGAGGTCATCGCAATCCACCCGGAAGAAGTGCCGGATGAAATGACTGACGCGGTGGAATCAACCGGCGGGCCGGATGCCGTCAGGCCGGACGCGTCGGATGTCGCATCCCCCTTGGAACAGACCGCCTCAAATGAGATAAAACATGAAGAATAAACCACAGCCTGCTGAACCGGGCGAACGTCTGCAGAAGGTGCTGGCCAACGCGGGGTTCGGTTCGCGGCGTGAAATCGAGCGCCAGATTGAAGCGGGTGAGGTCTCGGTCAACGGCCAGACGGCTAAACTCGGCGACCGGGTGACGCCGGCGGATACCATCTATATCGGCAGAACCAGGGTCGGGGCCTGGCGGCTCAAGAAGCAGGAGACCCAGGTCATCCTCTATAACAAGCCCGAGGGTGAATTGGTGACCCGGGATGATCCCGGGGGACGCCCCACGGTATTTGCCCGGTTGCCGAAATTGGTCGGCAGTCGCTGGATAGCGGTCGGCCGGTTGGATATCAATACCAGTGGCCTGATGATCTTCACCACGGATGGCGAGCTGGCCAACAAACTGATGCACCCCTCGCAGCAGATCGAGCGGGAATATGCGGTCCGGGTCAACGGCGAGGTCACCAGCGAAAAGCTGCAGCAGTTGGTGAAGGGTGTGGAACTGGATGATGGCCCTGCCCGTTTCGAGGATCTCGTCGAATCAGGAGGAGAGGGGCGCAACCGCTGGTTTCACGTGGTGATCATGGAGGGCCGGAATCGGGAGGTGCGGCGCTTGTGGGAGGCGGTGGATCTCAAGGTGAACCGTCTCAAGAGAGTGCGCTTCGGACCACTGTTTCTCGACAGCAGCCTGGCCGTCGGGCGGCATCGGCAACTGACCGAACAGGAGTTGAGTGATCTGCTGAGCGCCACCGGCGCCGCGCCGAAACCCGCAGCGAAAAAACGCGGCCATTCAGGAAAGGGGAAAGCGCCACGGAGAAAAGCAGCCCCCAAGCGATGAATACCGGTAGCTCCTCTCCCGAATGCCCCTTCGGTCAAATCTACCATAGCCTGCTGGATCACTACGGGCCGCAATACTGGTGGCCGGCTGAGACACCATTCGAGGTGATGGTCGGGGCGATCCTGACCCAAAATACCGCCTGGCGGAATGTGGAGGCGGCGATCGACAACCTGAAGGGGGGCAATCTCCTGGCCGCCGATAAGATCATCAACTGCCCGGATATGCAACTGGCGCAACTGCTGCGACCCTCTGGCTATTTCAATATCAAGACAACGCGCCTGAAAAATTTCTGCCGTTTCCTGCAGACCGCCGGATTCGAGCGGCTGCGGGAGCTGCCTACCGGCGAGCTGCGCCGACAACTCCTGGCAGTGAACGGCGTGGGACCGGAAACCGCGGACTCCATCCTGCTCTATGCCTTTGAACGTCCGGTGTTTGTGATCGATGCCTACACACGCCGAATCTTTTGCAGATTTGGATTAGTGTCCGGTAATGAGGGCTATGAAGCGCTGAGGCAGCGCTTTGAAGGGGCGGTTGACGCAAGTGCAGCAATTTATAATGAATATCATGCCCTGATAGTGCGGCATGCAAAGAGCGCCTGCCGGGTTAAACCGGCCTGTAGCGAGTGTGTTTTATATGACGAATGTGCATACGCGGCTAAATAGTATGAATATCCTATAAAAAAACAAAAAAAATTTCGCCTAATCCAGAGGCCGATGCTAGAATTATTTTTTTTGGACAACGATGGAAACACGCATGGCATACGATAAGATTAAAGTTCCGGCCAACGGCGAAAAAATTACCGTTAATCCCGATTTCTCCCTCAGTGTTCCCAATTGCCCGATCATCCCCTTCATCGAAGGCGATGGTATCGGTGTCGACATCACCCCAGTGATGATAAAGGTGATCGATGCGGCGGTGGAAAAGGCATATGGTGGCGAACGCAGTATTGCCTGGATGGAGATCTTTGCCGGCGAAAAAGCCAACAATCTTTATGGCGGTGATACCTGGTTGCCGGAAGAGACCTTCGAAGCCGTCAAGGAGTTCACGGTATCCATCAAGGGACCGCTCACCACCCCCGTCGGTGGGGGCATGCGCTCACTGAATGTGGCGTTGCGTCAGGTGCTGGACCTGTTCGTCTGCCTGCGTCCGATCCGTTACTACGAAGGTACGCCAAGCCCGCTGAAGCGTCCCGACCTGACGGACATGGTGATCTTTCGCGAGAACTCGGAAGACATCTATGCCGGTATCGAATGGGAAGAGGGCACGGATGACGTCAAGAAGGTGATCGACTTCCTCCAGGGTCAGATGGGCGTGACCAAGATCCGCTTCCCCGACTGCTCCGGCATCGGCATCAAGCCGGTTTCACGTGACGGCACCCGGCGCCTGATGCGCAAGGCGTTGCAGTATGCCATCGACAACGATCGCAGCTCGGTCACCCTGGTGCACAAGGGCAACATCATGAAGTTCACCGAAGGTGCCTTCAAGACCTGGGGTTATGAGATCGCCAAGGAGGAGTTCGGCGCGGTTGAGATCGATGGCGGCCCCTGGTGCAGCCTCAAGAATCCCAAGACCGGCAACGAGATCATCGTCAAGGACTCGATTGCGGATGCCTTCCTGCAGCAGATCCTGCTGCGTCCGGCCGAGTACGACGTGATCGCCACGCTGAACCTGAATGGCGACTACATCTCCGATGCGCTGGCCGCACAGGTGGGCGGCATTGGCATCGCGCCGGGCGCCAACCTGTCCGATACCGTGGCCATGTTCGAGGCCACCCATGGTACCGCGCCCAAGTATGCGGGACAGGACAAGGTGAACCCGGGATCCCTGATCCTGTCGGCGGAGATGATGCTGCGTCACCTGGGCTGGGTCGAGGCGGCCGATCTGGTGGTCAAGGGCATGTCCGGGGCCATCAAGGCCAAGACCGTCACCTACGATTTCGAACGCCTGATGGAGGGATCGACCCTGCTGAGCTGTTCGGCGTTCGGTGACGCCATGATCGACAATATGTGAGCGAAGCCTTCGTTCCCTACAAAAGCCCGGGGCGGTATCCGCCTCGGGCTTTTTTACTTTGTGGCGGTCAGGCGCGTGATCGCGCGCCATGAATCCCCTGGGTAATCCCTCGGCTCCGGCGGGGGACTCGCCAGGCTTGACCTGGCAGCCTGTCGCGCTTGACCGATCGTAGCGAGGGAAAGCCGGTTTGTTCCGCACATCCCTGTGCTTCACCCCTTCGGGGTTTGCACTTCAATCGCTCCCGGCGATTGAATGAACTCTCGCCAAGACGCCAAGCACGCCAAGAAAAACCGATCACTGCCTTTAAACTTCGCGTTCTTGGCGTCTTGGCGAGAGTAATGATCCTTTACCGATCCGACCGATCCGGGACCGGAGGGCGCCGTGGGTACGGAAGGTTATTCGGCCGCCGTGGGTGGGCCAGGGGTAGTGCGGGGTGTTGCGGCGCCTTTGTGGCGCTCATCCAAAACCGGCACCGCCTGACTGACAGGCTCCAGGCGGTGCGGTGCCTTACCAGGAAAGGGAATCAGGCGTCAGCGATGGACTGCAGGTTGGCGGCGTGCAAACCCTTCGGACCTTCTTCAAGTTCAAACTGAACCTTCTGGCCCTCTTTGAGTGTCTTGTAGCCATCCATGCTAATGGCCGAGAAATGGATAAAAATATCCTGTTCCCCCTGATCCGGTGTTACAAACCCATAACCTTTAGCATTGTTGAACCATTTTACGGTGCCAGTTGCCATAACGCGTACTCCTCCAGTACTCCAGTACAGACTCAGTTCATCTCTGCATAGGTGGCAGGGCTGTTGTTATAAAATTTGGTGCCCTTTGGATCATGCAGATCACGAAGATGAAGCGGGTAGAAATCCCAAGGTGATCATAAATTAAATTTCTACCCCCCTCAATCCAATTAGTATAGCGATTCGGTACTTTTGGTCAAATTTTAGCCGTGCCCGGATAATATTACAGGGTATTTGCGAGGGATTAATTTGTCGCGAAATAGGCGATAATCAGGGCCTGGGAGAAATCGAAATGCAGGAATGAAAATTCCGCTCATATCTTCTGCCCGGAAGCTATTCACGGACATTTTTTTTACTAGAATTAGGCTATGACGGATAAAACCAATCCTTATGATGATGGCGGACTGGCGGTTGAGACTTCCAAGCCGAAACTCAAGCGACCACCGATGTTCAAGGTCCTGCTGCTGAATGATGATTACACTCCGATGGAGTTTGTGGTCCTGGTGCTGGAGTCGTTTTTCAAGATGGACCGTGAGAAAGCCACCCAGATTATGCTGAATGTGCATACCCGTGGCGTGGGGGTTTGTGGGGTCTACACTAAGGATGTGGCGGAGACAAAAGTGGCCCAGGTAAACGAATTTTCTCGAAGCCATCAGCACCCGTTACTCTGTGCCCTGGAGGAAGCCTGATGCCCTATGGTCGAACTGTCAGATTGTTCGGTAGTCAATTGCTGTAGCACCCATTTCAGTCACTCTTGTTACCAGGAAGCCAGTCAGCCATGTTAAGTAAAGAGCTAGAATTCACCCTGAACCAGGCCTTTATGGAGGCCCGTGACAGGCATCATGAGTACATGACGGTAGAGCATCTGCTGCTGGCCCTGTTGGATAATCCGACCGCCGCCAATGTTCTGCGGGCATGTGGCGCGGATACCGAAGTTTTGCGGCGTGATATCGACCAGTTCATTGAGGAGACCACGCCGCTTTTGCCGGATGACACCGAACATGAGACCCAGCCGACCCTGGGTTTTCAGCGGGTACTCCAGCGTGCCGTTTATCATGTGCAGTCCTCCGGGCGGGACGAGGTGACCGGGGCCAATGTCCTGGTGGCGATTTTCAGCGAGCAGGAGTCGCAGGCGGTTTTCTTTCTGCATCAGCAGGATATAGCGCGGCTTGATGTGGTCAACTACATCTCCCACGGTATCTCCAAGGTGCATGGCGATTCGGAGCAGCGGGATGAGATCAGCCGCAGCAGCGAGGAGATCGAGGTTGATTCGCCGGCTTCCAATCCGCTGGATAACTTTTCCACCAATCTGAACGAGCAGGCGCGGCTGGGCAAGATCGATCCACTGATCGGTCGTGCCCTCGAGATCGAGCGGACCGTGCAGATTCTCTGTCGTCGCAGGAAAAACAATCCGCTGCTGGTGGGTGAGGCCGGTGTCGGGAAAACGGCCATCGCCGAAGGGCTGGCGAAGAAGATTGTTGACCGGGAAGTGCCGGAGATCCTCTCCAAATGCACCATCTATTCTCTCGACCTGGGCAGTCTGGTGGCGGGCACCAAATACCGTGGTGACTTTGAGAAAAGGCTCAAGGCGGTATTGGCGCAACTGAAAAAGGAGCCGGACACCATACTCTTTATCGATGAGATCCACACGGTCATCGGTGCGGGTGCGGCATCCGGCGGGGTGATGGATGCCTCGAACCTGATCAAACCGGTACTGGCTTCGGGCGAACTGCGCTGTATCGGTTCGACGACCTACCAGGAGTTTCGCGGTATTTTCGAGAAAGACCGCGCCTTGGCCCGGCGCTTCCAGAAGATCGATGTGGAGGAGCCCTCGGTGGAAGAGACCATCGAGATCCTCAAGGGCTTGAAGAGTCGCTTTGAGGAGCATCACCACATCACTTACTCCAACGAGGCGTTGCGGACCGCGGCCGAACTCTCGGAACGTTATATCAACGACCGGCATCTCCCGGACAAGGCGATCGACGTGATCGATGAGGCCGGTGCCAGCGTGCAGTTGCAGGATGCCGACCATCGCAAGCAGCGGATCGAGGTGGCGGATATCGAGAATATCATTGCCAAGATGGCACGCATCCCACCGAAGAGTGTCTCCGTCTCCGATGTCGAGGCACTGAAGAGCCTGGATCGAAATCTCAAGATGGTGGTGTATGGCCAGGACGAGGCCATTGCTACCCTGACCGCGGCCATTCGCATGAGCCGTTCGGGGCTCGGCAATGAGCAGCGGCCGGTGGGTTCTTTCCTGTTTGCCGGGCCGACCGGCGTGGGCAAGACCGAGGTCACCCGGCAGTTGGCGCGGATCCTCGGTATCGAACTGATCCGCTTCGACATGTCCGAGTACATGGAGCGCCACACGGTTTCGCGGCTGATCGGTGCGCCTCCCGGCTATGTCGGTTACGACCAGGGCGGCCTATTGACCGAGGAGATCAGCAAACACCCGCACTCGGTGCTGCTGCTGGACGAGATAGAGAAGGCGCATCCGGATGTGTTCAATCTGCTGCTGCAGGTGATGGACCACGGCACACTCACGGATAACAACGGCAGGAAGGCCGATTTTAGGAATGTGGTGATTGTGATGACCACCAACGCCGGCGCCGGCGAGATGGCCCGCGCCTCCATCGGCTTCACCCCCCAGGATCACACCAGCGATGGTATGGAGTCGATAAAGAAGATGTTCTCGCCGGAATTCCGCAACCGGCTCGATGCCATCATCCAGTTCAAGTCACTGCCACTCGATGTGATCAGCAACGTGGTGGACAAGTTTATCTTCGAGCTCGAAGGTCAGCTGGAAGACAAGCACGTGACCCTGACCCTGGATGCCGAGGCCAAGGCCTGGTTGGCGCAACACGGCTATGACGCAACCATGGGCGCCCGGCCGATGGCACGCCTGATCCAGGAGAAGATCAAAAAGCCAATGGCGGAGGAGCTGCTGTTCGGATCCCTGTCGGAAGGCGGTCACATACGGGTGACGGTGGTCGAGGGTGAGCTTGTGCTGGAGATGGAGGGCTGCGCCATCCACTGATGGCCATTGACGACGCAGCGCCGATTTCCGATCAGCGCGCGCGGTAGGTGATACGGCCCTTGCTCAAGTCGTAAGGGGTCAACTGAACAGTGACGGTGTCTCCGGTGAGAATGCGGATATAGTGTTTGCGCATCTTGCCGGAGATGTGGGCTGTAACGACATGACCGTTTTCCAGCTCGACGCGGAACATGGTGTTGGGCAGGGTCTCGATGACCGTGCCGTCCATCTCGATAAAATCTTCTTTTGCCATTCGGTTTCCTGGTTACCCTATGTTGCTGGCCGCGGATTATAGCACAATGCCAGCCAAATTTAGCGGGCAATTATGAGTGAAAACCAGTATAAGGCAAGTACTTTATCCCGATTGTCGGCTGTTTATTGGACTCGGGTGCCGGGCTATTTACGCTTATCCGGCCCCTGAACCCTGACCCACTTTCCATTGATGAATATCTCGTGAGGAAGATACTGGCTCTTGTATGACATTTTTTGGCACTCCGGGACCCAGTAGCCAAGATACAGCCAGGGAAGTCGGCGTCTTTTGCACTCCTCGATCTGCCACAGCAGACAGAAAACCCCCAGGCTGAGCCGCGCGAGTTCCGGATCAAAAAAGGTATAGACAGCGGACAGTCCTTGTCGAAGTACGTCGGTGACCGCGACGGCGATCAGTTTGTCGTCCTGGTAAAAGGAGAAGCTGCTGCTGAGGGACCAGCTACTGGAGATAAACTGCGCATACCCTTCCTCGGTTGTGGTGGCCATCTCCCCGTTCGGGTGGCGTGACTGGATGTAGCGTCTGAACAGGTCGTAGTGGGCCGGGTCAAATCCGGCCGCTTGCTCGGCCACCCTGAAAAGGGCCTGCTGCCGGCTCCAGATACGCCGCTGGATGCGCCGTGGGCTGAACTCCTCCACCGCGATCCGTATCGGGATACATTGCCTGCAGTCGGGGCAATTGGGGCGATAGATGAACTCCCCGCTGCGCCGGAACCCCTGATCGATCAGCGCTTCGTAGAGCGGCATGGATTTGGCCCGATAGGGGTCAACAAACAGGCTCCTTGCCCGTTTGCCGTCCAGATAGGCGCAGCGGTGTTCTGCCGACTGGTAGAGCTGTATCGTGCCGGACTGCCGGGTATCAGGGCGCATCGATACCCCCGTCCCAGCGACCGCGAGGTCCCGGTTGATTGCAGTAGTGTTGCAGGAGTTCGCAGAACCGTTTTCGCTCCATCTCCTCGGCACCCAGGGAGATGAGGTGAGCGGTATACACTTGGCAATCAATCAGACCGAACCCCCTGGCGGCCAAGCTGCGTGCCAGATGCACCAGGGCGATTTTCGAGGCGTCGCGCGCCAGGCTGAACATGGATTCACCAAAGAACACCCGTCCGATGGCGATACCGTAGAGTCCGCCGACCAACCGTTTGTCTTCCCGAACCTCTACCGAGTGGGCGAAACCGAGTCGGTGGAGATGAATATATGCCTGTTTCATCTCATCGGTGATCCAGGTCTCTTCACGGCCCGGCAGCGGCATGGCGCAGGCGTTGATCACGTCGCTGAAGGCGGTGTCGAAGGAGCAGTGGTAATTGCGGTTGCGCAGACTCTTCCCCAGACTCCTGGAGATCTTGATATGCTCCGGAAACAGCACCGTTCTGGGGTCTGGCGACCACCAGAGTATCGGTTGTTCGGAGGAATACCAGGGGAAGATCCCCTGCCGGTAGGCATTCAGCAGCCGGGTAGGGGAGAGGTCGCCGCCGATTGCCAGGAGCCCGTCCGGCTCCTGCTCCGCAAACTCGACCGGTGGGAAGCGCTCTTCCGGATTGTCTGGATCAAGCAGTGAAATCATAATGACGGGTGCTTGCCTTTTTGCTTAATCTCTGCGATATGAACATTATAGGTACCTTAGAATAAATTCCATGCCCGAAAATATCCTCAATCTGCATGTCGGCAAGATGCTCCAGTTGCAGCGCATTTCGCCCGAGTACAATGATCGCTACACCGTCATGTTGATCGGCTCTCTGCCGGGACAGGGGGTGATTGTGACCACGCCAAAGGTCCAGGATAAGGTGCAGTTTATCAAAGAGGGGGCACGTTTTGCGGTCCGCCTGCTGCACGGCAGTAAGGTGCTGGGGTTCGTCTCCACCGTGACCCACTCCGCCACCCGGCCTTATCCGCATCTGCATATGAGCTATCCGTCAGAGATCGAGAGTCTGGCCATACGTAATGCCGAACGGGTCGGCACCAATTTGCCGGCCGTGGTGCGGAATACCCGGCATCCGGACAACGATGATGCCTGGCAGCCGGTGCTGGTCAAAGACCTCAGTATGACCGGGGCGCGGTTGGAGAGCATTGAGCCGTTGGGCCGCACCAGCGAGCGGCTGGTGATGAAGCTGGATATCGATGTGTGTGGGGAGAACGAGCAGATCCGGGTGCTGGCCGAGATCTGCAACCGATCGGTGGTCAGTCACAAGGGTGATCCCGAGGATAACCGATACTGCTGCGGAATCTCGTTTCTGCAGGTCAACCGCCTTCAGGAGGTGCTGCTCAACAACTGTGTACTGCAGTTGAAGAATGGGGCGCAGTAATTAACTCAAGTTTCGGCGTTCATTTCACAACGCCCGAATCGCTGGATTCGTAGGGTGGATAAGCCGGTAGGCGCATCCACCATTGCCGCAGTGGAATAAGCATCAGCGCATCCACCATGAATCGGCTGGCGGTGGATGCGCAAGCTTATCCACCCTACAAGTACTGTGTACTGCAGTTGAAGAATGGGGCGCAGTAATTAACCAGACACCGGACGGTGAATCCGCCCAGTGTCCGGCCACACTTATTTTGCGGCCGCTTTCGCGTCCAGGTAGCGCTCCGCATCCAGTGCTGCCATACAGCCGCTGCCGGCCGAGGTGATGGCCTGACGGTAGACGTGGTCGGCCACATCGCCGGCAGCGAACACACCCTCCAGGCTGGTTTGGGTGGCATTGCCCTCCAGCCCGCCCTTGATGATGAGGTAGCCGTGCTGCATCTCCAGTTGTCCCTTGAACAGGTCGGTATTGGGTTTGTGGCCGATGGCGATGAACACGCCCATCAGGTCGATCTCCCGAGTGCTGCCGTCCTTGACGTTCTTGATCCGCATACCGGTCACGCCGCTCTGGTCACCCAGTACTTCATCCAGTACATGATCCCATTCGATGGTGACATTGCCGTTTTCCGCCTTCTGGATCAGTTGATCGGACAGGATCTTCTCGGAACGGAACTTGTCCCGGCGGTGAACCACCACCACCTCGGAGGCGATGTGGGAGAGGTAGAGCGCCTCTTCAACCGCGGTATTACCGCCGCCAATGACTGCCACTTTCTGGTTCCTGTAGAAGAAACCGTCACAGGTGGCGCAGGCCGAGACGCCGCGCCCCTTGAAATTCTCCTCCGATTCCAGCCCCAGATACTGGGCCGATGCGCCGGTGGCGATAATCAGGGCATCACAGGTGTAACTGCCCTGATCGCCGGTCAGGCGGAACGGACGTTGGGAGAGTTCCGCGGTGTGGATATGGTCGAAGATCACCTCGGTATCAAACCGCTCGGCATGTTTCAGCATGCGATCCATCAGTTCCGGCCCCTGCACGCCGGCGAAATCACCCGGCCAGTTATCCACGTCGGTCGTGGTGGTCAGTTGACCGCCCTGTTCCATCCCGGTGACCAGTACCGGATCCAGATTGGCCCTGGCGGCGTAGACGGCGGCGGTATAACCGGCGGGCCCCGATCCGAGAATCAGAAGTCGGCAATGCTTGGTATCACTCATGTATAATCACTCCTGCGAATGTCCATGCAGACTGAGCCGTCCCCGCAATCGGGGGTGGATCAGGCAATAAATATCTAAACTTTGGGGTTTCCGTACAGTGACAGAAGACACCCGTTAGCTTTGTGGGGTTCAAGCCCAAGGGCTAGGAGCCTGTCGGGTTTAACGCTGTTTGGCTGCAAATCCCTGGATGGCGATCAACTCAGCTTATCGAACTCGTTAAATAGGTCCACTATTCGCCTCGTTCGATAAACTGATTTGATTCGCCCCCAGTGATTTGACTTCGGGCATCCATGCCCTACGCCCCTTCGGGGCCGGCTTCGCCGTTCAATCCGCTCCTGCGGATTAGGCGCTTCAAACGGATAAACCCGACAGGCTCCCGGATGGGTGACGATGGTACGTAAAGCGTGATGGAGGGTAAAGACTCTTTTCATCGGTTCGGCGAAGATCCCTCCAGGAGCCTGCCGGTGAAAAGCCCGTTGGGGTTCGCAGGCCCAGCCCAAGCGACCGGCCGGGCGGCCCCTAACCCAATCAATAGCTATCAAGTTAGACTAAATAGCTACTCTAACTATATAATTTAGAATCTATTTTTAATTCGGTGAATATGGTGGCACAAGCCAGTCAAACAGAACGGCTGCAGAATGACACGGGAAGCGTTGCCGGGCAGCGACTCAGAGAGGGCGCGCTGGTACTGCTGGTGGCCATTTCCGCCTACCTGATGCTCTCCCTGGTGACCTACGCGCCCAATGATCCCGGCTGGTCCTATGCCGGTTCGCGGGAGTCTGCCGAGAATGCGGGCGGACTGGCAGGGGCCTGGCTGGCCGATGTGCTGCTGAATCTGTTCGGCCTCTGGGGCTACCTGTTCCCCCTGATGATCGGCTGGAGCGGCTGGCTGTTCCTGAAGGAGCGCAACCCGGATAACAGCCTGAATATTCCCATGGTCTCCCTGCGCTGGGTCGGTTTTCTGCTCACCCTCACCGCCGGCAGCAGTCTGGCGGCGTTGCATCTCTCCCACATCGCGACCTTCCTGCCGGGTGGTTCGGGGGGCATGCTGGGCGCCTTTTTTCAGCAACAACTGGTGAGTGTCTTCAGCTTCGCCGGTGGCAGCCTGCTGCTGTTGGCCCTGATGCTTTCCGGGTTCACGCTGTTTACCGGGATCTCCTGGTTCCGGGTCATGGATGGGCTGGGCGGCCTGGTGTTGCGGTTTTTCCGTTATCTGGGATCGTTCCAGGGGCGCCTCGCGGAGGCACGCAAGGCCCGGGAGGTGAAGCGACGCCGCAGCGAGACCTTCAAGGCCGAGAAGAAACGTATCGAGAAACGCGTACCCCCCAAGATCGAGCCGGTCATCCGCGAGGTCAAGACCAGTGAGCGGGTAGAGAAGGAGAAGCAGGTTCAGTTGTTCGGCAGCGCGGAGGAGGGGGGCCTGCCACCGCTCGGGTTGCTCGACGAGGCGCGCAAGAGCGGTCTCGGCTACTCCAAGGAGGCGCTGGCCGCCATGTCCCAGTTGGTCGAGCTGAAGCTGAAGGATTTCGGTATCGAAGTGCAGGTGGTGGCGGTTCACCCGGGGCCGGTCATTACCCTGTTTGAGCTGCAACTGGCGCCGGGCACCAAGGCAAGCAAGATCACCAATCTCTCCAAGGATCTGGCGCGTGCGCTCTCCACCATCAGTGTCCGGGTGGTCGAGGTGATCCCGGGCAAGAGCGTCATCGGTCTGGAGATCCCCAATGAATATCGGGAGATGGTCTACCTGAGCGAGGTGTTGAAGTCGGAGGCCTACGATTCGGCCAAGTCCCGCCTGACCCTGGCGCTGGGCAAGGATATTGCCGGGAATCCCGCCGTGGCGGATCTGGGCAAGATGCCCCACGCCCTGATCGCCGGCACCACCGGTTCCGGTAAATCGGTGGCGATCAACGCCATGATCCTGAGCCTGCTGTACAAGGCCTCGCCGAAAGAGGTGCGGCTGATCATGGTGGATCCCAAGATGCTGGAACTGTCGGTCTATGAGGGGATTCCCCATCTGCTGACGCCGGTGGTGACCGACATGAAGGAGGCGGCCAACGCCTTGCGCTGGTGTGTCGGGGAGATGGAGCGGCGCTATCGGCTGATGGCGGCATTGGGGGTGCGAAATATCGCCGGCTATAACAAGAAGGTGAGTGACGCGGAAAAGCGCGGCGAGCCGATCAAGGACCCGCTGTTCCAGCCCGATCCCCTGTTCGAGGCGCAGGAGATACCCAACCTGGAGCGCCTGCCATACATCGTGGTCATAATCGATGAGCTGGCGGATATGATGATGGTGGTGGGGAAAAAGGTGGAGGAGCTGATTGCCCGTCTGGCGCAGAAGGCGCGGGCCTCGGGTATTCACCTGCTGCTGGCCACTCAGCGTCCCTCGGTGGATGTGATTACCGGACTGATCAAGGCCAATATCCCCACCCGAATCGCCTTTCAGGTCTCCTCCCGAATCGACTCCAGGACCATCCTGGATCAGATGGGGGCAGAACACCTGCTGGGACATGGCGATATGCTCTATCTGCAGCCCGGTGGTGGTTTTACCCAGCGCATGCACGGTGCCTTTGTGGATGACAATGAGGTGCACCGCGTGGTTGATCATCTGAAGAAGAGCGGTAAGCCCGACTATATCGAGGAGATCCTCCGGGAACCAACCGAGATGATTCCGGGTCTCTCTGGTGAGACCGGGGATACGGAAGACACCGATCCCCTGTACGATGAGGCGGTCCAGATCGTCACCGAATCACGGCGGGCATCCATCTCCGGGGTGCAGCGCCGGCTGAAGATCGGTTACAACCGGGCCGCCCGACTGATTGAAGAGATGGAGCGGACCGGCATTGTCTCTCCCGCCCAGTCCAACGGCAATCGTGAGGTGCTGGCGCCTCCACCCCCCGAGATGTGATGTGATCAGATATTTGAAAATGTGTAAATGGCTTTCACTGCTGCTGTTGTTGGCGGTGCCCCCGGTCTTCGCCAGCACGGCGCTGCAGCAGATGGAGCGGTTTATCACCGACATGCAGAGTCTTCAGGCCAGCTTTGAGCAGTCGGTACTCGATCCCCAGCAGCGTCAGGCTACCCGCTCCCAGGGGGTTTTCTACATGCAGCGTCCAGGGCAGTTTCGCTGGGACTATTCGGAGCCCGACAAACAGCAGATCATCGCCGATGGGCGTCAGATCTGGCTGATCGATCCGGAGCTGGAGCAGGCGAGCGTACAGACCCAGAGCACGGCGCTACGGGGCACGCCGGCCATGTTCCTGATCGGTGGTGATCCGGTAGAGCAGCATTTTGAAGTGATCGATATCGGTGACAGCCAGGGTTTTGCCTGGGTTGAGCTGATTCCCCGTGACAAGGAGAGCCAGTTCGTGCGGGTGCTGCTCGCTTTCCAGGGGAATCTGCTGCAGCGGATGGAGATGACCGACACCTTTGATCAGATCACACGCTTCCAGTTTTACGATATCGAGCAGAATCCCACCTTCAAACCGGGCTTTTTTGTCTACACCCGGCCTGAATATTTCGATCTCTATCAACACTGAACACAGGCAAGCGGGTGCCGGATAACGATCTGTTTTCACAAGACGCTCCCGAGCTGATCCGGCCGCTGGCGGATAGGATGCGGCCGCGCACCCTGGACCAGTTTCTCGGTCAGGCCCATATCGTCGGGGAGGGCAAGCCGCTGCGTATGGCGATCGAATCCGACCGCCTGCACTCGCTCATCTTCTGGGGCCCCCCGGGAACCGGCAAGACCACCCTGGCGAGTCTGATTGCCCACCACTCCGGTGCCCAGTTCCTCAGCCTCTCCGCCGTGCTCTCGGGGGTCAAGGATATCCGTGCCGCCGTGGACAAGGCGCGCGAGGCGCAGCGGCAGGACGGCCGGAAGACGGTCCTCTTTATCGACGAGGTGCACCGCTTCAACAAGGCGCAGCAGGATGCCTTTCTGCCCCACGTGGAGGATGGCACGGTGCTGTTCATCGGCGCCACCACGGAGAATCCCTCCTTCGAGCTGAACAATGCGCTGCTCTCCAGGGCACGCACCTATGTGCTGAAAAGCCTGAGTCCTGATGATCTGGAAAGGATCATTGATCAGGCCCTGGGCGATTCGGTCCATGGCCTGGGCAAGCGTGGACTACAGCTTGAGCCGGAACTGCGGCAGCTGCTCGCGGAAGCCGCCGATGGCGACGCCCGGCGCGCCCTCAATCTGCTGGAGATCGCCGCCGATCTTTCCACCGGTGCCGAGATCGGCCGTTCGGCCGTGGAGGAGGTGGTCGGTGGCAATCTGCGGCGCTTCGATAAGGGCGGCGATGCCTTCTACGATCAGATATCGGCCCTGCACAAGTCGGTGCGGGGTTCCGCGCCCGATGCCTCGCTCTACTGGTTCGCCCGCATGATCGATGGAGGCTGTGATCCCCTCTACATCGCCCGGCGGGTAGTGCGCATGGCCTCGGAGGACATCGGCAACGCCGATCCGCGCGCCCTCAGCATCGCCCTGAACGCCTGGGAGACCCAGGAGCGCCTGGGCAGCCCGGAGGGCGAACTGGCGATCGCCCAGGCAGTCCTCTACCTGGCCTGCGCCCCCAAGAGCAATGCGGTCTATACCGCCTACAAGGCGGTGATGCAGGATATCCAGGAATCGGGAACTCACGAGATTCCAGTCCATCTGAGGAATGCGCCGACCCGGCTGATGAAGGAACTGGGTTACGGGCGCGCATACCGTTATGCCCACGACGAGCCGGATGCCTACGCCGCCGGCGAGAACTACTTCCCTGAAACCCTGCCGGCCAAGCGCTACTACTATCCCGTGGAGCGGGGCCTGGAGATCAAAATCGCCGAGAAGCTTGAACGGTTGCGCGCCCTGGACCGGCAGGCGAAGAGCGGCAAATAGGCCGGTTCACGGGTTTAATCGTGCCGCCCTGTGTCCCGCGCATCTAACAGTGTGTAAAATACTTTTTTTTGGGTGCCGACGGGGCGTGAGCATTGTTCCAGGTTTTGACCATTGCAGCGGGTGGAGCCATCGGCGCACTGATGCGTTTCTGGGTCTCCATTGGTATCCACGGGCTGTTCGGCAGAGGTTTTCCCTATGGCACCCTGACGGTGAATGTCCTGGGCTCCCTGGTGATGGGCTTTCTCTATATCCTGTTTCTGGAACGGATGAGTGTCAGCCCGGAGGTCAGGGGTGCCGTGCTGGTGGGATTTCTGGGGGCGTTTACCACTTTCTCCACCTTTTCCATCGAGACGATAAATTTGATCGAGCAGGCGGATTTCGCCAAGGCCGGTCTCAATATGTTTTTGTCGGTTAGCGCCAGCCTGCTCGCCTGCTGGGCCGGTGTTATCCTCGCGAGGCAGTTATGAACAGCAAACCAATCACCATGGTGCGTATCTACCTGACCGAGGGAAAACACCAGTATCAGCAGCTGCTGGAATTGCTGCACGACCGGGAACAGGTGGCCGGGGTCACGGCGTTTCGCGGGATCGCCGGATTTGGCCAGTCGGGTACCATGCACTCATCGACCCTGCTCGACATCTCCCTGGATCTGCCCATTATTCTGGAATTTTTCGACACGCCTGAAAAAGTGGCTAAAGTACTTGAACACCTGAATTCTCTAATCAAGCCGGGCCACATCGTCAGCTGGTCGGCGACCGTCAACAGTGGTGAATAAAACATGCTCGACCCCCGTTTACTGAGAACTGAACTTGAAGCAACAGCTGCCCAACTGAAACGGCGTGGTGTCCTGCTGGATGTCGCGCGAATCCAGTCCCTGGAAGAGTCTAGAAAAAGGCTCCAGGTGGCCACGCAGGAGCTTCAGAACCAGCGCAACAGCCGCTCCAAACAGATCGGCAGGGCGAAGGCCGCCGGCGAGGATATCCAGCCACTGCTGGCGGAGGTCGCGGAGCTGGGGGATCAACTAAAGCGCGCCCAGGATGAGCTGAATACCCTCCAGGAGCAGCTGAGCGAGATCGCCCTGGGGATACCGAATATCCCCCACAGCTCGGTTCCCGATGGCAGGGACGAGGCGGACAATCGCGAGGAGCGTCGCTGGGGCGAGCCCAAGACGTTCGATTTCGAGCCTCGGGACCATGTGGATCTGGGCGCCGCCCAAGGCTGGCTGGATTTCGAGGCCGCGGCAAAAATCACCGGATCGCGTTTCGTCACCATGCAGGGGCCGCTGGCCCGGATGCACCGGGCCCTGGCCCAGTTCATGCTGGACACCCATACCAGCGAGCACGGCTATACCGAAACCTATGTGCCGTTCATGGTGAATGCCGACAGTCTTCAGGGGACCGGACAACTGCCCAAGTTCGAGGAGGATCTGTTCAAGCTCGCCGGCGAGCTGCCCTATTACCTGATTCCGACGGCCGAAGTCCCGGTAACCAATCTGGTGCGTGGGGCGATCATCGAGGATGGGGATATGCCGCGCAAATGGGTCTCCCAGACGCCCTGTTTCCGCAGCGAAGCCGGCTCCTATGGCCGCGATACCCGGGGCATGATCAGGCAGCATCAGTTCGAAAAGGTGGAGATGGTACAGATCGTCCGGCCTGCGGAATCCTACGCCGTGCTGGAAGCGCTCACCGGTCATGCGGAAACCATCTTGCAGAAGCTCGGATTGCCCTACCGGGTGGTCACCCTGTGCACCGGTGATATCGGTTTCTCCGCCGCCAAGACCTACGATATCGAGGTCTGGCTGCCGGCCCAGAACACCTACCGCGAGATCTCCTCCTGTTCCAATTTCGAGGATTTCCAGGCGCGCCGTCTGCAGGCGCGCTGGCGCAATCCGGAAACCGGCAAACCCGAGCTGGTGCATACCCTGAACGGTTCGGGACTGGCGGTGGGGCGCACCCTGGTCGCGGTGATGGAGAACTATCAGCAGGCCGACGGCAGCATCCTCGTTCCGGAGGTGCTGCGGCCCTACATGGGCGGTATGGAACGACTGGCCTGAAGCGATATACTGCAGTGTAACTACTCGCCCGGTCTGTAAGTGATTGGCCTGCCTTGTTGGCCGATCTTGATGGCGCCTCGAATCCGGTCCCTTTTTCAGATTCAAGCCTGCCCTTGTTTGAGCGAAGCGAGTTTGGGCAGGCGCTGAAAAAGGGGCCGGATTCGAGGATAAAAGCCATCACGTGAGGCCGGCAAGATAGGCCTATCACCCCGTGAGTAGTTACACTGCAGAAATAAACAACGCGGCCAAAGGCCGCGTTTTTTATGGGTGGTCAGCGCCGGAGAACGGTGCTCACACCAGCATGATCAGCAGCAGCACAAAGCCCACCATCGCGAGCAGGGGAATCACGGCTGCCATCCAGTCGCCCTGCTGGGCCTTGGGGCCGTTCTGCATCCACTGCTTGGCTCGCGGATAGAGGAAGAAAAGCATCATCCCCAGGGTGGCGGCCAGGGCGAGCTGCAGCCAGATATTATTCATCGATACCTCCAAACAAAACCCCGGCCTCAGCCGGGGTCTGAACTGTCCTGGTAAGCCGTAAGGATTAGTCATCCCCGCCAAATATGCCCAGAATCTGCAGCAGGGCGATGAAGATATTGAAGATGGCCATGTACAGGCTGTAGGTGGCGAAGATGTAGTTGGTCTCGCCGCCATTCATCATCTGGCTGGTCTGGAACAGGATGTAGGCGCTCATCAGCAACATTACGCCGGCCGAGATGGCCAACGACAGGAACGGCAGTTGCAGGAAGATGTTGGCGATGATCGCCACCAGCATCACCAGCATGCCGGCAAACACGAAGCCACCCATGAAGCTGAAATCACGCTTGCTGGTCAGGGCGTAGCCGGAAAGCCCGAGGAAAATCACACCGGTCCCGCCCAGGGCGGTGGCGATGGTTTGCGGGCCGTGCGGCAGTTGCAGATAGAGGGTCAGGATGGCGCCCAGACCAAAACCGAGCAGACCGGTGATCAGGAAGATCACCCCAAGGCCGGCTGAAGAATTGGCGGTACGCGGCAGCACAAACATACCCAGCAGCATGGCACCGATCACCGAGATCATATAGGCCATGGGCGGCATGGCGAAAAACATGGAAACCATCGCCATAATGGCGCTGAAGAACAGCGTGGCCGACAGCAGCATGTAGGTATTCTTGATGACTTTGTTTACCGCTAGTGCACTTTGTGCAGGCTGTGCGATAGTCTGGTTAAATCGATTCATGTTGCACTTTCTCCATTAAATCCGATGGTTATGCAGGTTATTGAACAGCCGATACTGACTAGTATGACTGCAGTAGAGTCCGTTGGTTCATAGTTGTTGGGATGATCATAGCATACTGAATTGAGGCGGAAGTTCAATAAATCAAGCCCGTAAAATAGCGCGGGTAAGTACTGGCGAAACCCTGTTGGATCGGGTATTCTTCGCAACTCAAAATTCTGGAGAGATGGCAGAGCGGTTGAATGCACTGGTCTTGAAAACCAGCGAGGGTTTGTAGCCCTCCCAGGGTTCGAATCCCTGTCTCTCCGCCAAAATCAATAACTTGGCGATTTGTGATAAATCGCCAAAGTTAACAAAATTGAATTTTTGCGACAATTTTGCGACACTCAGGAAAATTCCGGTGGCGCAAAACAAGGAAAATTCAATCATGGCCAACATCTCCAAGCGTGGCCCCCGCCAATGGCAAGCTCGAATTCGCAAGAAGGGCTATCCCGCCAAAACAAAGACGTTCGATACCAAAGCAGAGGCAGAGGCCTGGGCTAACACCCTGGAGTCTGAGATGGCGCGTGGGGTATTCATCTGCAGCGACGAAGCGGAGCGCACGACACTCAGTGAGCTCATCGATCGTTATCTTCGCGAAGTGACGCCACACAAGAAGGGTGAGCGGGTCGAGCGGTACCGTCTAAACGCATGGAAGGAACATCCGCTGGCCCTCCGTACGGTCGCCTCGATTCGTGGCGTGGATATGGCGGCGTACCGGGATGCGAAGCTGGCTGAGGGGAAGTCAGCGAGCACAGTCAAGAATAACCTGACAGTGATCTCCCACGTCTTTACCGTCGCCAAAAAGGACTGGGGCATGGAATCGATCACCAATCCGGTTGCGAACATCCGAAAACCCCGCTTGCCTCGCGGCCGCGATCGGCGCCTGGTGGGAGATGAAGAAACCCTGCTGGTTCAGAATGCAAAATATCCTGTTCGGGAAATTATCATTCTGGGCATTGAAACTGCCATGCGACTTTCGGAGATCACCAGCCTCAACTGGGAGGACGTGGATCTAAAAGCCAGGGTGGCCACGCTCCAGGATACGAAGAATGGAGAGAAGAGACATGTGCCACTTTCCAAGCGAGCCATCGAGACACTGAAGACTATCAAGAAGAGGAAGGCACGGGATATCGGGGGTCGGGTATTCGTGGACTGGGACAAGGATCGATTCCACTGGTATTGGAAGGAGCTTTGCAGGAAGCAGGGAATTAAAAAACTACGATTTCACGACCTCCGCCATGAGGCGACCAGTCGTTTTTTTGAGAAGGGGTTAGACCTGATGGAGGTGGCCTCGATTACTGGGCACCGAACGCTGACCATGCTGAGGCGGTATACCCACCTTAAAGCGACGGACCTGGCGGAGAAGCTTGGCTAGGCAAGCTTCTATTGAAAAAATATTCGCCGTTATACTGATTCAGATCAATAAAAAACCCACACAATTACCTTGCATAGAATTAATGTCCCTAAAAAAGTATGGCAGTTGATATCAACCACCATATTTTCTAAGAAAAACTATAATAATCAATAAGTTATACGCTTTTTAGCGGCCTTCTGGTTTAGTGTTGATTGTGGTTGAATGCTGTTAATTCATTTTTAACAGCGTGCAACAAAATGACTAAACTACTCTCTATCCAAGATGTTAGCTGCCTTCTCGGCATGACTGAGGCTGCAGTTAGACAGTCTATCCACCGCGGCGAGGCTGGGCGACGAGTCCCGCCCTTTATACGGCTGGGGAGAATGGTCAGATTCCGTCAGGATGATGTTGATGCCTGGCTGAAGTCTCTCACTCCCACAGTTGGACCAGACAATAAACGGAAGCGTGGGCCGGGTCGGCCTCGGAAAGTTTAAACTTGTCCTCGAGTAGGAAACGCTCAACGGCTGCGGAGGCGCTGGCCGCGAGGGTTGACGAGGCGAAACAGGCGGCCGTGCTGCAACAGTCGAAGGGCGAAATCAGGGAGCTACAACTTTCCTTGTTCGATCTTGCCCCGTGGCCTGACCACATGCGGGCGCTGCCTAACGACTATGCCAAGTCGGCTCTGTTCACGGTGAGGGCGAGACCCGCAATATGGTGGTCGGCGCCGTGAGCCGTGGGCAAAATGCCCTGCAGAGCGCGATGCCTGGCAAGCCGAATACAGGCAAGGGCGATAATGATCCCAAAGCCGAACCACGCAAGGCAGGCGACAATAATGCCCATGTCGATGTGGCGGCCGATCGGGGGGCGCAGCGGGGTGGGGATAAGAAAAAGGGCGACGATAAAGAAGGGGGGAAACGATAATGATCGTGTCGATGCCCCGTTGAGAGGCATCGGCACGAGTCATCACCCTTACAAGACCGGGTTGATCATGCCATGCAGTATCTCCCGGGCGTCCGCTCTTTTCTCTGCTTTCATCTCCGCGGCCTTCTCCGCAGTAGTCTGCTTGCGCGCCAGCTTGACATCCTCGATGGCGAGCTGCCCGCGCAGGGATTCCTGCTCCCGGGCAGTCAGGCGCTCGCGGTAGCGTTGCAGTGCCGCACCGGGCTCCAGGGTCTGACTGCGCCGCAGGACCTTGTTCAGCGCGTTGCGCTCGCACTGCTTGGCGGCTCGACGCACCTTGGACTTGTGTGCAGCCTCGGCCCGGCGCAGTTCGCTGCGCTTGTACTGCTCCACAAGGTTGGCACGGATCTCCCGCTCCTGATCCTTGTAGGGCGCGGCCACCCGGTCGAGCACATCATAAAGATCCTGACGCAGGCCCTGCGCATCCATCTCGCCGTACTTGTATTTGACCACCCGGTGGATCGCCAGGAGCTCGTCATCGAGCAGGGTGGCGGTGGTCTGCTCGATGAAATCACTCATGGGGCTCTCCCTTGTTCTTCTGTTCGCGGGCCAATTCCGATTGGGTCATGACCCGCATCAGCGGGCCCGGGTGCCGGTAATCCTTCGGTGCCGGTTTCCCTGCCGGCCAGGTCGGCAGTTCGCCGTGGGCGGCGATAAAGCCGATTTCGTCCGCGTAGGCGTTGGTGTCGATGGCGCTGTTGAGCATCTCGTCCACCAGCGCGATATCGGCCTCCAGGGTGGCGGCATGCTCCGGATCGCCCTTCATCGCTTCCACCAGGGCGTCGCGCTCGGCCTGCAACTCCTCCTGGTAGATGGCATTGACCGCCTCCCGGTCCAGCCGGCCGGCCTCGATCTCCTCCAGCAGCAGATCGCGTATCGCAGACTGCTCGAGCTCCATGGCTTCGCGCCGCAGCGTGGCCCTGTACCGCTCATGGGTGTGCGTGGCCTTGTGGTCGGCCAGGTCCGCCTCAAGCTGGGCAACAATGCGGCGCAGGGACGAGTCCAGCATGCCGGTCATTTGCACCGCGAATTTCTCCTGCTGCTGGCGAATGATCCGATTGGACAGCCAGCCCATGGCTCCATCGGTCAACCCATTGGATGCATTGGTCTGCTGCCACTGGTTGAACGCCGCCTGGTTGGCGGTCCGGTCGCCCACGGCCGAGGTGCCCAGCCGGAAGAGTTCTTCGTTGTCTTTGCTCATTTTGGGCGTCCTCTTGGCAGTAAAAATTAAAATCTCGATACGGAAATTAATTTCTATCACAAGCCCCGGAGAATAGCGAGAAATTGGGCGATGTCCGGGCTACTCCGGGTTCCGCTTCGCTCCATCCGCTGAGCGGACAAAAGCCCTCCATATCCCTATCGCAGGTGTGACTGGATAAACCACCACTCTTACCTGCCATAGGCGATTCAGTTGAGGGTGTGGCCGGTCAGCCAGGCGCGAGGTAGACCTGGTTGGCCGACAGGTCCAGGGGCCGCGCTTCAACTATGGTGATCATCCCGGGTCCTGGTCCTTCTCCCTCAGAAGGCCCATCCATGATGGCCATGCACAATCCCCAAGAGTGGCACCCGGCATCCCTGCCGGGCGGCCCTTCGGGCTGC
>NZ_JAQGEI010000022.1 GCF_029017505.1 Sedimenticola hydrogenitrophicus
CAGCTCCGCGAAACCCGATGCCTGGTGGCTCGATTTTGCCGAAAACATTGCTTAGGAGGGGGCGGAGGATATCGTGACCTACGCAATGTATTTGGTCACTGCACGGATCTGGGGGTTGGCAATCCGACTGGTGGCTACCGGCCCAATCCGTTGGTTGGCAGGCCACGGGGTTGATCGCAGCAGAGACTTGATCGGAACACTCACTGCGGCGTTCAATGAGGCCGGTCCCTCGTTAATCGCCCTACCGATCGACTATCGGGAAAATGGTGAATTAACCCGTCTGCCTACCCCATCCTTATAAAAACATTTAATCAGGCAACTCAATAACTTGTGCGGCGCACAATTGTATTAGTACCGGCTTTTTTTACATCAAAATGGACTCGTAGAAACGTTACTTTCGCACACATCCACTTGATATTTATCGTTTTTATTAATCCGCTCCGATATATTAATTATACAGTATTTGGTACTTTACATACCTAATAATACATATTATACTCCGCAACATATGGTTTTTCCGCACTGCAACATTTTTTAACTACCCATACTTTATGAGGGCTTTACCATGAACTTGAACGACTCAATCACAAAATCTGAAACCTCGGACAGCAGCTGCATAATCCTTGGTGTTTTCCAGGCCTTGGTCGGTGTCCTGCTGGTGATCGCATCCATTTACGGGTTTTCTGTTCTGCAGAGCTATGTTGTCTTGATTCCTGCCTTGATGGGCTCAGCCCTGCTGGTTAACGGTGTGCGTGCATTTGCCTTCAAATGCGTCGTTTACAAAATGCTCACCAGCGAACGGTAAGAAGCGTGCTCAAACCGCGGTCCACGCACCCCGCGTGGACCGCGACTGCCTGATCCAGCCCCGGGCAATCCGTCACTCGCCACTCTGACCCCACCAACCAGCACCTCCTGAAGAAATCGCGCTGGCCAGCAAACATCAGCCCGCTGCCAGCCATTCCCTGCCGCCCTTGAAAGCGCCGGATTATGGCGACCGTCTATTTGTATGTGGTATTATGTATACACCAATCGTCGATCCAACAAGCGGGCAGCGCGGCACCCTTGGAGACAGGTATGAATGATTTCCCACTCCCGATCATAGGCTTTTGCGCCTACAGCGGGATAGGCAAAACCACACTGCTCACCAAGCTTATCTCTCTTTTAACAACAGAGGGGATAAGAGTCGGTGTCGTCAAGCACGCCCATCATGACTTTGATACTGATCATCCGGGCAAAGACAGCTTCGAACTGCGCCACGCCGGGGGCAGCCAGATGCTGGTTGCGTCACGCCGGCGTACCGCTCTGATTGTGGAGCATAAGAATCCACTGCGGGAACCCAGGTTGGCGGATGTGCTAACAAACCTCAGACTGGAGGATCTGGACCTGGTACTGGTCGAGGGATTCAAACAGGAGGCGATCCCAAAGATTGAACTACACAGAAGCGGCATGAACCGGCCACTTATTTTCCCCAGCGATACGAACGTCGTCGCCATCGCCTGCGATTACGAGATCGACCCGGGCAATCATCCAGTGGCAACCCTGGACATCAACAACATCCAGCAAATCTGCCTTTTTATTCGACAATACATGCCGAACAAGCGGGTTGCCGCCATTCGTTGAACGACCAAGCCTGCATTAGCGGTTGATTGAGGCAAAAATACCCCTTGAACAGGTGCTCAAGGGGTATTTCATATAGGCTGCAGCCAACTATTAACTCTGCAATCACACAGATCATCCTGATCGATTTCGCTTTTGCAATAATACACAAACAGGGAATTGGCTTTTATTTCAAAAGCGCATGCCGGCCGACTGCCGGCGGCGGCACGTCCCTGTACCGCTACTAACCAACGATAATACTTGCCAGGTCGCTAGTGCCTGGCTGCCGGCTTGTTACTTCTTGCCAATCTGACTGACCACGTTCAGGTTGCCGATACGGCCAGATTCAACACCAGCGGCCGGATCGATAACGGCGTCAATGAGGGTCGGCTTGCCAGACTTGATCGAGGCCTCGAGTGCCGCAGCCAACTCTTCAGGCGTGGTAACACGTACGCCTTTACCCCCGAAAGATTCCATCATCTTATCGTAACGAGTAGCCGGGTTGAACAGCATGCAGGAAACCTGGTGTGCCGGGCTGTTCTCATCCCCCCGGTAGATACCGCCGTTATTCATGATGATAACGGTTACTGGCAGGTCATAACGGGTAATAGTCTCAAGCTCCATACCAGCGAAACCGAATGCGCTGTCGCCTTCAACTGCCACGACCGGCTTATCGGTAACAGAAGCCGCGGCAACGCAGGCCCCCATACCCATACCCATAATACCCCAGGTACCGGAATCCAAACGACGACGCGGCAGGTACTGATCGACAATCATGCGGCAGTTATCGAGTGCATTGGCACCTTCATTAACCAAGGTGATGTCAGGGTAGTTCTTCAGCACGTCACGAATGGCACCGAGGGAATTCGCGTAGTTCATTGCCGGGGTAGCCGTATTGATCCTGGCATTCAGCTTGGATTTGCTGGCGGCCACCTTTTCAGCAAGCGCGCCAGTCCAATCAGTGCTGGTAGCCATGCCTTTCAGACCCGCGCGTAACGCTGACACGCAAGATTCGATATCACCTACCAGGGGTGCATCGATCTTGACGTTGCTGTCCATTTCGTTAGCTTGGATGTCGATTTGAACGAATTTCTTAGCCCCACCCCAGGTTTTACCCTTACCATGAGAGAGCAACCAGTTCAGACGGGCGCCCACCAACACGACAACGTCAGACTCCTTGAGGGCAAGGGAACGAGCGGCAGCCGCACACTGTGGATGGGTATCGGGCACCAGGCCCTTGGCCATTGACATCGGGGTGAAGGGAATGCCGGTCTCTTCGATCAGCGCCTTGATCTGCTCATCGCACTGCGCGTAGGCAGCCCCCTTGCCAAGCAGAATCAGTGGTTTTTTAGCACCTTTGATCAGCTCAACAGCACGCGCGACCGCATCCGGAGCCGGCAATTGTGCCGGGGACATATCAACCGGTGCAAACAAGGAGTTCCCACCTTCTACGGCATCCACTGTTTGGCCCAACAGCCTGGCAGGAATATCAAGGTATACTCCACCTGGACGACCGGAAAGGGCCGCGCGCATTGCGCGTGCCACACCAACACCAATGTCTTCAACACGATTAATGCGGTAGGAAGCCTTGGCGTATGGACGGGCCATATTCAGCTGATCCATCTCTTCGTAATCGCCTTGTTGCAGGTCGACGATTTCGCGTTCGCTGGAACCACTGATAAGAATCATCGGGAAGCAGTTGGTGGTGGCATTCGCCAGTGCGTTCAGCCCGTTCAAAAACCCCGGAGCGGATACCGTCAGGCAGACACCAGGTTTTTTCGTCAAATATCCGGCGAATGACGCGGCATAACCTGCGTTCACCTCGTTTCGAAAACTGTAGAAACGGTTACCGCGTGCTTGCCACAGGCGACCAAGCTCGGTAACAGGGATACCAAGAAGCCCGTATATGGTGTCGATACCGTTCATCTCTAAGGCTTCCATAATAAGGTGGAAACCGTCTGTCAGTTCAGTGCTTTCAGGTAGTATTGCTGTTTCGTTACTCATTAGGAATTACGCCTTCATTCTTTAGTTAATAATGAACGTCTCTTTCAACGCCCCCTCGGCTCAAGCCATGAACCACTGGTCATTCCCAAGGCCATTAATTCCTAAGGCCATCTAGCGTGGTTTCTGGAATATTGTATACCAGATACTTACTGTTGGCCAGTATCACACCCAAAAAGTCATCACAAAAAACGCGCTTGTAACCGGCCGGCCCGCGCACTGATTGAGGCCTGGAAACCCGCTCTGCCATTACCTGACCAATAAGACCAGCAGTTGGGCCGCTTCAAAGCCGGACATCACCGATCGTCCAGCCGGAAAAACGCATCGGCCGTAACGACAAGCGGAAGCTCAGCGACAGCATCGGGGCCTATCAGCGGAGCGAGACACCCCTGGTGGTACTGATAGCGCTCCTGCGCCACTACTTCAGGCTGCATCACAATCCGCACATGGAGAAGCCGGTCTACCTAAGGCCGCATCCGCAGAAGCTGGGCTGCGCAATGCCCTGTAGCGACGATCACATCGACACGGCGCATGATGAGTGGCGGAGCAGTGCTTGACTGCCGAACTTGAGCATATGTGGCACTTTGCAGTCGTGATAGGCGGGGCAAGGCCCCACCACAAACCGCTTACTGATCTAAAATAGCATTCGGGCTAGACCCGAAACTTCCCGACCAGGCTCTGCTGCTGGGCGGCTAGCTGACTGAGCTCCTCGCTGGCCATGGCGGTCTGCTGTGCCCCGTCGGCGGTCTGCGTGGCCATCTCGCTGATGCTGACCACACTGCGGCTGACCTCCTCGGTCACGGCCCGCTGCTCTTCGGCGGCACTGGCGATTTGGGCCGTGGTATCGGAGATGCGCGACACCTCCTCCACGATGGCGTCTAGAATCCGGCTGGTTGCCTCCGCCTCCTCCACCGTCGAGCGGGCCTCTTCGCGGCCGGTCTCCACCGATCGCGCGGCGAGCGCGGCGGCGTCCTGCAGACGCTCGATCATCTCGCGGATCTCCTTGGTCGATTTCTGCGTGCGGCTGGCCAGCGTGCGCACCTCGTCCGCCACCACCGCGAAGCCGCGGCCATGCTCGCCGGCGCGGGCCGCTTCGATGGCGGCATTCAGTGCCAGCAGGTTGGTCTGCTCCGCCACCCCCTGGATGACGTCCACGATCTGGCCAATCTCCTGGCTGTCGACTACCAGCCGGTGTATCGCCTCGGCTGCGCTCTCGACCTCCTGCGCCAGTTGGCCGATGTGCCTGGTGGTCGCCATCACCTGTGTACGCCCTTTGCTCACCTGTTCGTCCGATTCACGGGCGGCGCTGGCGGTATGGGTAGCGTTTTGCGCCACCTCGACGGCGGTGGCGGACATCTGGTTCAGTGCGGTGGCCACCTGAGCGGTTTCCGATCTCTGGGTCTGCACGCTCTGGCTGGTCTGGGTTGTGATCACCGACAGCTCCTCCGCGGCCGCCGCCAGCCGGACAGTGACATCCGAAACCTGTCGAATGATCTCCTGCAGCTTGTCGATGAAGCGGTTGAAGAGCCCGCTCAGCTGGCCGAACTCATCCCGGCCGTGCACCTCCAGGCGACGTGTCAGATCGCCCTCCCCTTCGGCAAACTCCGACAGGCTGGCCATGACCAGCCGCAGTGGCCGGGAGATCTGCATGGGGAACCACACGCCGAATACCAAACACAGCGCCAGACCCAGCCCGGACGAGACCAGCAGGGTGGCTCTCGCCTCGCCCCCCATCTCCTCGGCGGAGATGACGGCCGCACGGGAGGCCGCCTCGGCGAGTTCGGTCAGCTGGTCGATGCGGCTGCGTGCCTGCTGGAATTTGTCGCCGAGTTCGGTATAGCGCTTGATGGCCAGGATGCGGGTAGCTTCGCTCGCATCCGCGGCGCGCTCATCGAGCACCGCCTGGGTCGCCTTGTCCCACTCGCCAATCAGCTGTTCGAACTGAACCTTCAGCTCACGCATCTGCGCGGTCATGGGCATGGACTGGGAAAACTTGCCGATCCGCTCGAGCGCCTGGGAGACATTCTCGTCGCGATCCTTGAGGATCCGCGCATAGTTGTCCGAACCGGGCTCGATGGCCAGAGTTTCCCACTGGGCGGTGACGGCCTGATAGAGATCACGGTCAGCCTGCAACAAATAGTCCAGGGCGGGCATGTAGGACTCGCCCAGCAGCACGGTCTGATTGCCCAAATGACGGATGCCGATCCAGCCGGCGACCGCCACACCCAACAGTATCAGTGAGATAGCGAGAATGACGGCGCGAAGTTTCGTTTTGATGGAGATGTCGTGTAGGGAATTCATTTATCTGATCACTCAATAGACGATAAAAATCCGTATTCCATATACCTTTTCAAGCGGATATTGGTCTACTACATTCAGGGCCGAGCGGGGTTGATCATTGCACTACCGAAACAACAGTAATCTGCCCATGCGGGCGATACATACTGCCAGCATGGGCCAAGAAGACTAAACCGTACCAATTTCCAGGGCGGCGATCCCGGCGCGTGCCACTCTGGCATCTTCGCCCGCCTTGACTCCCGAGACACCCACCGCCCCCACTACCTGGCCATCAATGATAATTGGCACACCCCCCTCCAGCGGAACCACCGGCATGGCCAGTGCCGCATAGCGACCGTTATTCACCATATCCTCAAAGACCTTACTTGCTTTACCGGTCAACACGCAGGTGCGGGCCTTTTCCGGAGCCACCTGCGCGCTCATTAGTGGAGCATCATCCATGCGCTGCAGCCACAGGGCGTAGCCGCCTGCATCACACACAGCAATACTCACGGCCCACCCATGGGAAATCGCTTCAGCTTCAGCGGCCGCTGCAATTTTTTTCGCGTCCGCCAACATCAGTGCTTTGGTATCTCTCATTTTGTCTATCCTCGTAATTTTAGATAAGTCGGCGGTCCAGGAGACCTCTGGTCCATTCAGAGGCTCTCGATGTCATGGACATACCTCCCACCATCAACCACACTGATTGGCCGGTGACGGGGAAACAAAAAATCGCTATCGGATTTTCGTGTTCTACTACTGCCCAGGATGGCAGTAATCGTCGCTTCTCCAGGTGTGGCGTAATTCGTTCAGATCGGTTACAGCAGCTTGCAGCTGAATGACGTTGAAATATCTGCCTTGATAAGCCCCCCAGACAAACAGGCTAATCATCAATCTGGCACTGTTTAAAAAAGCGAATCCTTCCCCTCCTGGGAGACAGCCCGGTGTATCGGGATTGAATCATCGCGCCTTGAATGCCGGCACCTGCATACCGCAGACAGGAATTAATCGGCTGTTATATCTCTCACACCCGCCCTGGATCAGGTAGACGGCTCCCATAAAGTATCGACATGGGAAGCACAGATAAAATCGTTAACCGACAAACCGTTAAGGGAATGCGTTGTATAACGGATCATGCAGCGGTTATAACTCACCTCGAAATAGGGATGATGATCCTCCTTGTGTACCAGTTCAGCGACCTGATCAACAAACTTCATGGTCTCGTAAAAATCCCGGAACCTGAAGTTACGTGACAGGCTGCGGTTATCTACACTGATCGCCCAATCCGGATGTAGCTGCTCACACAACGACTCCGCATCTTCATGGGTCAGCGGGGACTCATCACCCTCAAACACGGTACAGCCCGCGGTTTTCAAATCGATTGCTTTGACCATTTCTCCTCCTTCTTTATGGTAAATAATTCACTGCAGGGGCACTGAGCGAAAACAGAAACTACCCGGTATTTCGCCGTCCTACAGCCAGGGCATTGATCGAGCGCAGCAACGGATCCAGCCAGCGGCTCCAGCGCGTATCCTCTGTGGATCTGCCAGCCTCCAGATCAAGCCGATAACGGCGTAACAGATTAACCTGAATATAGTTGATTGGCATAAGGTACGCTTCCCGTCTTTCCATCGACCCGGCAAGCACCGGAAACTCCTGAAGACAGGATTGTATCTGGGCAATAGCGAGCACCTGCTCTTCTGTCGTGTCGCGTTCAAGCTTGATCTGGCGATGAATCTGCGACGCCCTTTCGGCATCCTTACACAGCGCCGCATATTGTGCGGCGATTGTCAGATTGGATTTGGCCAGCACCGTCTGACAACCGGTAAGCAGTACCCGAAAATAGGGCCACTCCCGGTACATGCGCTGCAACAGAACAAGCTCGGCAGGATGGCGCTTGCGCCAATCCGACAACGCGCTACCGACACCGTACCAGGCAGGAAGGTTGTAACGTGATTGCGCCCAACCGAACACCCAAGGGATGGCGCGTACCGAGGCCTTTGAACGATCGGCCTGCTTTCGGTGCGAAGGACGCGAACCGATATTCAGCATGCCGATTTCATTTACCGGGGTTACTTCATAAAAGAAATCGATAAAACCCGGACTTTGTTCAGTAAGAACCCGAAAAGCACTGTCACCAAGTGTGCTGATCTCCTCCATGGCTTCGACGAATTCGGTCGGCTCCTGCTGCTCGACCCTGGGCAAACACAGGGATCGCTGACTGGCTTTCATTAAGCCGGTAATACCCATGGTGGTCTCATACACCGCAGTTTCAACATTGCCGTACTTGAACGAAAGCACTTCGCCCTGTTCAGTGAATCGAATCTGACCCTGAACCGTCGCCGGTGGTTGCGCAAGAATGGCATTATGGGTAGGGCCGCCACCACGACTGACGGTACCGCCACGCCCATGAAAAAAGCGCATCTTTATGCCAGCAGATTCCGCTAACTGAACCAGCTTTTTTTGCGCTTGGTACAGTCGCCATGAGGAGCTGATGATTCCGCCGTCTTTACAGGAGTCCGAGTAACCCAGCATCACCTCCTGTACATCACCTGACTCCTGCAAAAGCTCCCGGTAAATAGCACTGGCAAACAACTGTTCCATCACCCGGGTCGAACAATCCAGATCAGTTATGGTTTCAAACAGGGGAGAAACGCTCAGCGAACAGTACCAGCCACCATCGCCTTTACATCCGACAAGGCCGGCTAAAGAAGCCAGGAAGAGCACCTCCAGCACATCGCTGGCAGATTGCGTCATTGAAATGACATAGTTACCAAAAGCGCCTGAGCTGATCTCCTGGCGCATTTCGCCAATAAGATAGAAAACCTCCACCACCGTCCGGGTTGAATCTTCCAGGCTCTGTTCGCGTAATGGAAAAGGACCTTCATTGGCCAGTAGCCGGTACAGGATGTCTTGCCGCTGCGCTTCATCCAGTGCCGGGTAATCCTCGGCAATACTAGACTTGGACAGAATATCCGCCACTGCCGACTCGTGCTTGTACGACTCCTGGCGCAGATCAATTGATGCCAGATAAAAGCCAAAGGTCTCCACCAGGCGAATCAGATCTTTCAGGTTATCATTGGCAATACTGACATCACCATGTGAGCACAGGGATTCCCGGATAATTTTCAGGTCAGCAAGAAACTCCGCCTCGTTGACATAGGCATCGCCAACAGTACCTCCCAGGTAACCGGCCAGCCGCTCTTCAACATTTTTAAGATTGCACTCAAGACGGTAGCGCATGACTGCCAGCTTGCGCCGGTAAGGTTCATAGGCAAACTCGTTGGGCTCTCGTCGAAAGGCTCGCCGTATAATCAGCCGATCGCGTTCCATGCTGTCCCAATACTCATCAGAAGGCTGTATCAGGGCACTGGAGTGAATAAGGACATATCCCAGACGTTTGATATGCCGCAGATACTCGCGCAGCACCTCGCGATGCTGCATGCGTAATGCCTGGCGGGTGATGTCCGGTGTAACATTCGGATTACCGTCCCTGTCACCGCCAATCCAGCTTCCATAGCGGATAAAGCTTGGGACCGTTACCCGGTGCAACCCGTCCTGATCATCGTAGACCCGCTTTACCGCGCGCTCAAGATTGCGATAAATATCCGGTACTGCGGTAAAGATCGACTCTCTGAAGTAATAGAGTCCGTTTTTTACCTCGGCGATCACTGTGGGACGGTCGAGGCGCACCTCATCGGCCTTCCACAGGATCTGTACCCGGGAACGCAGACGATCAATAATCTCTTTACGTTGATAATCACCAAGAAGTGGGTCATCCAGTCGGGAGCTGTCGATGAATACACCACGTAGCGCCTGAAGTACCGTACGGCGTTTGGCCTCGGTAGGATGCGCAGTAAACACCGGAACAAAGCGCAGATCATTCAGCAGTACCTGAAGCTCGTTTACACCCGTCCCGTTATCGTGCCACTCGCGTAGCGTATCATCAAAAGAGCCATTCCACAGCGGTTTGCCCGCGCTCACCTGGACACGGCGCTCCAGGTGGTTGAACCCCTCCTCAACGAGATTAATCAGACTGAAGTAGAGATTGAAGGCACGGATTACATGGGTCAGGATTTCGCTGTCGAGGTTATCGATAATTTCCATCAGGTGGCGGCGCTTTTCAGCATCATCATCTTGGTGGATTTCAACAAATCCTTTACGCAGCCTTTCAACCGCCAGGTAGACACGGCTATCTTCCTGCTCTTGCAAGACCTCGCCAACCAGTGCGCCCAACACTCTGACCCGCGAGCGCAGGTCATTGCCGCCTGTATCATCCACCAGTCCCCTGGGCGAATCGTCTGCACATGTCATATACATCATCATCGACCAACTGTTCATAGATTTTACAGGGTGAGCCGGTTGCAGCGACGGGGTTATACTTGTCGTGTCGATAGATTATCGGCAGATCATGCTCACCCTATGCTGGATGGTACAGATTCATAGGTGCGATGGAACAAGCTTTCGTACAGCTCACAATTATTCCGTGCCCGATCCCAAGTCCGGCCCTGCGCAAAACAGCTCGCGCCCGTTTACCAACAGATACATCGACAACCTTACCATCAAGAGATGGACGTCTAGGCGAGCTTTTCTCCGCGGATTCGAATCTGTTCGTCTTGAATGGTTTTGTTCAACAGGCTGGCACAGGCATACAGGGCCTTTAGCGTCGGCGTTGGAGTTTCGGTCATTTCACCCAATTCAACCACCACACCCAGCATGCCATCGATCTCCATCGGACGCCCCGCCTCAACGTCCTGCAGCATTGAGGTCTTATGCTTGCCAACTTTTTCGGCACCTTCAATGCGCTTTTGCAGTGGGACGCGGAAACCGGCACCCAGCTTCTCACCAATAGTCTGTGCCTCACCCATCATGTTCGCAGCCAACTCACGGGTCAGGGGATATTGGCAGATATCCTCCAGTGTGGCGTGGGTCATCGAGCTGATAGGGTTGAAGGTGAGATTACCCCACAGCTTGAGCCATATTTCGGAGCGAATATCTGGCAGTACGGGCGATTTAAACCCCGCATCAACCAATGCGTTGGCGATTGTTGTAACCCGCTCAGTTTCGGTTCCGTCGATTTCGCCAACCGGGAACCGCACACCTTCGATGTGTCGTATGACACCCGGCTCAGCGATCTCTGCAGCGGGATAAGCGATGCAACCTACGATTCTGTCAGGATCTATAGACTTGGCAATGGCGCCATCCGGATCGACCGTATTCACAATTTGCCCTTCGTATTTTCCGCCTAGTTTCTGAAAATACCACCAGGGGATACCATTTTGTAACGTCACCAAGGTAGTATCGGGTCCCAACATGGCGGAAAGATCATCGGCAATGGGAGCGATCTGATGGGCCTTGAGTGCAAGAAAAACAACATCCTGCTCCGGTATTTCCGCCAGATTATCAGTAGCATGAACACCCTTGGCCAGGTATCTTTCTCCCTCCATGATCAGCCTAAGACCACTCTCCCGAATCGCTTTCAGATGTGGGCCACGCGCGATAAATGATACGTCATGACCCGCCTGGGCCAATCGAACGCCGATCATTCCACCAATGGCACCTGCGCCAACAATACATATCTTCATTTTGAATCCTTAGTGCTGTTATTTTTGTAAACTTTCAGGCTGCTTGTACCTTGAGAGATTCCCGGTGTCATCACCCCATACCTGGCTGGGCACTTGGTGACCATCCGCTCTCACTCGACCTGAAAATCTAACCAATAAAATCGAGACTCCAGGGGAAGTTATTGTATACGGTATATTGTATACAATTATTATGATGCCATTGTTGCGAGCGAACAATTTAGAAAACTGATGGTATTCATAAGATTTCCTTATTAGTGACCCGGGTTTTGGACCACTTGCACGATATCTCCTATCCTCATATACCGCTTTCAACCCAGGCTATTTAACCTGCCGCGTTCTACTGGCCTAGGCTACGATGGTCACGCCAGGGGCGCTGGAGGACAAACAGTGTCTACTGTAATCTGGCGTGCAAACATCCGTTTTTTTCAGCCGCCGCTTAAATGCTCGAAAAAGGATTTTCGTCGCAGCATGGCCACATCGATCGCTGGAAATCCAAACGGTAAAGCCTGGGAAGGGCCCCGACCCAGGCAATAATATACGCCCCACTACGGGGGCGTATAATCCTGTATATCTGCACCACAAAGAGCATCAAGTGGCAGCTGTGGCTGAGCGCACATCGGTACTTGACTAGTGCACCATGAAAGTTGGGATTGTCGACTCGCTGAGTAGATGACGCGTGACCCCGCCAAAGAGAAGTTGACGTGCCCGTGAATGACTGAAGCCACCAATTATAAGAATATTGGCGCTGGCCTCCTTGCAGACATTGAGCAGTGAATCAGCGACGTTTTTTCCCTTACCATCAAGCAGGCTAACCTGGGCATTGATGCCATGCCATGCCAGATAATCCAGAACATCACGGGAACGTACCTCACGTTTTTTGGATACCGCCAGAGTGACCGAATCCATCTGCGGTAACCACGGCATCGCCAGTGACAATGCACGCGCCGACTCCTGACTCTCATTCCACCCGATAACCACGTGCTTGGCCGGTGTCTTCGGACAGTTAGGTGGAATGATCAGCAACGGACGTCCCGTACCCAGCATGATGGCTTCAAGCGTCTCACCTGCCGGCGAACGTCTGAGTGTAGCCTTGTGCTGTGCAGGGCGTGCGACAATAATCACATCGCTCAGGCGTCCCCGGCGAACCAGCACATCGGCCACCTCACCAGCTTCCTCTATCCACTCCGCCGAGGCACCACCATCTAGCCGTGGTTCGCTGGAGAGCACCACGCCATGGCTTTGGCAGAACGCTTCAAATTTTTCCTTGGCCGCATCCGCATGTTCCCGAGCATCTTTTTTGGCCTGTCCAGAAACGGTTGCACGCAGACTGGCCGGCATTCGATCTGACATGTGTGAAATGGCTTCAAGTGAGGAGTGCACCACATGTACCGCTTCAATATGAGCACCAAAGCGAATTGCTACCAGCAGCGCAAAATCCAGGGTCTCGATGCTTTCCGGACTTCCGTCAACCGGCACTAAAACAGTTCTAATGGCCATTTGTATACTCCTCAACGGTGCAGCTGCCTGCACCAGGCTAATTGATTATAAATAACTTTCTGTTACTGGACCTGATGCCAGTCCTGGTTATTTTGTCGACGCGGGATTAAATAGCCCCATGCTCCCGGGCATCTCTTATCTCATCTCCCGACAGCCCGACGACTTCACGGAGCACTTCATCCGTATGCTCACCAAGCAGCGGCGAGCGAGTTACTTCAACCGGTGAATCAGAGAGTTTGATCGGATTGCCAATCGTTTTGTACTTACCGCGTGTCGGATGATCAAGCTCGACTATCGTCCCCGTCTCACGCAGGGCCGGCTCATCAGCCAGTTCTTTCATCGTGAGGATTGGGCCACAGGGAACATTCTCCGGGGTCAGAATATTCATCACTTCAAACTTGGTTTTGGTCATGGTCCACTCTTCCACCATGGCAAAGCACTCATCAAGCCTGGGCAGACGCGCCTGCGGCGTAGCCCAATCCGGATGATCGATCAACTCCGCACGTCCGATGGCTCTCATCAATGGAGCCCAGCCTGGGGGCTGGATAATCACATAGATATAATCATTTGGACCACCGGGAGCACAACGTACGGCCCAACCGGGCTGGCCGCCTCCGGAGGCATTGCCGCCTCGTGGCACCTCCTCACCGAACTTGCCGTTGGGATATTGCGGGTACTCTTTAAGCGGGCCGTGGTCGAGACGCTGTTGGTCACGCAGTTTGACACGACATAAATTCAATACGGCGTCCTGCATGGCACAACTGACTCGCTGCCCACGACCCGAATGCTCCCTTTGGTAAAGGGCAGTCACAATACCCAGTGCCAAATGCAAACCGGTTCCTGAATCGCCGATCTGTGCACCAGTCACCATTGGTGGTCCATTTTCAAAACCTGTGGTTGAGGCTGATCCCCCAGTGCACTGGGCGACGTTCTCGTACACCTTGAGATCCTGATAAGGGCCCGGCCCGAAACCTTTGACTCCCGCATAGATAATACGCGGATTGATTTCGTGAATTCGTTCCCAGGTGAAACCCATGCGGTCGAGCGCTCCCGGGGCGAAGTTTTCCACCATCACATCACACTCCTTTATAAGACGGGTCAATATCTCCTTACCCGTTTCATTTTTCGTGTTCAGCGTCAGGCTCCTCTTATTGTGGTTAAGCATCGTAAAATAGAGGCTGTCCACATCGGGAATGTCACGCAACTGACCTCGAGTAGCATCGCCAACACCAGGCCGTTCTACCTTAATTACATCCGCACCAAACCATGCAAGTAATTGAGTACAGGTGGGTCCAGACTGGACATGCGTCATATCAAGAACGCGAACCCCTTCCAATGCTTTCATACGAATCTCCCAAACTTTACTACCACTATAAAACTATTCATTGATGCTCAAACACAGACCGCCCGAGGCCTATACAGCACCGTTAATAACATTCATTTCAATCTCTTCGGCCAACTTCAGCGTATGCTCGCGGATTAACTTTTCAGCCAAATCTGCATCGCGCGTCTCCAATGCCTCAATAATCGACATATGATCGACTATTGACCGCTCCGCGCGCTCTTTCTCCTTGATCGCCTTGGACCTTATTGACCGCATGTGCATGAATAAGCCTTCGGCGGTCTGACTTAACAGATCGCAACCCGCCAAACCCATTACGCTATGATGAAAGTGAATATTTGTCTCAGAGTACTCGTCTATATTGGCCTTCATTGCATCGGTCCCTTCCTTGAAGGTCACAAACATTTTACGCAGCTGCGCAATCTGCTCATCGCTTGCCCTTGTCGTTGCAATCCTGGCCGCCATGCTTTCCAACGCCGCCCATACACAGATAATTTCCAATATCTGTTTCTTGGTCTTTCGGACGACGAATGCGCCACGCCGGGGAATGATTTCAACAAGCCCATCCTGCTCAAGTCGGGTGATTGCCTCGCGCACCGGCGTCCGACTCACCCCCAACTCTTCTGCCAATCGACGCTCTTCCAGTCTGAGCGAACTCTCATCGCTGTAGACATCCATTAAGGTGATGGCTTCTTTTAAGGCCTCGTAAACCTTATCCTTCAAGACGACATTGGTGCTCACTGGTCGCAGTTTTACGGGATGTGCCATTTCGCTGTTACTCCGACTACCCTACTGTCCTTCGGCTGGGTTATGGCCTGGACGACAGTGTTCCAGGCTCACAACCCTATTTACTTCCAATACCCAGATCAACTACCGGCACTATTGTCACCCAGCTTGCCCGCGTTACCCTGATTTACACCCTTGATTCGGGCTTTGATCGCCTGGAACACAGGCAGCAGGAACAGTAAGGCTGCGATCAGCATGGTGACACCGGCAATCGGGCGCTCGAAGAACACCATCGGTGAGCCGTGCGATATCATCAGGGACTGGCGCAGGGAAGACTCGGCCAGCGGCCCAAGGACAATTGCCAGAACCATCGGGGCCATCGGGTAGTCCAGCTTGCGCATCAGGTAACCAACCACACCGAATAAGAGCATCAGCCATACATCATGCATATCCTGTGTTGGCGCGTACCCACCCACCACACAAAGCACGAAGATAACCGGCGCCAGGACAGTAAAGCGGAGTTTCAGCACCCAGATAAAGAGAGGCAGGAAGGCGACGTTCAGAATAACCGCGAACAGGTTGGCCACATAAAGACTGGCGATCAAGCCCCAGACAAAGTCGGACTGCTCAACAAACAGACGCGGTCCCGGCTCCAGCCCCCAGATCACCATACCACCGAGCAAGATAGCGGTAGTGGGCGAACCCGGGATACCCAGCGTGAGCATCGGCAGCATTGAACCGGTACTTGCCGCATTGTTCGCCGCCTCCGGCGCAGCAACACCATCAATATTGCCCTTACCGTAACTGCCCGGGTTCTTTGACAGTGTCTTGGCCATACCGTAGGCCATGATTGATCCCGGTGTTGCACCGGCCGCAGGTAACAGGCCAACAAAGTAACCGATGAAGGAGCCCATAAACATGGTCTTGATGCTCTTCTTCAATTCACCTAGGGTTGCAATAATACGTTGGACATTAACGGTGGCGGATGCAACAGCCACGGTGCCTTTGCTGGTCTCGATGGTCCACAGGATCTCTCCGATACCGTAGATTCCGATCGCAAGAACCAGGAAGTTAATACCGTGGAAGAAGCCGGAAATATCGCCAAAGATCAGCCGCGGTTCACCACTCATCACATCCAGGCCGACCGCACTGAGCACCAGACCAATAAAGATGGAGAAGAAGGTCTTCGGAATATCATCGCCACCCAAACCGATGAACGTTCCAAACGCCAGCATCATCAGGGCAAACTCCTCCGGCGAACCAAACGCCAGAGCGACCTTGGCAAGCGGAGGGGCGAATAGGGTAAACAGAACAATAGAGATGGTACCACCGGCGAAGGAGGCGACAGCCGCCGCCACCAAGGCCTTATCGGCATTACCCTGGACAGCCATGGGTCGACCATCAAAGGTCGTGGCTACCGCAGTGGAGGCACCGGGGATACCCAACATGATGGAACTTACGGCACCGCCATACATGGCCCCGTAATAGATCGCTGCGAGAAAGATAATGGCTGACGTTGGCGGAACAATAAATGTTACAGGAAGAAGGATGGCCACACCATTGACCGAGCCAAGACCCGGCATCGCCCCGATGAATAGACCTACAGCACACCCGACGATGACCAGGAAGAGATTCATCGGTTCAAATGCGACGGAGAAACCGCCTAATAGAAGCTGGAGAATTTCCATGCTACATACCTCATCAAAACACTCTAAGCAAGTTTTTGCTTAAATGGTTATCAAATCGCTGACTTACGAATAATCGTATTCCAGACCCCGGACCGCGATTTACAGAAACAGCTCAAACAGCGGATAAAACAAGGGTTCCAGATAACCCTTCGGCAGCGTGATGTGCAATAGAATCTCGAAAAAGAAGAAAGTGACAACGGGTGTGATCAGTGCCAGGGAAATACTCTCTGTCCAACTATGGCGCCCAAGGGTGCGCATGTACCAGATAAAAAATAACGGTACCGCACCATATACACCAACCAAGTGGATCGCACCGATCATAAGTGTCAGAGAACCGACTACCATACCAATCAGGACGGCCGTCTGATGATCCATGTAAGGCTCCTCCGACTGTGATGGCGGGCTTGTCCTTCTAACCCATCTCACGAGAATCCAGACACAACAAATCAACATGCCTGTGGACAGCCAGAATGGAAACATTCCTCCGCCAGGTCCGATGCCTTTTTGCCAGCCAATAGGTAGTTCCGCGCTCTTCCACATCAGATAGGCGGAAAAAACCCCCAACACCAAGGCCATGATAAACTCCGCTTTGCGCATGACGTTTTTACCTCTCTACACTATCTCATGTAGTCTTCGTGTGAATAAAAAATAGGGTTTGAAACTTGCACAGCAGCACCTAGAAACCACCAGCCTTCAGGCAGGCCCGGACAGCAAACGAAGCATGACGCCTCAGATCCTTGTTCGTCCATAACGCACTGGTTAATAAGTGGTGGTGCACCATGAATGCGCAACTGATGCACGCACCACTTTAGGCGATTTTATTGCTTGATTTCGCCAATCTTGCTCAACAACACTTTGTGATTGTTGTTTTCACGGGTCCAATAATCCTGAAGGTTCGTGCCGGTCATGAACTCACCCTGCAGGCTCTTATCCTTCATGTACTTCTGCCACTCTTCGCTGTTGTACACCTTAGTGAACACTTCACGATAGAAATCCGCGGCTTCATCACTCATACCTGGAGCACCCACAACACTACGCTGCATGTAATACTCGAAAGGCTGGCCCAGCTCGGTCAAGGTAGGGGCCTCTTTGAACAGGGGCAGACGCGCACCGGTGAATGCGGCGATTGGCTTGCTATCGCCAGCCAGGTAGAAGCCCATCTGCTCGGAAGGATTATTCACTGTAGAATCGGCATGCCCGCCGACCAACTCTTTGGCAACACGACCACCGCCTTTGTACGGAACGTACCTGATATTCAGATCATAGGTACGATTCAGATAAGACGTCAGAAGCTCATCCTCGCCACCCCTACCGGTACCAGCCATAATCCAGTCATTGCCTTTGGCCTTCGCTGCCTTTACAAAATCATCGAGCGTGTTTATACCGCTATTCTTGCCAACCCAAAGCAGGAAGGTATCTTCTGCCATGCGCGCAATCGGCGTGAAGTCGAGCGGCTGCACCTTCAGGGCGGGCTGACGCAGAGGCGTGGTATAGAAGCTATTGAGCGTAACCATAACAATATGGTCATCGCCCTTCTTGCTCTTCAGATGCATCAGCGCTTCCGCACCTGAACCACCGGCCTTGTTTACAGGAATGAAGGGTTTTGGCGAGAACTTATGTTTCTGGATAACGGTCTGCATCAGGCGCGCCATCTTATCGGCACCGCCACCGGGACCGGCCATGATGACAAATTCTACGGGTTTTTTCGGGGTCCAGCCTTCTGCAACGACGGATTGTGAGACGCCGGCTAGCGCAGCAAGCGATAGAGTTAGCGCCGGCAGGAATGCCATTTTACGTGATATTTTCATGAGATTTCCTCCTTCGAGCCATTCAGCCAGCATTTATATTTTGCCTTGTACCGATAGCTGTGGATGTCACGTCCAGGCACGAAGACCACCAGCGCCTGAAAGTATTTGGTATACCGTATACTGGATACCTGATCTTAGAATAATCCGCCTCCCGGCAAAAGTAAACATCGAAATCGATGTTTTTTGGAAGTCTTTTCCACAAAACATTTTAGGTTGTTTTGACAGGGTCGCGCTGGAAGCAGCCAAACCGACCTCGAACCGGCTCAGACAGGCACCACGTATAAGGCGTACCGTCTGTCGCACCCGACTAAATGCAGTGCGATTTTAGGCTCCTGGGAGAAGCGAGCACTGGCATTCACTGCAAAGCCGGCCATTTAATCGCCCCATGCAGCGGAGCCGTTACTGGTATTGTTATTGACCTTCAAACCACCTTAGATCGTTTATGAAAAATCTCTTCACAAAGAATCAGAAAAGCACACTTTTTGGAGCATTGGATCACTTAAGGCAGTTAGTGTGCTTGTTACGCGATGTGGCTGTTACCCCGAAAAACCCACCTCGAAAGCGTTAAGCAACCGCCAAAACCAGTTTACCAAAGTGCGAACTGGCCTCCATCGCCCGGTGGGCCTGTGCCGCTTCCGATAGCGGGTAAACTTCATGAACCAGGGGGACAATGGAACGATCGGCAAGAAAGGGAATCACCGCCTTGGAGAAGGCAGCGACAATCTCACTCTTCTCCTCGACCGGACGCGAGCGCAACACCGACCCGATCAGCTGCTGACGCTTGACCATCAACAGGGCCAGATTGATCTCGGCCTTGATGCCACCCGTCACACCGATACTGACCAGACGACCACAAAGCGCCAGTGATTTCATATTGGATGCCAAATAGGGAGCGCCGATATGATCCAGGATCACATCAACGCCGCGCTTATGGGTAAAGGCCTTCACCTCTTCTGCGAAATCCTGCTCCCGGTAATTGATCACCAGATCTGCACCCAGCGCCTTTACGCGCTCTATCTTTTGCGGTGAAGCGGTTACCAGCGTACGCGCTTGTGGAACCAGATTCGCGCACAAATGCAGCGCTGCAGTATTTACACCGCCGCCACCACCGTGGATCAGCGCGCTGCCGCCATTCACCAAACCACCAATCATGAACAGGTTAAGATAGGCGGTAATGTAGGTTTCACAGACACAGGCTGCTTCTTCAAAACGCATCGACTCTGGCACCGGCATGACATGCCCGGTGTAGGCCAAGGCATATTCGGCATAGCCCCCCCCGGCTACCAGGGACATGACGCGATCACCGACCCGCCACGGGCTTTCGCTGTCGGCAATTTCTTCGATGGTGCCGGCGACTTCCAATCCGAGAATCGGGGATTCACCCGGCGGGGCAGGATACTTGCCCTCGCGCTGAACCAGATCGGGGCGATTGACTGAAGTGGCAGCCACCTTGATCAGGACCTGTCCGGATTGTGGTGTTGGCCGCTCCACTTCAGCAAACGATAAAACTTCCGGCCCACCAAACTCATCAATCAATATCGCCTTCATCAACACCTGCCTCCATTTAGCTGTTCAGCATTGGTCCACCAGTCGATAGCTGATCCAATCGCAACCTCACGTAAGGTCTCAGCAGATAGTTGCGATACCCGCCAGCCCCTACCACTCCACCTCTACACGTGCGGCGCAATACTTGAATTCCGGAATTTTGGCAAAGGGATCCAGGGCCGCATTGGTCAATACATTGGCGGGTGCCTCGGCATAACAGAAGGGGATGAAGATCAGTCCTTCTGTGACCGTGTGATCAGAGCGAGCCGTCAGTTCAATGGCCCCGCGCCGGGTAGAGATCTTCACTTTTGACCCAGGCTCGATGTTCAGTCGGCGCATATCTTGTGGTGACAGGCAGGCAACGGCTTCCGGCTCGATAGCATCCAGTACAGCGGCCCGGCGGGTCATAGACCCGGTATGCCAATGCTCGAGCTGACGCCCGGTGGTCAACACAAACGGATACGCCTCGTCTGGCGTCTCATCCGGTGGGATAATCTCAGCGGACACCAGCTTGCCGCGACCACTGCCTGTTGGGAAAACGTCTCGAAAGACAATATCATTACCCGGGACATCCGGACCATCGCACGGGTAAGTGACGGACTCTTCGCTATTCACACGATCCCAGGTGATGTTATTCAGCGAAGGCATTACTGAGGCCATCTCGGTAAACACCTCTCTCGGGTGTGAGTAGTTCCAGTCACAACCGATACGCTTGGCCAGTTCTTGAACAATCCACCAATCCTGTCGCGCATCGCCGGGAGGGGCAAGCGCCTGTCGTCCCATCTGCACCTGGCGATTGGTATTGGTTACCGTGCCATCTTTTTCCGGCCACGCCGAGGCGGGTAGAATGACATCCGCATGGAATGCGGTTTCCGTCAGGAAGATATCCTGTACCACCAGATGCTCCAGTTTGGCCAGTGCCGCGCGCGCGTGATCTGCATCGGGATCCGACATGGCCGGGTTTTCACCCATGATGTACATACCCTTGATCTCGTCGTTATGGATGGCACCCATGATCTCCACCACCGTCAGCCCGGGCTTGGATTTCAGCGGCACGCCCCAGGCCTCCTCAAACTGCGTCCGAATGGATGCCACATCGACCGGTTGGTAATCGGGAAATACCATGGGGATCAACCCGGCATCAGATGCCCCCTGCACATTGTTCTGTCCACGCAATGGGTGCAGACCGGTACCTGGGCGACCAATCTGGCCGGTAATCAACGCAAGGGCAATCAGGCAGCGTACATTGTCCGTGCCGTGCACATGCTGGGAGATTCCCATACCCCAGAAGATGATCGATGAACCGGCCGTGGCATAGGTGCGAGCGACCGTGCGCAAGGTATCGGCATCGATGCCACAGATCGGCGCCATCGCCTCGGGTGTGAACGCCTCTACATGACGCCGCAGGCCATCAAACCCTTCGGTACGCTCCGCTACAAACGCTTCGTCATAGAGCTTTTCGCTGATGATGACGTTGAGCATGGCGTTGAACATCGCCACGTCGGTACCCGGATTGAATTGCAGCGAATACCTGGCATGACGGGCCAGCGGGGTTTTGCGCGGGTCGATCAGGATCAGGGTCTTGTTCTTGGCCGCCTGCTTGAAATAGGTTGCCGCAACCGGATGGTTGGCGGTCGGGTTACTGCCGATAAGCATCACCACATCGGCATCCTTAACCGCGCCAAATGGTGCACTAACGGCACCCGAGCCAACGGCCTCCAGCAGGGCCACCACCGATGAGGCGTGACATAGCCGGGTACAGTGATCGACATTATTGGTATCAAATCCGCTCCGCACCAACTTCTGGAACAGGTAGGCCTCTTCATTGGAACATTTGGCCGAGCCAAACCCCGCCAATGCATCGCCCCCATCACGGTCACGGATTGTCCTCAATCCGCTGGCCGCAAAATCAAGTGCCTCTTCCCAATCCACTTCACGGAAGTACTCCAGAGGATTCCCGGCATCCAGGTCCAGCTGGCCACCCTTGGGGGCGCTCTCCTTGCGAATCAGTGGCCTGGTAAGTCGGTGGGGATGATGGATATAGTCGAAACCAAAGCGCCCCTTGACACACAGGCGATTCTCATTGGATGGGCCATTGCGTCCCTGTACAGCGACGATTTCATTGTCACGGACCTGATAGGTCAATTGACAACCGACCCCGCAGTAGGGACATACGCTGTCAACTTCAGTCAGTTTACCGGTTTTGCCGATACCCCGCTCATCGACCAGCGCAGACTCCATAAGCGCGCCGGTAGGACAGGCCTGGACACACTCGCCGCAGGCAACACAGGTGCTGTCACCCATCGGGTCATCCTGGTCAAAAACCACCTTTGACGCAAACCCGCGATAGGCCATACCGATAACATCATTGACCTGCACTTCGCGACAAGCACGCACGCACAGATTGCAGTTGATACAGGCATCCAAAGCCACATGCATGGCCGAATGGCTGGTATCTGCAACCGGCTGCGTGGTGCGACACGGGAAACGGCTGTCAGTGACGCCGAGCTGATCTGCCCAGTGCCAGAACCTGGAGTCCGGATCATGAGCCAAGGCACGTTTCGGCTGATCGGCCAGTAACAGCTCGATCACACCCCGCTGCGCATTGCGCGCCCGTTCATTATCGGTGTGAACCACCATGCCTTCAGTGGGCTTGCGCTGACAGGAGGCCGCCAGCACTCGCTCACCCTCTACCTCTACTGTACAGGCGCGACAATTACCGTCTGCACGATAGCCGGGATCAGGCTTGTAGCAAAGATGGGGAACCGTAGTACCGCAACGATTGGCCACCTGCCAGATGGTTTCATCGGCCTGCGCTTCGACCTCGCGGCCATCCAGGGTAAAGCGGATAGTTTCGCTCATGAAAAATCCTCACGGAAGTATTTGAGCAACGAATTCACCGGATTGCCGGCCGCCTGACCCAAGCCGCAGATAGAGGCATCCCCCATGAGCCGACTCAGTTCGGTGAGCAATTCCGTGTCCAGCTCGGGTTTTTGCATCAGCTTGACGGCCTTCTCCGTGCCGACACGGCATGGTGTGCACTGGCCACAGCTTTCGTCCTCGAAAAACTCCATCAGGTTAAGCGCGACATCACGCATGTTATCGTGATCTGAAAAGACCACCACCGCCGCCGACCCGATGAAACAGCCGTACTCTTCCAGGGTACCGAAATCCAACGGGACATCGCCCATGCTGGCGGGAAGAATACCACCCGAGGCACCGCCTGGCAGATAGGCCTTGAACCCATGGCCGTCGAGCATGCCACCACAGTACTCATCAATCAGCTCGCGGATGGTGATACCCGCCGGCGCCAACTTGACACCCGGCTCCTTGACCCGCCCCGAGACAGAGTAGCTGCGCCATCCCTTGCGGCCGTGACGTCCTGCGCTGGAGAACCACTCAGCGCCCTTCTCCAGAATATCGCGCACCCAATAGAGGGTCTCAACGTTATGCTCCAGAGTCGGACGCCCAAACAGTCCCACCTCGGCCACGTACGGCGGACGATTGCGGGGCAGACCCCGTTTACCCTCGATGGACTCGATCATGGCCGACTCTTCGCCACAGATATAGGCGCCGGCACCACGCCGGATCTCGATTTCACGACCATCAAGCAATCCGGCGGCCTTGGCCTTGTCCAGCTCCTGCTGCAGAATCTTACGTATCGCGGGATACTCATCACGTACGTAGATATAGACCTTTTTGGCCTCAACCACCCAGGCAGCAATCAGCATGCCTTCAATAAAACGGTGGGGATAGCGCTCCAGGTAATAGCGATCCTTAAAGGTTCCAGGCTCACCCTCGTCGCAATTGACCGCCATCAACCGGGGACCGGGGTAGCTGTTGACGATGCGCCATTTGCGGCCGGCAGGGAATCCGGCACCGCCCATACCCCTCAGTTCCGAGTTGTCCAGGGCATCGATGACGCTCTCTGCATTACGGCTACCATCCAGACACTCCTGCAGTTTTGCGTATCCTCCCGCTTTGACATAGGCCTCGTAACCTTCATACTCCGGCAGATCGGGATGGGTATTACCGCGCCGGATGGCGTCCAGCACGATCTGAATCGTGGCGTTACCCACATGGCTATGCCCCACCTCGGCCACTGGCGCGGAGTCGCACCGTCCCATACAGGGCGCGCGAATTACCCGCACACCATGACCCGCCTCACGCTCCAGCACCGTCTGCAGCTCGCCGCTTCCGGCCATCTTGCAGGAGATACTGTCACACACTCGAACGGTAATCGCCGGTGGCGCCTCCTGGCCCGCCTTGACTACATCAAAGTGTGCATAGAAAGTCGCAACCTCGAATACTTCGGTCTGCGCAATGCCCATCTCATAGGCCAGAGCAGACAGATTAGCCTCGGAAAGACAACCGGCATGATCCTGAATCAGATGCAAGTGCTCGATAAGTAGATCGCGTTGCCGGGAACGGTCGCCAAGCAACTGGCGCACCTCCGCCAAGGCGGCCGGATCAACTTGCCGTCCTTTGCGGGTGCCTGAAGTCTTTTTCCGTCCCGCCCCGGGGTGATCGTGTTTTGCTACAACCTGCGTGGAGTGCGCCATTGTTTACGCCTCTGGCTGAAATGATGATTCAGGCTGGTGATGATCCGTGTACCCATTCAATACCAGCCCCCAATTCGTCAAATTGTTCCCTGCAACGCCTGCTTCAGCGTGGTGCCCAGACTTGCCGGTGAATCCGCAATGTGAATACCTGCACTCCGCATCGCTGCAATTTTGTCTTCTGCACCGCCCTTGCCGCCTGCAATGATGGCGCCTGCATGCCCCATCCGCCGGCCGGGTGGGGCGGTCAATCCGGCAATAAAACCGGCAACCGATTTTTTCACCTTGGATTGCTTGAGGAAGTCGGCCGCCTCTTCTTCAGCGGTCCCACCGATCTCGCCGATCATGATAATCGACTCGGTGGCCGGATCAGCCAAAAACAGATCCAGGCAGTCAATAAAGTTGGTTCCATTGAGCGGGTCACCGCCGATGCCAATACAGGTGGTCTGTCCCAAGCCTGCAGCGGTGGTCTGGGCAACTGCTTCGTAGGTCAATGTGCCCGAGCGCGAGACAATGCCCACGCTGCCCGGCTTGTGAATGTGCCCCGGCATAATGCCAATTTTGCATTCTCCCGGGGTGATTATTCCCGGGCAATTTGGTCCGATCAGTCGAGATGGGGAGTCCCGCAACACCCGCTTGACAGCAACCATATCAACCACCGGAATACCCTCGGTGATGCAGACAATCAGCTCTACCTCCGCATCGATCGCTTCGAGAATGGCATCGGCTGCAAATGCTGGCGGAACATAGATTACAGATGCGGTTGCACCGGTCTGCTCAACGGCATCAGCAACCGTATCAAAGACCGGCAGATCGAGGTGGCGACTTCCTCCTTTACCCGGCGTAACCCCGCCCACCATCTGGGTACCATAAGCAATCGCCTGTTCGCTGTGAAAGGTTGCCTGGGAACCGGTGAATCCCTGACAGATGACCTTTGTGTTCCTATCAATCAGAACCGACATTACGCAACCTCACGAACAGCCGCCACAATCTTGGCGGCGGCATCACCCAGATCATCGGCTGACACAATATTCAACCCGGATCGATTAAGAATCTCTTTACCCATTGCCACATTGGTCCCTTCCAATCTAACAACCAGCGGAACATGCAGGTCAACCTCATTGGCTGCGGACACAATGCCTTTGGCAATCACATCACAACGCATGATGCCGCCAAAAATATTGACCAGGATTCCCTTAACATTCTTGTCCGAGAGAATGAGTTTGAATGCCGCGGTCACACGCTCGGCAGTAGCACCACCACCGACATCCAGGAAGTTGGCGGGATCAGCCCCGTATAGCTTGATAATATCCATGGTGGCCATCGCCAGACCGGCGCCATTGACCATACAGCCGATTGAACCATCCAGCTTGATGTAGTTGAGTTCATGCTTACTGGCCTCGAGTTCGGCCGGGTCCTCCTCATCTTCATCACGCAGTGCTTCAATATTTTGATGCCTGAACAGACCGTTATCGTCAAAGTTCATCTTGGCATCCAGCGCAATTAATTCACCGTTACCTTTAACAACCAGGGGATTAATCTCGATCAGGCTGGCATCAAGGTCTAGAAAAGCACGGTAGAGGGATGAGAAAAATTGGGTGGCTGAACGGACTTGCGCTCCCTCCAGGCCCAGCCCGAAGGCCAGTTTGCGGGCATGGTAAGGGCGCAGACCAATAGCCGAGTCGATTGCCACCTTGAGTATTTTCTCCGGGGTTTTCCCGGCAACCTCTTCAATGTCCATACCACCTTCAGTGGACGCCATCAGGGTAACAGAACTGGTAGCACGGTCGATAAGCAGGCTGAGGTAGAGCTCGCGTACGATGTCACACCCCTCCTCCACATAGACGCGTTTGACCCTCTTTCCTTCAGGCCCGGTCTGGTGCGTCACCAGATTCATGCCGATCATCCGTTCGGCTGCTGACTTTACATCCTGCACGGACTTGACAACCTTGACGCCGCCGCCCTTGCCGCGGCCACCTGCGTGAATCTGAGCTTTGACCACCCAAACCGGCCCGGGCAACTGCTGTGCGGCAACTTCCGCTTCGGCCGCAGAAAAAGCCACCTCTCCCCGAGGAACAGCCACGCCATATTTTGCCAGTAACTGCTTGGCCTGATACTCATGAATATTCATTCATCCTCCGCCGAACCGTGCGTCAGCCGATCTATTAGAATAGTTGGTATACAATATACCTAATATTCGAGCACATGCAACAGATCTAAGCCAGATCAAACAAATTCAGCTCAATAGCAAACGACTACCTGGAATATGGCCAGAATAGGACACTCTGGATAACTAACCACGCCGAGCAGATTCAACCTGGCAGCCTGGGAGAATAATTAAGGATATCAGACGGATATTAAACATGGGGCGTGTGACATGCGACCGCATACAACCATCACCGGGAGGTTCACTTAATAAGTGGGCCGATGCCCCCCAATACAGCGGGTAATCTCATCCGCACTGCGCACTACGTCCAGACCCAACTGGGCAATGCGCTCGTCCGGAATCCTGGCCTTGGGACCTGACAGTGAGATAGCGGCCAGGGCTTTGCCCTGTTCGTCATGAATCGTGGAGGCTACGCAACGCAATCCAATGGCATGCTCCTCATCATCGATGGCGTAGCCCTGCGCCCGCACCTTGAGCAGATCCGCATGCAACGCTTCGGGCGTGGACAGGGTATTTTCCGTTACCCGGGGCAGTCCGTGCTGATGCAGTATCTCGGAGACTTCAGAATCGGTCATTGTGGCTAGAAAAGCTTTGCCGACGCCCGAAGCATGCAGAGGAGCATGACTCCCCAGCCTTACGACCATACGCATTACTTCCCGGCTTTCCACCTGGGCGATGAAAACAGCCCGGCCACTGTCCACCAGGGCCAGGTTGACCGTCTCACCGGTCAGCTCCATCAAATCGTGCATTACCGGCCTTGCTTGAGCGAGATATTCGCGGTGATGCAAGAACGCATTGCCAATCGAAAATGCCCCAACGCCGATATACCACTTTCCCAAAACAGGGTCACTGCGGACAAATAGATGCTGCTGAAAGGTCATCAGCAAACGGTGTGTCGTTGAAGGGGCCAGCCCGACCTGTTGTGCCAAATTCGTCAACCCAACACCATCTTCCGATTCAGCCAACCGCTCCAGGAGGGTTAGACCACGGACCAGGGATTGGATTTGCCCACCGTTTTGGTTTTGGATTGTTTTCCGCCCGGCAGGCCGGCCTCTTTTGCGTACTTCCTGATTTTGCCCTTCAGCCATGCGTTTACTCCGTGTTGATGTACCCTGATATGACACCGGGTAGCAATATAAACATGCTGAAAACTATTTTCATTGGCATGCGTACAATAGTAGAGATGGATAGGCGCCTGCTGCAGAGAGCGTTACAGGCAATTTTATAGTCACAGTACCACAACGACGAATAAATGGAAGTAATCCATATTTTTCATGCAGTTAAAAGATAATACCCGCTTAATATCGCAAAGCCAAATAATACCCAGGCGTTTAACTATCTATTTTTCCCTGTAATGGAAAATGATTCCATTATAGTTGACCAAAATCCCGAGGCATGATTTACTTCAAGATAAAATGGCGTGAGATTCATCCCGCCAAGAATCACTATCTGAGTACCATTCGCCAATGCCAGTAGATCCCAGAAAATTTCTCCAGCAGCTATTCGAAGCCGCCATCGCATCGGCACAGCCCGCTGTTGCGCTACCACCGACCCTACCCTCCCCACCAGTCGGCCGGACTTTCGTCATCGGTGCCGGCAAGGCCTCAGCCGCAATGGCCCGTGTGGTTGAGCAGCACTGGCAAGGACCGCTCAGCGGTGTCGTGGTAACACGTTACGGGTATGCCGTACCTTGCGAACAGATCGAGATTCTTGAAGCCGCCCACCCAGTCCCGGATGCAGCCGGCGCACAGGCCGCCGAAAAGATACTGGATTTTGTACAAGACGCCACCGAGGACGACCTGGTGATCTGCCTGATTTCCGGTGGTGGATCCTCGCTGCTGCCGATGCCACTGCCCGGGCTTACTCTTGAAGATAAGCAGGAAATCAATCGGGCACTGTTAAAGAGTGGCGCCAACATTGGCGAAATGAACTGTGTACGCCGCCACCTCTCGGCTATCAAGGGGGGTCGTCTGGCCGCTGCATGTTACCCGGCGCAAGTCGTGAACCTGCTGATTTCCGATGTCCCGGGAGATGATCCAGGCGACATTGCATCCGGGCCAACGGTGGCTGACCCCACCACATGCGCCGATGCGCTGGACATTATCAAGCGCTATGCCATCAATGTGCCCCCTAAAGTCATTCAACTACTGGAAAGTGGCGAGGGGGAGTCGGTGAAGCCAGGCGCACCCAACCTTCCCGCCATTGACACTCGCATGGTCGCCACACCACAGATGGCGCTGCAGGCTGCAGCCGAGGTCGCGCGGGCCGCTGGTATCACTCCCGTTATACTGGGCGACAGCATCGAAGGTGAAGCCCGAGATGTAGGCAAAGTGATGGCTGGAATCACGCATGAAATCGCCACCCGGGGTGAACTGATAAAACCTCCCTGCGTACTGCTTTCAGGTGGAGAGACCACGGTGACGGTGCGCGGCAATGGCCGGGGCGGGCGTAACGTCGAGTTCCTGCTCTCCCTCGGCATTGCACTGAAGGGACTTGCCGGCGTGCATGCCGTGTCAGGCGACACCGATGGTGTCGATGGGCTGGAAGAGATCGCTGGCGCCTATATCGCCCCCGACACCCTTGAACGGGCCTGGTCAATCGGGTTAAAACCACAAGATAGCTTGATGAACAATGACGGGCACAGCTTCTTCGAGGCGATGGGTGATTCGATTGTCACCGGCCCAACCCTGACGAATGTTAATGACTTCCGCGCGATCCTGATTGAAAAGTGAAAACAGGCTACATATCGCAGCCACAGAGTGATGGAGCACGTTGAATACATGTCAACATTAGCAAGCCAAGCGACGGGTGACAGCATCACGGACAGCCGCATCGAATATGACGCATGGAATCCCGGCATAAGCTCTCAATTACCCCGCGAGGTGCTGGTATTTTCAACCATTCTGCGGCCGGAAAACGTATTCCAGACTTTTTCAGAGATCGAGGAACTGAGTCACTTCACCGGCCTGTTGATGGAGGAGATAGCCACCCTACGCCCAGAGCGGCTGGTGGTTCATGAGTTACTGATTCGCCTCTCCGCAAATTACCAGATTTCTGATGGGGAACAGTATGAGGACCTCGGTGTAAATTTCCGCAGAATGGCGCAAACGCTGCTGGATAAATACCTGCAACCCAAGATGCAGGATGCCGTTGACTGCTATGACGCTCTGCAACAGCGTGTGTACGAAAAGGTCGATCAAGAGCTGGAGGCCACACTTTTCAAGAAACCGGTTGCTGTTATTGAAGAAAAAGGGTGGTGGAAGCGACTTACCAGGCGCCGGGAGAAAAAATCCTCCATCAAGGCCCCTGAAATTCTGGAAGCAGAGACCCTGGAGCAGTGGCGACAGCGCGCATCCCAGGCCACCGATGACAACGCCCTGGAGCGCGCTATCTATCACCGCCTGCACCATGTATGTGGCGCCATCTTGTGCAAACATGGTCGGGTTCGCGGTGAAAAGGAGCTGCTCGCCAGGTTGGTCACCCAACAGGTATGTAATAGCCATGGAAGCAACCTGATTGGCTCTTTAATCTCCCCGTTCATCGATGCCGGCGCACTCGCAGAGGGCTACTCCCGGCTTCCGACCCAACCGCAGCCGGTGGTGATGAATATCAAGGGCGCTGCGGCTTCGGGCAAAAGCACACTGCGGCCGCTACAACAACAGCTGACACATAGTCTTGGACTAAGCTGGGGGGATTTCGCCCTTATCAGCCCAGATATTTGGCGTAAATTCTTACTCGACTATGAATCACTGGATGAGTTCTACAAATATGCAGCCACCTGCACCGGTCATGAGTTGCAGATTGTCGATCAGAAACTCGACGCCTACATCAGTGAAAAAGCAAAGCGCCATGCGGTACCGCATCTGTTGATTGACCGGTTCCGGTTCGACAGTTTTGCCAAAGAATCCCGTGAAGCGGGGAGTAACCTGCTGACCCGGTTTGGCGCAAAAATTTACATGTTTTACATGATCACCCCACCCCACGCCACCGTTGAACGCGCCTGGTCACGGGGCATCAAGGTAGGCCGCTATAAAGCGGTCGATGATCTTCTTTATCACAATATAGAGGCATTCACCGGGATGCCAGAGCTATTCTTCACCTGGGCGCTTGACCAAGTCAAAGACGTACATTACGAGTTCCTCGATAACAGCGTAAAGCTGGGTGAGCGTCCCCGAACAGTAGCGTTTGGCATGAATGGATCATTAAATATCCTCGACATTAACTGCCTGATGGATATTGATCGGTATCGAAAAATCAATATAAACGCCACCTCGGCCGATACTGTTTATCCACCAGCCAGCGCCATGGCACCCGAGGAAAACACTGACTTTATCAGAGATTGCATCAAGCGTTTAAGCGAGATTAACCTGGTTGATGCTGGTAGTGGAGAGATCATTGCACAGATTGAGCAGAGTCAATTGGTCGGATTAAACCCCAAGGCACTAGAAGGTGCGATTCCCGACCGCGATACCAGAACGGCACTACTGCAACTTTTCCCCTCATCACAGAATGCACAAACCATCAGCGCGCCTGCAACGGTCGATGTGGCGTTACAGCATACCCTTGGAGAATGGGGCCGTTAGCACCTTTCCATTACCGCCCGAACGCAGATCAGAGCATGAAACCCCAAACTCCAGTCTGTTTGATGGCTGGGTAATCAGGGACCGCTATAGCAGGAACCGTTCAGGCCATCGACTGGTAATAGATATTCTGCGGATGCCTGGCCTCGGCAAAGAAGTACCAGCGCTCGGCAATCAGTCCTAGATACTGCAGGGCAAAGGCAGCAATCGGCAGCGAGGGGGATTGCAGTCCGTATCCGGCGGCGATCAGCGCCACCGGAATCGGGAACACCGCCAGCAGGAAAAACCAGCGGATCAGCCGCAGCGCCCCAGGGGTGCGGCCGTGAAAAAACTCCCGGGTATTGAAGGCGCCACCCATGAAGCCCTGGCTCAGCTGCTTCATTTGGGGATGGCGCACGCCGATGGCCGTGCGCAGACCGTACTTGTCGCGCAGGGCGCGGTTTCTGACCAGCGAGGCGCCCCGCGAACCGGCACCCAGCAGGGTGAACACCACCGCCCAGGTGCCGAACAGCGATACCAGGTCGACACCGATATAGGCGGAGAAGGCGGCGGCGAACATAAAGCCGGAGGCGAGCCCCAGCAGCGTATAGTTGAGGACCGTCAGCGGGGTGTACCACTCCTGGAGGAATTTCAGGCTGGCGTAGATCATGGCGGTGCAGACGAACAGGGCGAAGGCGGCAATACTGGCCAACAGACCGATGATCAGAGACAGATCCACCGGCAGGGTCCCCGCCACCAGGAACAGCGGAGCGGTCCAGCCGAGGTAGTGCACGACGCCATAGAGGAACACCAGCAGCATGAACAGCGGCAGCACGATCACCTCGCGCGACAGCCAGGAGGTACGCCACTGGGTAACCGCGCGCCAGGCACGCTCCGGCCGTCCCAGGTGGAACACCGAGGCGACCAGGCCGAGCAGCAGGAACAGTAACGACAGGAGACTGCCCACGGCGTAGAAGCCCTGGCTCGCCTGGACCGGTATCAGGTTGCCCAGGGCGTACACCTGGCCGGTAAACAGCGCCAGGAACAGTCCCTGACCGATACCGATCAGGGTGGTGAGAAAAATTACCGAAAATGCCGGGTGCATCGTTTTATCCTATTTCCTAAATTGCACTTCAATCGACCCGCAATCCATAGGTTGGGGTGAGCCTGCGAACCCCAACATGGCGTTGAGCGGAGCCGTTGTCCGTTGGGGTTCGCTCCACTCACCCCAACCTACGCATGACACAGCAACCCTACCAGGCCACATCGTCCAGGGTGTCGCCCTGCTCGATCGGCATCTCCACCTCTTCCTTGCGTAGCGGGTTGTCCGCGCGGATCAGCTCATCCTCGTGGATCTGCATCAGGCTGCGGCGCCGCGGCAGGTAATGGTTGGCCGGTTGGGTGCCCCACTCCGGCTGCAGCTGGTAACCACCCTGTTCGCGGATCGCCACCGAGGCGGCGGAGTCGGGATCGTGGATATCGCCGAAGATCCGCGCCGAGGTGGGACAGGCCAGCACACAGGCCGGTTTTCGTTCCGACTCCGGCAGGCTCTGGTCGGTGACCCGGTCCACGCACAGGGTGCACTTTTTCATCACCTTGTTCTGGGCATCGATCTCCCGGGCACCGTAGGGGCAGGCCCAGGCGCAGTATTTGCAGCCGATGCACTTGTCGTAATCCACCAGCACGATGCCATTGTCCGCGCGCTTGTAGCTGGCCCCGGTGGGGCAGACCGGCACGCAGGGCGGGTCCTCGCAGTGCAGGCAGGATTTGGGGAAATGGATGGTCTCGGTATGCGGGAAACAGCCCACCTCGTAGGTCTGCACCCGGTTGAAGAAGACCCCGCTCGGATCCGCGCCGTAGGGATTTTCATCCGGCAACGGCCCGGCCCAGCCGGAGCTGTTCCACTCCTTGCAGCTGGTGACGCAGGCGTGGCAGCCGACGCAGACATTGAGATCGATGACCAGTGCCAGCTGGCTCATACCTTGCTCCCCTTCTTCCTGCCCGGTTTTTTGCCCAACTGGCCGGCGAAAAACGCCAGCCAGCGGCCGCCCTGCACCTTCTGTCCGGGCAGCGGTTTCATGGCGCTGAACTGGGGCGATGTCTGGGCGGGCTCGTCCGCAGCCGCCTTGTAGATCTTCACCCGTACATCGAACCAGGCCGCCTGGCCGGTGACCGGATCGGAATTGGAGAGGTGTTCGCCCGATTCACAGGGCGGCAGCTCCTCCGGGATCAGGTGGTTCAACAAAAACCCCTTCTGTGACTCGTTGGCCTGGGGCGACAGCCCCCAGGAACCCGCCGCCTTGCCGATGGCATTCCAGGTCCAGACCGTACCCGGCTCCACCGCCTCCGAGTAACGGCACATACAGCGCACCTTGCCGGTGGGTGACTCGACCCAGATCCAGTCGCCGTCGTCGATACCCTTGGCATTCGCCAGGGCCGGATTGACGAACAGGTAGTTGTGGGTGTGGATCTGCCGCAGCCAGGCGTTTTGCGAGTCCCAGGAGTGGTACATGGCCATCGGCCGCTGGGTCAGGGCGTTGAGCGGATACTCCTGGGTATCCACCAGCCTTGAGAGCAGCGGCTCGCTGTAGAACGGCAACGGATCGAAGTGCATCTCGACCCGTTTGCGCAGCCGCTCCGGCGGCTGGCGCCCCTTCCCCTTACCCTGGGCGGCGAGCCGGAACTTCTGCAACACCTCGGAGTAGAGATGAATGGTGATCGGCTCGGCGTAGCGGATCATGCCGTGGTTGCGCGCCCAATGCAGGTAGCCCTTGTTCCAGTTGCGCATGTACTGGTAGGACTTGGGCAGCTTGTAGTGGTAGTAGCAGTCGTTCTTCTGGTACATCTCCCACTGCCGCGGGTTGGGCTCGCCCTTCAGAAACTTCTCACCGCCCTTGCCGCGCCAGCCGGCCAGGAAGCCGATGCCGGAGCCGGGCGAGGTCTCGTAGTTGGTGATGAAGTCCGGGTAGTCGCGGTATTTGCGCTCCCCCTTCTCATTGATGAAGGCGGGCAACTTGAGGCGGCTGCCCAGCTCCACCAGCACCTCCTGGAACGGCTTGCACTGACCGGTGGGCGGCACCACCGGGATGCGCACCGAATCCACCGGCCCCTCGAACTCGGAGATCGGCCGATCGAGCATGGAGAGGGCGTCATAACGCTCCAGATAGGTGGTATCCGGCAGCACCAGATCGGCGAAGGCCACGGTCTCCGACTGGAAGGCATCGCAGACGATCAGGAACGGGATCTTGTACTCACCGCTCTCCTCGTCCTTGTCGGTGAGCATGTGGCGCACCTGCTCGGTGTTCATGGAGGAGTTCCAGGCCATGTTGGCCATGAACAGCAGCATGGTGTCGATCGGATAGGGGTCGCCGCGCCAGGCATTGGTGATGGCGTTGTGCATCAAGCCATGCACCGACAGCGGATACTCCCAGGAGAATGCCTTGTCCAGGCGCACCGCCTCGCCCTGCTCGTCGACGAACAGATCCTCCGGTTTCGCCGGCCAGCCCAGGGGCATGCCGTCCAGCGGGGTATTGGGCTTGACCGCGTCGGGCGAGTTGGGGGGCTTGGGACAGGGCGGAATCGGCCGCGGGAACGGCGCCTTGTGGCGGAATCCGCCGGGCCGGTCGATGGTGCCGAGCAGGGTCATCAGGATGCTCAGGGCGCGGATCGACTGGAAGCCGTTGGAGTGGGCGGCGATCCCGCGCATGGCGTGAAAGGCCACCGGATTACCGGTGATCGATTCGTGCTCGTTCTCCCAGCTGTCGGTCCACTGGATCGGCAGTTCGATCTTCTGATCCCGTGCGGTGACGCCCATCTCGTGGGCCAGGCGGCGGATGGTGGCGGCCGGGATGCCGGTAATCCCCTCGGCCCACTCCGGGGTGTACTCCTCCAGCCGATCCTTCAACAGCTGGAAGGCCGGTTTCACCTTGGTGCCATCTTCCAGCCGGAACGACCCCAGCAGCCGGGGCTCGGTACCGGGGGTGTGGGTGGAGATCTCCTTGTCCAGATCACGGTCCCACCAGAGCTTGTTCTCGGGATCGAAACAGCCCTCCTCCACGTGCATCTCGAAACGGGAGAAGAGACCGTGATCATCGCGCCGGGGATCGTCCACCACCAGCTCGGCGGCATTCGAGTACTGGATCAGGAACTCGCGGTCGAACAGCCCCTGGTTGATCAGTTCGTGATTGATCGCCAGGATCAGTGCGCCGTCGGTGCCCGGCTTGATCGGCACCCACTCGTCGGCGATGGCCGAATAGCCGGAGCGGATCGGGTTGATGGAGATGAAGCGGCCGCCGCGGCGTTTGAACCTGGAGATGTGGATCTTCAGCGGATTGGAGTCGTGATCCTCGGCGGTGCCGATCATCACGAACAGCTTGGCGCGCTCCAGGTCCGGCCCGCCGAACTCCCAGAACGAACCGCCGATGGTATAGATCATCCCGGCCGCCATGTTGACCGAACAGAAGCCGCCGTGGGCGGCATAGTTGGGGGTGCCGAACTGCTTGGCGAACAGCCCGGTCAGGGCCTGCATCTGGTCCCGGCCGGTGAACAGGGCGAACTTCTTCGGGTCCTCGGCGCGGATCCGCGCCAGCCGTTCGGTGATCATCTCGAACGCCTGTTCCCAGGAGATCTCCTCGAACTCCGAGCTGCCCCGCTCCGCGTCCTGCCGACGCAGCAGGGGTTTGGTAATGCGCGCCGGCGAGTACTGCTTCATGATGCCGGAGGAGCCCTTGGCACAGATCACCCCCTGGTTATGGGGATGCTTGGGATTGCCCTCGATGTGGCGGATCTCGCCATCGCGCAGCGTCACCCGGATACCGCAACGGCAGGCGCACATGTAGCAGGTGGTGGTCTTGACCTCCACACGGCCCAGGTCGTTGTCGGATTGGGTGGTTGGATCTTGCATGGGCATTCCCGAATTCAAGGTATGATAAAAATCATTAATTAATCTTATTCTAATATTCGCTTTGTTGCGCTGCAACTGCAGGGTTGTTTATGGAGACATGGAGTGAGTGAATGGCCCAAAAGGGTTTACCCTACCTTATAATTCATGGGTTTATGGAACTAATCAGCGGACACGGAACAGGGATTTAGCATAGCGGGCGGAGTCAAATGGCACTTACTTAAGCCAAGAACCACCGTCATCCCGGCGCAGGCCGGGATCCATATCCACCAATGGTGGTCGCTTCTCTGGATTATTCGCTTCGCTCACCCTTCGGGCCGACTTTCAGTCGTTCAACGCGCTTCGCGCTTTTGTCCGGCCTGCGCCGGAATGACGATCCACTTACTTTCACGGGAATAGACTGCCTAATTAAGTGCCATTCAGGTCAGTGTCAAATTTGATCAAGGAAATGGGACATTTTATACGCCACTGTCCATCAAATTTGACTCCGACCCCATCACGCATTGTAGGGGCAGGCCCCTGTGCCTGCCCGATACCCGGGGCCCCGGAAACATCGGGCAACCACAGGGGGTTGCCCCTACGCTAACGTTGATGCTTGTAGTACCCGGCAGATTGGTCACGCATCCCCTGCAGACGTGGTTGTGCGCCACAGGACTAATAAGGCACCTGGGGACCACGCCAATCTGGTCCGATCGGCCTCGCACGGGCAATGGCAGCATCGGCGGAACCCCAGCCCTCACAACGGGTAGCCCCCTTACGACCCCGCCAGAAGTTGAGCCACCCCTTGCACAGGGCGTAGAAGTGGAAAAAACGCAGCGCCATACGACGCTGGCCGGATCGCAGCGGCTCGCGGCTGCAGATCAGCTTGTCGTCATACATGAAGCGCTCCGAAAGCCCGATCGCCCCCCAGGCCCGCACCCGGGTGTGTGTTCCAAGGGGCAGGCGGGGACCCAACACCACCGCGTCCAACAGATCGCCCTCACCGCCGATGTAGCCGGGAACACTACCGTAGTTGAAGGGGCACGGCAGTGGTGAGACGAAATCAATATGCCCGCTGCTCCCACGCTTGAGAAAGCTGCCACGGGGGATCTCTATCACTACCTCCACCTCGGGCGGGTCCGCGGAAGGGTTCGCGTGTCGATTTTCAAGTGTTTGCATACTTTAGAGGATAGCGGATATCCCCTGGCCGACAGGCCTGCCCTCAAGGCAGGCGACGCTGAAGTGGCCTCAACCGGTCCGTGCCGGTTGGTAGTCGTCTGGACTACTGCTTTAGATCAAGTACAAATCAGATCCGCTGAACTACCCTGACCTTGAGACGGAACCTATTCAGGAGTATTCATGCAGGCCTTGCAAGGGGGTTACAACTATCTGCTGGTAGCCCTTTCCGTCATGGTAGCGATTGCATCCTCCTTTGTAGCCCTGACCAGCGTCACCCGGATCTATGCAACCACAAACCGCAAATGGGACGTCATCTGGATCGCGGCCTTTGGGCTCAGTCTGGGGTCCGGCATCTGGGGTATGCATTTCATCGGCATGCTGGCATTCCATCTGCCGATCCCGGTTCACTATGACACCAGCCTGACACTGCTCTCCCTGATCCTGGCGGTAATCGTCTGTTCCCTGGCTGTCATTCCCATCCATTCAGGACAGGCGATCAATCCGGCAAAAGCGGTTCAGCTGGGCGCCATCGTGGGCTCCGGTATCGCCGGCATGCACTACACGGGCATGGCCGCCATGGTGCTGAATGCGCGCATGCAGCACGCCCTGCCCGTCGTCGTGCTGTCGGTGGTCATCGCCGTGGTAGTCTCGTCCATCGCCCTGTTGCTGATCAACCACTTCCGTGGTTCACCGACGTTCCACCAGTTGCGGCTGAAAATCATCGCCGCCATCATCATGGGCTTTGCGGTGGCATCGATGCACTACACCGCCATGCTGGGGGTGGATTTCTATCCGGCCGGCGTTGACACAACCTTTACAGATTACCTCGATACCGGCCTGCTGGCGGCCATGGTGATCGTCATTGTCTCGCTGATCCAGGGCGGCGTATTTACCACTACCCTGCTCGATGAATCCCATGAACTGACGATCAAGCGGGCCGAAACGGCCTCCGCACTCTATGACGTGCTGGCGGTTGCCCATGGCGGCAGGCCGCTACGGGAAATCCTGGACAGATCGCTCAACATCATTCTCAACGTCCGGTGGCTGGCGGTGGAATCCAAGGGGAGCATTTTCCTGACCGATCGGTCCGAGAACAGCCTGGTGATGACCGCTTCACATAATCTGGGCGCCGCGCTATTGGCCAAATGTGACCGGGTTGATTTCGGCACCTGTCTGTGCGGCATGGCCGCACAGCAACGGCAGATCGTATACAAATCTGAACTGGACCATGACCATGCAACGCAGCTATCCGGCATGCAGCCACACGGCCACTACTGCATTCCAATACTGGACAAGCAGTGGACCCTGGGCGTCATCAATCTCTATGTCAAACATGGCCACCAACAGTCCCCCGTCGAGGTGCAGTTCCTCGAATCCGTATCGAACGCACTCGCCAGCGTGATCAAACAGAAACAGGTGGAGCAGGCGCTTGAGCAGATGTCCTATGAGGATCCATTGACCGGCATAGCCAACCGCAGGAAGTTCAAAGACACCATCGACCGGGCGGTAAAACTCGGCACACGTGGTGGCGACGGGTTCGGCTTGCTGCTGATTGATCTGGACTGGTTCAAACCGGTCAATGACCGGTACGGCCATGAGGTGGGCGACCGCCTGCTGATCGCCGTCTGCCGGAGAATCCAAAAATGCCTGAGGGAGACGGATCTGCTGGCGCGGATGGGGGGTGACGAGTTTGCCGTATTGCTGGATTTCATCAGCGGCCGGGAGGCCATTCGGCAGATTGCCGACAGGATCATGAGTGCGCTGCTCGAGCCCTTCCCTATCGACCAGCATGCAATTGAAATTGGCGCCAGCATCGGTGCCTGCATCTTTCCGGCACATGGCAACACACCCGACGAACTACTCAAGCAGGCCGATGTGGCGCTCTACCAGGCCAAGGAGCGGAGATCGGAAGTTCGCTTCGCCCAGGAGGCAGCCAATACCCGCTAACCGACCGGCCACCCTGGCTAGGAGCCTAAGTGGCGCGGCTATTTCATTTAGGTATTTCGGATGAGCTTGCCCACCCGAAGGCCAACTGGCATCGGCGCATAGCAGCCGTTGGCTTGGATATGTATGAAAGTCAGTGATCGACATGAAGCAGACGCTCATCTTGTGGCTGTTCAACCAGGTTGGCGGCTGATAAACTCAGGAATATTAAGGAATAAACTTCTATGGGCGGGATGTCTTACTCCAAAAGTATCCTAGATACAGAACATGGATAGGTAAATGTGTCGGAATCATAAAAATATTCTACAGCTGTATATTGCGCAGGAGTTGTTTAGATAATGCGTAACGCATCTAGAACGAACGCTACGCTCGTTCTGTTGCTAACGTTAGCCGCAAGAAATGCTCATTCCAAGTCAGGGGAATATGAAAAATGGCGGATAGCTCAAACAAACAACTAGAACAGGTTTTCTTGGTTCAGGAAATTCTTCCTGATACGACAGAATTTTTTGAGGAGGAACCTCAAGAGATCGAAGCTGCCATCGGCGATGCCGACATAGTTCTAGATACAAATGTATTGCTAATCCCCTTTGGCGCTGGCGCCGCCAGCCTGATAGAGATCGTTAAGGTCTATTCCGAGATCAAGGGACGGAAAAGGCTCTACGTTCTAGCACAAGTAGCAGGGGAGTTTGTTAAGAATCGACCATCTAAGCTTGCTCAGCGTCTGGCAAGTTCACCCAAATAAATTGTTATTGCCTTCGTGATTATATTTTTTGTAATCGATTAATCAAATCAGGATGGTTTATGTTTAAAATTATTTTTTCCACTATTACTGCAACTATCATAATTATCACTTTCGTCGCTTCGATGTTTATAAATAGTATATTGGGAATATTCGGGCTAGTCTCTACCTCGCTTGACTCGTTGAATAGCCTACAAGAGTCAAAAGAAATAATGGAAAAGATGAAAAAGCGCCATAAAGATAAAAAGCTAAACTTGCCGAAAAAATTTGTAAAACGTTCTAGTAAAAAAATTGCATCTTCAGCAGTTACTGCAGCAACCATTGGAACCGCCGGGGTTGTAATTACAGTGGCAGGCCTCGAAGTTTATGATTACTGTGAGGACAGAAAAGAGTTACATGAAGATGAAAATATATTATTTAAAACAAACTCCGAGTTTGATTATACGCAGTGTCTTGCCGATGCAAAAAATGATTCGAATGAAATAATTATTTCTGTAAAAAAAGCTGTTCCAGAAATGGTTGATTCCGCATGGGAAGATACTAAAGACATTAGTAATGAAATGTGGGCGTTTACTAAAAAGATTAGTACTGAAACATGGAGTTCGGCAACTAGTGCTGGCGGAAAACTGTGGCAATCACTTACAGACTGGGTTAACTAAGACAGATAATTTTCAATTTTTATAAAAGCTCTAACAATAACTGGCTGATACAGGGCATGGGCATCGCGGCGATACCGACGGGGTTGTACGCTTGGCGTTGGTCGAAGCACGGATACTGTAGAAGAAACGGAAATCGGTTGCAAATTCGACGAACAGTGAGGGAACCAATGAACCTAGATGATCTGAAGCGTTTATCGAAGCATGTAAGTGAGAAGAGCGAAAACCTGGGGAAGCAAGCACAGGAGGCCGTCACTCGCGTTAGAAAGCGCGGCGTGAAAGAAACGCTAAATGATGCCGTAGAGGCCGTCACCGACAGTGCGAGCGAACTCACAAACAATGCTGAAAACAGACATCCGATTTGAATCATGTCTGAGCTTATCTGCCACAAAGGCCCTGCTATCCGTGACATGAATCTTGTCGACCTGCATTGACCGTAAATCCCCGCCCTCCGATCGAGGCACCCGGAATCCCACCTGGGCGGATTATGGGAATCAGTCCACGATGTGGTGTACCGGCAGCTTGCTCATGTCCCATTCGCCGCTCTTCGGGTCATACCGGGAGGCGGTGAAGACATGCCATTCGACGTCATCCAGCTTGGGATAGTCGGCGCGGTAGTAGTAACCCGGCCAGCGGGTTTCCTGGCGATACAGGGTGTGCCGGGTCACCGACTCCGAGGTCCAGACCCGGTGATTGAGTTCCCACGCCCGCTGCAGCTGGTGGAGGTCCTCGGCACCGAGCTTTTGCAGGTCCTCCTTCAGCATGGACAGAAGCTCCAGGCCGCGCCTGAGCATCGGCTCGTTGGCTGTATAAAAGGTACTGATACCGCCGGCGTACTCATCCATGATCTTTTCCAGCCGCTGCAGGCCCTGCAGCGGGGAGATGTAGCTGGGCGATACGCTGCCGGCAACGATCTCGTTGCGGCCCACGGTGTAGTTTTCCAGTGGCATGAAGATGGTCTCTTCGAGCCGCTTGATCTCGGCCTCATCCACCTCGGGCCGCTCCCCACTCCGCTCCGTGACATACCTGACGGCCGACTTGCCGGCTATCCGGCCCTCGGTAAAGGAGCCGGAGGAGAACTTGTGCGCGGAACCGCCGATCGTATCCCCGGCCCCGAACAGCCCGTCAATGCTCATCATCCGGTTGTATCCCCACTGGTAGTCCGCCGGGGCGCAGTCCTCCGGGCCGCTGGCCCAGGCACCGGAACAGGTGGCGTGGGAGCCCATGATGTAGGGTTCGGAGGTGATCAGTTCGGACGGTTTTTCCTTCGGGTCGATGTTCTGGGAGGCCCAGACCACCGCCTGGCCGATGGTCATATCGAGAAAATCCTCCCAGCCGATCTCCTCCTTCTCCCGGCTGTCGAGCGATGCCTGGGTCTGCATGTAGATGGGCCCCCGGCCCGCCTTGATTTCCTCCAGCATGGCGTGATTGCGCAGGCAGGTCGGTACCGGCTGCTGCTCGGCATACTTGCCGACCAGCGCCTTGATCTCCTCGAACCGGGCCTCCTCGTAGCGCTCGCCGTAGGCGTTGGTGGCATAGGCCTTGAGCAGCAGGAACCAGGCCCCCACCGGACCGTAACCGTCCTTGAAACGGGCGAGCACGATCTTGTTCTCCATCTGGGTCATTTTCACCCCGACCGGTATCAGCAGGCCGTAGGCCGAAGCACTGCTCCACGGGGCATACCAGGTCCGGCCCACGCCCTCGCCGATAGAGCGCGCCTTGTAGATGTGGGAGGCGCCGCCGGCGGCCACGATGACCGCCTTCGCCCGGAACACATAATAGTTGCCGTCCCGGACACTGAAACCGACCGCGCCGGCCACCCGGTCGGGGCGCGTCTTGTCCAGCAGCAGATGGGTCACCATGATCCGGTTGTACACCTCGCTGGCGGACTTCCGGGCGGCCTCGGCGATGATCGGTTTGTAGCTCTCGCCATGGATCATGATCTGCCAGCGCCCCTCCCGCAGGTAGCGGCCGGTCTCCTGGTTCTTCATGATCGGCAATCCCCACTCCTCGAACTTGTGCACCGTGGCGTCGACGTGCCGGGCGATGTCGAACACCAGGTCCTCGCGCACCAGCCCCATCAGGTCATTTCGCGCATAGCGCACATGGTCCTCCGGCCGGTTTTCATCCCAGCGCATACCCATGTAACAGTTGATCGCCGACAGGCCGTGGGCGACGGCGCCGCTGCGCTCGATATTGGCCTTTTCAACCAGCACGATCTTCAGGTTCCGCCCCCAATAGCGGGATTCATAGGTGGCGCCGCAGCCACCAAAACCGCCGCCGATGATGAGGATGTCCGAATCCACAAAGCGGGTTTTCCGGGATGAGAATAGCGCCATGGCATTACACCTTGTTGTTGCGGGAGAGGGGTAGCGTGGGCAGCGCATCGACCTCGAGCGCTTCGGGCTCGTGCGCGAGCAGCGCCGTGCCGAGGCCGGCTGCGTCCGGCACCGTGTAATCGGCGGGCGGCTTGATGGAGCCCCAGGGGGTGGTGCGAATCGGGAATCGAAACTCCTTCACCCGCCCATCGCGGTATTTTATCTTCCAGGAGATCATGCCCTTCTCCTCCTCCCGGAGCACCCGGACGCTGTGTCCCAGCGGTGCAAAGTCGGCATAGCCACGGACGTCGATCGCGTGCTGAGGACAGGCCTTGACGCAGGAGTAGCACTCCCAGCAGAAATTGGGCTCGATGTTGTAGGCCCGGCGGTAGGTGCGGTCGATGTGCATGATGTCGGACGGGCAGATGTCCACGCACTCGCCGCAGCCGTCACATCGCGTCATGTAGACAAAGGTGGGCATCCGATCAGCTCCCGAGTTTGCGAACGTTGGCGGGCGTCGGCAGGTTGGATGAACCATTGGCCTCCGCCACCCGTTTCTGCAAGGCCGCCGCCGGCTTGTAAAACATATGGGCAAACTTGGACCAGGGCACAGAACCAAACAGCAGCGTAGTGAACAGTATGTAGATACCGAAAACGACCTGGGTCGCGGTCAGATTGCCCGTTGCCTGCACGATCTCCCAGATGAGCGCGAAGCTGACGCTCGCCAACAGAGTAACGATGAACAGGTCGGCACGCACCAGACGGAAGGGCGAATGGCCCTCTTTGGCGACATCCACCCGGAGGAAGAAGAAAAACCAGTAACCACCGGTGAGCACCATCAGCGCGCCGATATTCCACAGCAGCGGCAGGATCGCCGGCGCCGGCGTGGCGGGTGTCGGATAGCCGAACACCATCACGATGGTGGTGATGAGATAGGACAGGAAACCGTAGAACATCAGCAGGTGGGAGATGCGTCGCCTCGGATTACAGAATTCGCCGGAGGTTACCACCTCCTTGAGGAAGGTCCTGGCGGCCAGGGCGGCGTGATCCAGGCCGCTGAGCGGCCGCTCGGCTTCGCACCTCGATCGCTTCCACTGGCGTATGAAAAATTCGGCGCTGCGTTTGTGCAGCATGTCGACCAGGGTGCCAATGGCAACCGCCAGGATCATCAGAACGAGGTAAACCTGCATGACCAGCGGGGAGAGAAAAACCGTCAGGTCGGCGAACGGATTGCTGGTGAACATGTGGATCACCCTCCCTGTGGGTCTGCTCTTAATTGAACCGGGCTATGGCCGCTTCAATGGCCAGCCGTTGACCCGGAGGTCCGCATAAGACCGGTCAACCTACAGACATGCATCGATCGGTGCACTCCGCCACCCGGTCCACCCGGTAAGGTCGACATTCAGGCGTGGATCATGAAGGGGCGATTGGGCTGGCCCCGGAAGCTGAACGAGCCCCGGGCAGGAGAATGTCCAGCGATAAAAAGTCCCCGGGAACCGCCCGGGACCCCGCGGAGTACGGCGTACAAAAAAGCATAGACGTCCTTTTCCGACAAATCTACTTGCCGTTTGGTGGGGTGGGCATAAAAAACCTGCCCACCCTGCATAACTAGCCACCCATCAACCGAACACGAAACGAACGCCCCTTCAGTTTTCCCTCGGCCAGTTTTTTCAATGCCGGCTTCAACGCCTCGCGGCTCACCGCGACATAGGTCCGGTTATCCGCCACATTGATCTTTCCGACCTGTTTTCCCGCAATGCCCTGCTCCCCGGTCAAGGCGCCCAGTATGTCGCCGGGACGCAGTTTCTGTTTCTTGCCGCCATCGATCTGCAGCGTCGCCATGGCGGGTTGCATGGCCGGCCGATCCAATAACGCTACCGGCGGCAGTGGTTCGCTATCCAGGATCGGATCGATGCCGGCCTCCAACAGGGCTACCCGATGACTCTCCTTGTCATCGTACAGGGAGCAGGCGAGCCCCTTGCCGCCGGCCCGACCGGTGCGGCCGATCCGGTGCAGGTGGATCTCGGCATCATGGGCGATGTGATAGTTGATCACCGCATCCAGGGCATCGATATCCAGCCCCCGTGCCGCCACGTCGGTGGCGACCAGGATGGCGGCGCTTCGGTTGGCAAAGCGCACCAGGGTCTCATCCCGATCCCGCTGCTCAAGGTCCCCATGCAGGGCCAGCGCGCTAAACCCGGCGGCCACTAACCGGTCCGCCACCTCCTGGGTCTCTTTCTTGGTATTGCAGAACACCAGGGTCGATTCGGGACGAAAGTGTGACAGCAGCAGACGCAGTGCGGTCAGACGCTGTTGATTGTCAGCCACCTTGTAGAAGTGCTGTTCAATGCTGGCATTGTCATGGCTGGAGGCCACCTGGATCATGACCGGCTCGGTCATGATGCGCCGGGCGATGGCCTGAATCCGATCGGGGAAGGTGGCGCTGAACAGCAGCGTCTGCCGCTGCCCGGGCGTCTGATCGACAATGCGTTCCAGCGCCTCCTGAAAGCCCATGTCCAGCATGCGGTCCGCCTCATCCAGGATGAGCGTATGCACGGCATCCAGCCGCAGCGTCCCCCTGCCGAGGTGGTCCTCGATGCGGCCCGGGGTACCCACAATGATGTGGGCGCCGTGTTCCAGCGAACCCGCCTGCGGTCCGAACGGCATACCGCCACACAGGGCCAGCACCTTGATGTTGTGGATGCCCCGCCCCAGCCGGCGAATCTCCTGGGCCACCTGATCCGCCAGCTCCCGGGTGGGACAGAGCACCAGCGACTGGATGCGAAAACGTTTCACATCGAGTTTCTGCAGCAGCCCCAGCGCAAACGCGGCGGTTTTTCCCGAGCCGGTCTTGCCCTGGGCGATCACATCCTTGCCCGCCAGAATGGGCGGCAGACTCCGCGCCTGTATCGGCGTCATCGCGGCATAACCCAGGGTCGCCAGGTTATCCAGCAGATCGGTGTGCAGGTCCAGGGATGAAAAGGGGGTGGGATTCAAGATGGTTGTCCTTTAGTGTTTTACTCGTAGATTCCTATAGGCGTCGGAGTCGAATGGCACTTACTTAAGCTTAAAACTCCCGTCATCCCGGCGCAGGCCGGGATGACGGTGATTCTTGACTTAAGTAAGTGCCATTCGGGTCGGAGTCAACTTTGATGGACATTGTCGTATGAAATGCCCCGTTTCCATGATCAAATTTGACTCCGACCCCTGTCCCGTTGCCGGTCTCACGTGATGGCTGGATCAATATCGGCCAACAAGGCAGGCCAATCACTTACAGACTGGGTGAGTAGATACCAATTCAGAATATAACTCTAGCCATGGCCTGGTAATGGGGCAGGTTTTTTCCGCCCATCCTGCCACGCCCCCTCAGGACTCCAGCTCCTCCCAGCGCCCATAGGCCTCGTCCAGTGCCGCCTCGGTCTCCTGCAGCTGTTGCTGCACCTTCGCCTTATCCTCCCGCGGTCTTTTATAGAAGGCGGGATCGGCCACGGTCATCTGCAACCGTGCCAGTTCACCCTCCAGCTGTTCGATCCGTTTCGGCAGTTCATCCAGCTCGCGCTGATCCTTGTAACTCAGTTTTTTCGGCTTATCGGACGCCGCGACCGGGGCACGTTTGGCCGCTTCGGTCTTGGCGGGTGACGATTTCGCAGCCGGCTCGAGCAACGGCGCCTTGCGCTGACTGAGCCAGTCGTCATAGCCACCCACGTACTCGTTGATCCGCCCCTCCCCCTCGAACACCAGGGTGCTGGTCACCACGTTGTTGAGGAACACCCGGTCATGGCTTACCAGCAGCAGGGTGCCCTGGTAGTCCAGCAGCAGCTCCTCCAGCAGCTCCAGGGTCTCCACATCCAGGTCGTTGGTCGGTTCGTCCATCACCAGCACATTGGCGCTCTTGCTGAACAGCCGCGCCAGCAACAGCCGGTTGCGCTCGCCGCCGGAGAGCGCCTTGACCGGCTGCCGGACCCGGTCCGGGGTGAACAGGAAGTCCTGCAGGTAACTGATCACATGTTTGCTCTGGCCGTTGATCTCCACCTTGTCGCTGCCGTCGGCCACGTTGTCCTGCACCGACTTCTCGTCATCCAGCTGGGCGCGCAGCTGATCGAAATAGGCCACCTCCAGCTTGGTGCCGTGCTTGACCGTACCGCTGTCCGGCTGCAGCTTGCCGAGCAGCAGGTTGAGCAGGGTGGTCTTGCCGGCCCCGTTGGGACCGATGACGCCGATTCGATCCCCGCGCATGATGGTGGTGGAGAAGTCGCGCACGATCGGATTTCCGTCCCAGGCGTAGCTGATGCCTTCCACTTCAACCACCAGCTTGCCGGAGCGTTCCGCCTGTTGCAGCGCCATGCTGACATTGCCGGCGCGCTCACGGCGCTGCCTGCGTTCGGCGCGCAGCGCCTGCAGTGCCCGCACCCGGCCCTCGTTACGGGTGCGCCGCGCCTTGATCCCCTGGCGGATCCACACCTCCTCCTGGGCCAGCTTCTTGTCGAAGCGGGCGTTGGCCTTCTCCTCGGCATTCAGCAGTTCCGCCTTGCGGCGCATGAAGTTGTCATAATCCCCCGGCCAGTCGGTAAGCTGGCCCCGGTCCAGTTCGATAATGCGGGTCGCCAGCTTGCGCAGGAACATGCGGTCGTGGGTGACGAACAGCAGGGTGCCCTCATAGTTGAGCAGGAACTCCTCCAGCCAGTCGATGGAGGCGATATCCAGATGGTTGGTCGGCTCGTCCAGCAGCAGCAGGTCCGGCGCCTGCACCAGCGCCCGGGCCAGCAGCACCCGGCGCTTCAGCCCGCCGGAGAGCGCCGCGAAGGCGAGATCGGGATCCAGGGAAAGCTTGGAAAGCACCGTCTCGACCCGCTGCTCCGACTGCCAGCCATCCACCGCCTCCAGCTCGTGCTGTACCCGGGAGAGCTGATCCAGCAGTCGCTCACTGCTCTCGGTAGCCAGCTGATGGCTGATCTGGTGAAAGCGGCGCACCAGATCTCCCAGTTCGCCCAAGCCGGTGGCCACCACATCGAACACCGACCCCACCAGCCCCGCGGGCACCTCCTGGGTCAGGCGGGTGATCACCGCCCCCTGCTGGATCGCGAACTCGCCGTCATCCGCCTGCAGTTCACCGGCGATCAGCTTCATCAGGGTCGATTTGCCGGCACCGTTGCGGCCCAACAGGCAGATGCGCTCGCCCCGCTCGATCGCCAGGTTCAGTCCGTCCAGCAGGGCCGGGCCGCCGAAGCCCAGATGTATATTGCGCAGATTGATCAGCGCCATTGCTCACCCGTCACACCATTATTCAAAGGGAGGGCGATTGTACCTCAGCCGGCTGATGCAGGATAACGCCATATTGTCGCCCGGCGTCCATAACCCGGAATATTTGCCGCTAACCCTGCGGGACTGGCAAACGAAATCATCAGCCGCATTTGCGTCTATTCCATCCTCAGGTCCGTAAACGGTGCATGGCATCCTCGGCTCCGTAAACGGTACATCCCTGTACCACTTCTCCTGCACCACTCCTCGCGTTCATTCCATCCTTAGGGCTCGCGGCTAGAAAAACCGTGACCGGCAGCGCCCGGGGTAACCGGGGAATACGCACAATTTGATTACAACGGAAACCATCAGCGGCTAAACCGGTGGCACAGGAGGCGCCTGATATGTGAAGATTGCGGCAGCGACCCGCCAGGGCCATCCGATCACGACCCGCCGATCCAAACGACTTGGGAGAAGCCTTGAGATGAAGACCAAGATTCTACTAAAAGAATCAGAGATGCCCACCCACTGGTATAACGTGGTTGCCGACATGCCCAATCCGCCGACCCCGCCGCTGGGCCCGGACGGCAATCCGGTGGGACCCGATGCGCTGGCTGCCATCTTCCCCGAGGAGATCATCAAGCAGGAGGTGAGCGGCGAGCGCTGGATCAAGATCCCCGAGGAGGTGCGCGAGGTGCTGCGCCTGTGGCGCCCCTCCCCGCTGTACCGGGCCCACCGGCTGGAGAAGCTGCTGAATACCCCGGCCAAGATCTTCTACAAGAATGAGTCGGTCAGCCCGGCCGGCTCGCACAAGCCGAATACCGCCGTGGCCCAGGCCTTCTACAACCAGCAGGCCGGGATCAAGAAGCTGACCACCGAGACCGGCGCCGGGCAGTGGGGCTGCTCCCTGGCCCTGGCCGGGCAGATGTTCGGCCTCGAGGTCGAGGTATTCATGGTCAAGATCAGCTACGGACAGAAGCCCTACCGCCGCACCATGATGCGCACCTGGGGCGCCCAGGTGCACGCCAGTCCCACCGACCTGACCGAGTCCGGGCGCTCCATTCTGGCCAGGGACCCGGACAGCGAGGGTTCCCTGGGCATCGCCATCTCCGAGGCGGTGGAGATCGCGGCCAGCCGGGCCGATACCAACTACGCCCTCGGCTCGGTGTTGAACCACGTGCTGCTGCACCAGACGATTATCGGTGAAGAGGCGAAAAAGCAGCTGGCCATGGTGGGTGAATATCCCGACATGATCTTTGCCCCCTGTGGCGGCGGTTCCAACTTCGGCGGCATCGCCTTCCCGTTTTTCGCCGACAAGGCGGCCGGCAAGCAGGTGGAACTCATCGCGGTGGAACCCACCTCCTGCCCGACCCTGACCAAGGGCACCTACGCCTACGACTTCGGTGACGCCATCGGGCTGACGCCGCTGATGAAGATGTACACCCTGGGCCACGACTTCATGCCGCCCGGCATCCACGCCGGCGGCCTGCGCTATCACGGCGACTCGGCGCTGATCAGCCAGCTCTACAACGAGGGGCTGCTGGGGGCGCTGGCGGTACCACAGATCGAGACCTTCGAGGCGGGCGTGCTGTTTGCCAAGAGCGAGGGTATCGTACCGGCGCCGGAGTCGACCCATGCCATCGCCGCGACGATTCGCGAGGCGCGGCGCTGTGCCGAGACCGGCGAGCCCAAGACCCTGCTGTTCAACCTCTCCGGCCACGGGCACTTCGACATGACCTCCTACGACCGCTTCTTTGCCGGTGAACTGGAGGACTACGCGTATCCGGAGGCGGCGATCAAGGAGTCGCTCAAGCACCTGCCGCAGGTGGGCTAGGGAAACCGCGGCACAGGGTCGGGGTCGAACAAACCGCCGGGGCCAGGGCCAAGTCCGTCGCCCTGGTTCTGTTTGACCCCGATCCCGATCCCGGCGCCGGCGCGGTTCACGGGCAACGGGCGATCGGCTAACGACCACCCTGCACGCCCCGGCAATCGAAGCAGTCTGGCTAAATGGACGGATAGGGTGTAGATTCAAATATTAGCTTATATTGATACTGGATTGTCTCGATTGCCCATATTCACCTGTACAAGTCACAGAAATACCCATGAGAAATCTCTCCGATAAAGAAGCCTGGGAAGGCGTTGCCGACTGCATCAGCTGCACGCTGCGTAATTCCGTGCTGTTTGCCGGACTCGAAGAGGGAGACTTCGACAAGATTCATCAACCGATCGACCTCTACACCCTGCCCGCCGGCTCAGTCCTCTATCGCACCGGCGACAAGGGCGATCGGCTCTACACCATCCGTAGCGGCGTGCTCAAGCTGATCCAGTACCTGCCCGATGGGACGCAACGCATTGTCCGGTTGATTCGTTCCACCGACGTCACCGGACTGGAGGCCCTGCTGGGCCAGCCCTACCAGCATGACGCGGTGGTGCTGCAACCGACCCAGGCGTGCAGCCTGCCGGTCAGCGTGGTGCAGGCCCTCTCCAACACCAATCCCAAGCTGCACCAGGAGTTGTTGAACCGCTGGCAACGCGCCCTGGAGGAGGCGGATGCCTGGCTCACCGAGCTCTCCACCGGCTCCGCCAAGCAGCGGGTCGCGCGACTGCTGCTGCGGCTGGTGCGCAATCAGGAGTCCAGCGAATGCGAACTGTTCCCCCGGGAGGACATGGGGGCGATGCTCGGTATCACCACCGAGACCACCAGCCGCACCATCGCCGAATTCAAGCGCCAGAGCCTGCTGATCGAGACCGAGCCGAACAAATATCTGCTGGATATCCGCAATCTGGGGTTTATTGCTGACAATTGACAAACAATTTCCTGACATTGATATATTTCAATGCGCTGCCGCGGTGGAATCCTTAGCCTCTCCCTGATCGACAGAGTTATGGAATTCACCCAGCATTCCCCAGGAGCCAGTCATGCAGCAATCCCTCACGCGCGAAGCGTTCTCCCTGTTCTCGCTGGAGATTGGCAAATCAGAGACCACCCTGAGCAGCGTGGATCAGATCCTCGATCACCTGAAAGGCTGTATCGAGGCGGACCCGGCCGCCGTCTTTATCGCCACCTTCGACCACTACGCCCATACCCGTGCCCTGCCGAACGGTCAGATCCACAGGGATATCCGTGCGGCCAGCAATATCATATTCTGCTTCGGCCTCACCCTGCCGACCCCCCAGGCGATGGCCCTGCGCCCGCGCTCTATCGGCGTGGTGGAACTGCCGGAGAGCTTCCACATCACCTTCATGGAGGCGCCGATGCCGGTCGCCAATACCGCCATGGAGAGCTGGGCGCGTTCGGTGCGGAACCGGGAGAACCACGGATCCACACAGATAAACACGGATTCAGAATCCTGATCCCCTATCTGTGTGAATCCGTGTCCATCCGTGGTTCCTTACCAGCCGGGTTGGGGTAACTAAACGGATGTTGAAATCCATACGTAACTACTCACCCGGCCTGCAGCGATTGGCCTGGCTTGTTGGCCGATCTTGATGGCGCCTCGAATCCGGCCCCTTTTTCAGATTCATGCCTGCCCTTGTTTGAGCGAAGCGAGTTTGGGCAGGCGCTGAAAATGGGGCCGGATTCGAGGATACAAGCCATCGTGTGAGGCCGGCAAGGCAGGCCAATCACCCCGTGGGTAGTTACAGCCATACTTAGAATTGCTGAACACACCCCGATCCACTTGACATCGGCTGCGGGCAATGGGGTAATCCGGCGCTAAGCCAGTCTGGACCCACTGTCGACCCGATGAACCGGAATTCAACGCTTTACGTTCTACTCCTCAGCCTGCTGCTGCTCGGCGGCTGCGCCAGCCAGGCCCGTTTTCCCGACAATCCGCCCCTGGCCGAGGCAAAACCCACGGTCAGCCCCATCACTCCGGACTCCACGGTGCTGCTGATGACCCTCTCCGGTGGCGGCAGCCGGGCATCCGCCTTCGCCTACGGGGTGATGGAGGCATTGCACCAGACCCCGCTCACCACCCGGCCCGACGCGCCCACCCTGCTGGACAAGGTGGACCTGATCTCGGCGGTCTCCGGCGGCAGCATCATCGCGGCCTATTACGGACTGCATGGCGAGCGGCTGTTCGAGCGCTTCCGTGATGACTTCCTGAAGCAGAATGTCAGGGACGAGATCCGCCAGCGCATGCTGTCACTGGAAAACCTCTCCCGGCTCTCCTCCACCACCTTCGGTTCCGGGGATATCCTGGACGAGTATTTCAGGGAGAAGCTGTTCGGCGAACGCCCGCTGAGCGAACTCTTCGATGACCAGGGTCCGGTGATCATCATCAACGCCACCGACCTGTTCAAGGGGAGCCGCTTCGGCTTCACCCCCGAGCTGTTCTCCCTGATCTGCTCCGACAGCGACCACTTCCCGGTGGCCCGGGCGGTGGCCGCCTCCAGCGCGGTGCCGCTGATCTTCACCCCGATCACCCTGACCAACCGGGCCGGCAGCTGCGGCGCGCCGGTCCCGGAGTGGGTACGGGTCGGGCTCACGGAAAAGGCGAAAAATCCCCGCCGTTACCGCCTGGCCAGGACCTGGAGCCGCTACCTGAACCGCCCGGAACACCCCTACGTGCACCTGTTGGATGGCGGTCTGGCCGACAACCTGGGACTGCGCGCCATGCTCGACCAGATCATTATCCATGACGGCCTGGACGATACCCTCAAACACGACATGTTGGCGCAGGCCCGGCGCATCGTCCTGATCGAGATCGACGCGGCGGCGCGGCTGCCGAGCGAGTGGGAGAAGCAGCCGGATCACCCGCCACAGACGGTGATTCTGGATGCGGCCAGCACCACCCCCCTGAGCAACTACAACTTCGAGACCAAGGCCTACCTGCACAGTCAGCTGGGGCCCTGGCTGCGCCAGAACGGCGCCGTGCGCCAGCCCGAACTCTACATCATCGAAATCAATCTGGACGACAGCGATGAACGGCTCGACGGCCAGCCCCTGTCGACCATTCCCACCGACTTCAACCTGCCGGAACAGGCGGCGGAACGGCTGATCGAGGCGGGTCACCAGTTGCTGCGCAACCACCCGGAATTCAGCCGCCTGCTGAAGGATCTCTATGCGGAGATGGCCGGGTTTCGCTAGCGGTTCCGAACGACGTACCCGCTGCAGGGGTCCAGTTCCGGAAAGCAATGGCAGCGGAGATGCGCCCAACCTGTAGGAGGCCCGCCCCCAGGCAGATTGAATGGGATACAGACGCAGGAGCGATCATCGCAGCGGGGGCGCCGCCCCTACTGGTTGACCGATCAACCGTAATGGCGCTCCACATAGCGTTCCACCAGCTGCTGGAACTCCTCGGCAATGCGCTCCCCCTTGAGGGTGACGGTCTTCTCCCCGTCCTCGTACACCGGCGCCACCGGCACCTCGCCGCTGCCGGGCAGGCTGATACCGATATTGGCATGCTTGCTCTCGCCGGGTCCGTTGACCACGCAGCCCATCACCGCCACCTTCATCTCCTCGACCCCGGGATATTGCCGGCGCCATTGCGGCATCTGCGCCCGCAGATAGTCCTGGATCTCCTGGGCCAGCTGCTGGAAGAAGACGCTGCTGGTGCGCCCGCAGCCGGGACAGGCGATCACCATCGGGGTGAACGAACGCAGCCCCATGGACTGCAGGATCTCCTGGGCCACCTGCACCTCCTGGGTGCGGGCGCCGCCGGGCTCCGGGGTCAGGGAGATGCGGATGGTGTCGCCGATGCCCTCCTGCAGCAACACCGCCAGGGCGGCGGTGGAGGCGACGATCCCCTTGGAGCCCATGCCCGCCTCGGTCAGTCCGAGATGCAAGGCATAGTCACAGCGGTCGGCGAGTTCGCGATAGACGCCGATCAGGTCCTGCACCCCACTCATCTTGCAGGAGAGGACGATACGATCGCGCCCCAGCCCCAGCTCCTCGGCGCGGCGGGCGTTGTCCAGGGCCGAGACCACCATGATCTCGCGGATCACCCGGTCGTTGTCCAGCGGCACGGCGGCGCGGGCGTTCTCGTCCATCATGCGCATCACCAGTTCCTGGTCCATGCTGCCCCAGTTGACGCCGATGCGAACCGCCTTGTCGTAGCGGCAGGCCAGCTCGATCATGGCGGCAAACTTCTCGTCCCGGTTGGCGCCGCGCCCCACATTGCCCGGGTTGATGCGGTATTTGTCCAGGGCCCGGGCGCACTCGGGATAGGTCCGCAGCAGCTTGTGGCCGTTGAAGTGGAAATCGCCCACCAGCGGTACATCGACCCCCAGCTTGTCCAGCCCGTCGCGGATCGAGGCGACGGCGCGGGCCGCCGCCTCGCTGTTCACCGTGATGCGCACCAGCTCGGAGCCGGCGCGGCGCAGTTCGGCCACCTGGCGGATGGTGGCCGCGATATCCGCCGTGTCGGTATTGGTCATCGACTGAATGACCACCGGGGCGGCGCCACCGACGGTGACACCGCCGATGCGAACACCCACGGTCGCGGCACGTTTGACTGTCAGCTCAGACATACACTTAAAGGAACCTGACGGCGATACCCCGGCCGGGCTCGGTCCTGACCACCACGGCGCGTTGTGGCAGCGGGTCTTCAATATCCATGGCCAGCACCTCGACTTGCGAATCCAGGGCCGGCAGCAACTCCTCCTTGATGATCAGAAACAGACCCCCGTGAGACAGATCCTTGGTATACACCTCACGCACCCGGCCTTCGGCATCGGTCAGCCTGACCTGGGAGCGCAGGGAGAAGCGGGAATACTCACGGTTGTCGATGGTCATGCCAATCGGGCCGTCAACGGCCGCGACGCCGCGCGGCGACGCGCAGTCTCAGGGCATTGAGTTTGATGAAGCCACCGGCATCCTTCTGGTCGTAGGCGCCGGCATCATCCTCAAAGGTGGCAATCGATTCATCGAACAGGCTGTGGGTCTCGGACTTGCGCCCCACCACCATGATGCCCCCTTTGTAGAGTTTGAGACGGACCACCCCGTTGACCACGCCCTGGGTCTGGTCGATGGCGGCCTGCAGCATCTCGCGCTCCGGGCTCCACCAGTAGCCGTTGTAGACCAGCTCGGCGTACTTGGGCATCAACTCATCCTTCAGATGGGCCGACTCACGGTCCAGGGTGAGGGACTCGATGGCACGGTGCGCCTTGAGCAGGATGGTGCCGCCCGGAGTCTCGTAGCAGCCGCGGGATTTCATGCCGACATAACGGTTCTCCACAATGTCGTCGCGGCCGATGCCGTTGGCGCCACCAATCCGGTTCAGCTCGCTCATCACCTTGGCGGGGCTCATGGCTACCCCGTCGATGGCCACCACGTCGCCCTTTTCGAAGCTCAGCTCGATATAGGTGGGCTGGTCCGGCGCCGCCTCCGGCGCCACGCTCCAGCGCCACATCTCCTCGGCGGGCTCGCACCAGGGGTCTTCCAGGTCATAACCCTCATAGGAGATGTGCAGCAGGTTGGCGTCCATGGAGTAGGGCGATTTGCCCTTGCGCTTCATCTCCACCGGAATGCCGTGCTCTTCGGCGTACTTCATCAGTTTCTCGCGGGAGAGCAGGTCCCACTCGCGCCACGGGGCAATGATCTTCACGTCCGGCATCAGCGCATAGGCGCCCAGTTCGAAGCGCACCTGGTCGTTGCCCTTGCCGGTGGCGCCGTGGGAGATGGCGTCGGCACCGGTCTCTTTGGCTATCTCGATCAGCCGCTTGGTGATCAGCGGCCGGGCGATGGAGGTCCCCAGCAGGTACTCGCCCTCGTAGATGGCGTTGGCGCGGAACATGGGGAAGACGAAATCGCGGGCGAACTCCTCGGTCAGGTCATCGATGTAGATCTCCTTCACCCCGGCCGCCTGGGCCTTGGCGCGGGCCGGCTCCACCTCTTCCCCCTGGCCGATATCGGCGGTAAAGGTCACCACTTCACAACCATACTCCTCCTGAAGCCATCTAAGGATGATCGAGGTGTCCAGACCACCCGAATATGCGAGTACGACCTTTTTAACGCCAGACGCTGACATGGGGAAACTCCGTTAATTGCTGCCGACCATACGGCAATACCGTCATGAAAGCTTGACATTATAACCCAGTCGGACCGCTTTTATACCAGCCCCGCAATTGCTCAACGCCCCTGGCGGCGCCAGCGGCGCACGATCGCCTCCACGTCGACCGTACCCGGACCGTCACGCCACATATTGAAGAAATCGATGTCATTACTGTTCGGCGCCGGGTTGGGTTGATGGAACTGGAAGCGGGTCGGCAGTGGCACTGCCTCGCCCAGCGCCATCGCCTCGCCGCGCCCCAGGGCGGCGAGGATATTCACCAGGTTGGCCTCCGCATCCGGTACCAGGTCACGGATATATTGCTGGTCATCCGGGTTGGTCACGCGCAGACAGATGAAGCTGCCGCACTGCGCCAGCACCGTCTCCGACAGCTCATGCGGCCGCTGACTCACCACGGCCAGCCCCACCCCGTACTTGCGTCCCTCCTTGGCGATACGCTCCATGGAGCGCCGGGTCCCCTCGAACTGGGTACCGGCCTCGCGCGGGATGTAATTATGCGCCTCCTCACAGACCAGCAGCAGGGGGAACTCGCGGGACTGGGGGTTCCAGTAGTTGAATTCGAAGGCGAGCCGGCCGATCTGCGCCGACACCGTGGGCCGCACATCGAACGGCACCGAACTGAAGTCGATCACCGTGATCTGCCGCTGCGGCTCCACCAGGCCGACGAACTCCTGCAGCAGGTCCACCAGGGAAGCGGAACTCTTGCGCCGTTTCGGCTTGAACAGGAAATCGTAGCGCACATCGTTGAAGCGGCTCTGCATCTTGATCAGGAACTCATCGAACTGACCGTACAGCGCCCCCTTCACCTTGCCGAAGTCCATCACCTGCTCATTGGCCCGCTTGAACTGATGGAACAGCTCCGCCAGGGAGAAGTAGACCGGCGAATCGATCGAGATATGGGCATCCTCCATATCGCTGTTGGCCTTGCGCCGCAGCGTCAGCAGCACCTCACGCAGAAACGCCATCTGGGTGGAGGCCTTGGCGTCGTCGCGGTCGATCAGCAGGTCCACCAGCTCGCCATAGGTCAGCAACCAGTAGGGTATCTCCAGATTGCGCGCATCGATATAGCGGTAACTCCCCTCCGCGAAGGCGGAGTGTTGGGTCTCGCCCTCGCTCCATACGTACTCGCCGTGCAGATCCAGCAGGATCACCTTGGCCTTCGGCATCACCTGCACGGTGCGCTGGAGCATGCTGGCCACCGCCCAGGACTTGCCGGAGCCGGACTGGCCGAGAATCGCCATGTGACGGCTAAACAGGGCCGTGGGATCCAGACACACCCCCATGGAGGTGAGGGTGGGCAGGTAGCCCAGTTCGAAACCGGTGGACTGAAACTTCCTGAACAGGATGGCGACCTCATCCGCACGCACCACATGCACCTCCGCCCCCGGGGTCGGATAGTGGATTACCCCGCGGTGAAAGTTCCTGTCCCGGTCCAGTTCGCCCAGCGGGACCAGCGTCATCACCCCACGCATACCCCCCGCCTCCAGGTGTTCCTGAGCGGCGCTGATCACCATGGCCACCACCTCAATACCACGCTGTTTGACCATGAGATAGGAGCCCAGCTGGCCCACGGAGATATCGCCCGTTTCCGCCGGGACCACGGGAAACTCGCCGTGCTCCATCGTGGTCAGCTCGGCGAGCATGATGTTTTCACGTACTTCGGTAACCCTACCGATACGGGTTTGCGTATTTTCCATTCTGGTCGGACCCCGTTCTTGCGTTCTTTGGTTATTGTTCCGGGCGGTGGCAGCCTGGGAGTATGGATTGTTGATGCGCTGAAAGCGTTTTTTCAGGTTAAAGAATACCCCACATCGTCGCGCTGTGTTGTGAATTATTTAACCGCTGACCGGTAGATAGATTCGGAAGGGAAGGCAACGTAGACGGCGATCGATCAGAAGTCGTGCAGAAACTCATTCAGCAGGGCGGAGAACGCCTGCGGCTGCTCGGCATAGACCCAGTGGCCGGCTCCCGGGACGCCTTGCAGTTGGGCGCGCGGAAACAGCCGGCGGATGACCGGTCGGGCCTCGGGCTGCAGATAGTCCGACTGTTCACCATGAATGAACAGGGTAGGCCCGGGATAGGCGGGGCCGTCGTGGGCGGGGAAACCGACGATCTCCGCCATGCCGCGGGTCAGGGCCGGCAGATTCATGCGCCATCCCCAGCCGCCGGCCTCCTGTCGCAGATTCTGCAGCAGGAACTGGCGCAACCCCGCTTCATCCAGATAGCCGGCGAGGATCGCATCCGCCTCACCCCGACTGCCGACAGGCGCCTGGTCAACCGCGTGCAGCGCCTCATAGATCACCCCGAAGCGGTTGGGATAGGCGACCGGCGCGATATCCACCACCACCAGTCCGGTCACCCGTTCCGGCTGTTCCAGGGCCAGCCACATGGCGGCCTTCCCCCCCATACTGTGTCCGATCAGCAGCGCCGACTCCAGCCCCTGCTCGTCAATCAGCTGCGCCACATCCCGAGCCAGGGCGGCATAGCTGACATCCTCGTCGTGGGGCGAGCGGCCGTGGTTGCGCAGGTCCGGCACCAGCACGTGGAACCGGTCGGCCAGCCCACGGGCCAACGAGTGCCAGTTGGTGGAGGAGCCGAGCAGGCCGTGCAGAAAGACCAGCGTGGGGTGCTGGTCGCCGTAGTTGCCGTATTCTCGGTAGTGGAGTCGCATTGTCCGTTCAGCTCTCGTGCATCATTCCGGCGCCGGGAGCGAGTGATTGAATCACCCGACCCGGCGCCGAAGGGGCCGGGCCGTTTACTTCTTTTTCGGCGGCATCAGGTCGGTAATGGAGCCTTCCGCCATCTCCGCCGCGAAGCAGATGGTCTCGCTCAGGGTCGGGTGCGGATGGATGGTCAGGCCGATATCCTCGGCATCCGCCCCCATCTCCAGGGCCAGCACCGTCTCGCCGATCAACTCGCCGGCATTCACGCCGACAATGCCGGCGCCGAGGAGGCGCTTGGTGGCGGGATCGAACAGCAGCTTGGTCATGCCCTCTTCGCGGCCGATGCCCAGGGCGCGACCGGAGGCGGCCCAGGGGAAGGTGGCCTTCTCGTAGGCGATGCCCTGCGCCTTGGCATCCGTCTCGGTCAGCCCCATCCAGGCCACTTCCGGGTTGGTGTAGGCCACCGACGGAATGGTCAGCGGATCGAACAGGGCGTGATGGCCGGAGATCACTTCCGCGGCGACCTTCGCCTCGTGGGTCGCCTTGTGGGCCAGCATCGGATTGCCCACCACGTCGCCGATGGCATAGATGTTGGGCACATTGGTGCGCATGTGCTGATCCACGGCGATGAAGCCGCGCTCATCCACCTTGACCCCGGCCAGGTCGGCGCCGATCAGCTTGCCGTTGGGGACGCGTCCGACCGCCACCAGGACCTTGTCGTACACGAGCGCTTTTTCCGGGGCGTGCTTGCCTTCGAAGGTCACCTTCAGGCCGCCCTTCTGTGCCTTGATCTCGGTCACCTTGGTGTCCAGCATGATGCTGTTGAACTGCTCCTTGAGACGCTTCTGCAGCGGCCGGATCAGATCGGTATCACAGCCGGGGATCAGGCTCGACTGCAGTTCCACCACATCGACCTGGCTGCCCAGGGTGGCGTACACCGTGCCCATCTCCAGGCCGATAATGCCGCCACCCACCACCAGCATCTTCCTGGGGATGTCTTCCAGTTCCAGGGCGCCGGTGGAGTTGATCAGTCGGGGATCATCATTGGGGAAACCGGGAATCGCCACCGGCCGTGAGCCGCAGGCGATGATGGCGTTATCGAAACCGATGGTCACCCGACCCTTGCCGGTGTCGACACTGATACGGTTCGGGCTTTCGAACTGTCCCCAGCCGGTCACCACCTCGACCTTGCGCTGTTTGGCCAGGGCCGCCAGGCCCTGGGTCAGGCGGGCCACCACCTTGTCCTTGCCGGCGCGCATCTTGTCCAGGTCGATCTTCGGTTTGCCGAAGCTGATGCCCATGTGTTCGATCTCGGCCGCCTCGTTGATGATCGCCGCCGAGTGCAGCAGCGACTTCGAGGGGATGCAGCCGACATTCAGACAGACGCCGCCCAGGTTTGCGTGCTTCTCGATCAGCACCACCTTTTTACCCAGATCGGCGGCACGAAAGGCGGCGGTATAGCCCCCTGGGCCCGCACCGAGTACTACCACTTCCGCCTGGATGTCGACTGCGCCCTGTGCGCTATTGGAGCCGGAATTGTTATTCATCTCTTTTGCTTCACCCTATGCAAATTCCATAATTCAGGATAACCCCCACTGGTCCTGCTGACCCGCCCCTGAAAATCCGCCATCACGGACCCGGAGATCGGCGTTCAAGCTATCCGCTGCGTATCCGGCCCGGCTGCTTTTTCTGAAAAAAAACCGAAAAATACAAAAAAGCCGAAAAATAATAAAAAAATAATTGGATAAACGTACTAATTACTGACTTTGCCCCGAAACCCTGCAAAGGGTAGCCTATCCGCCAATAAATTGAAATTATAAATTTCCCAAAAACCCACCCATTGTGGAAAAAACGTCGCCGAATCGGCCCCGGCTATAACAGCAGTCGGCGTATATCCGCCAACAGCGTCGACAGGAGGACCGTAAACCGGGCCGCCTGCGCCCCATCGATGACCCGGTGATCATAGGAGAGCGAGAGCGGCAGGATCAGTCGGGGGGTGAATTTTTTGCCGTTCCAGACCGGCTTCATGGCGGAGCGCGACACGCCCAGGATCGCCACTTCCGGGGCATTGACGATGGGGGTGAAGGCGGTGCCGCCGATGCCGCCGAGACTGGAGATGGAGAAACACCCCCCCTGCAGGTCGGCCGGTCCCAACTTGCCCTGCCGGGCCCGCTCGCTCACCTCGGCCAGTTCGGCGGCCAACTCAAAGATCGATTTGCCGTCCACATCCCGCAACACCGGCACCATCAGACCGTTCGGCGTGTCCACCGCAACACCGATATGAAAGTAGCACTTGTAGATCAGGCTTTCCCGGTCGGGGCTGAGCGAGCTGTTGAACTCCGGCATCGCCTTCAGGGCGCCGACACAGGCCTTGATCAGGAACGGCAGGAAGGTGAGCCTGATATCCCGCTGGGCCGCCGCCTCCTTCTGCTCGCGGCGAAACGCCTCCAGTTCGGTAATGTCGGCCTCGTCGAACTGGGTGACATGGGGAATATTCAGCCAGCAGGCGGTCAGGTGGGCCCCGCCGATCTTCTTGATCCGGCTGAGCGGCCGCACCTCCACTTCACCGAAGCGGGTAAAATCCACCTCCGGCACTTCCGGCAAACGCAATGCACCGGGAACCCGCGCGCCGCCCCCCGCCCTGAGTGCCTGCTTGATAAAGCCCTGTACATCCTCCCGGGTGATGCGGCCCTTTCTGCCACTTCCCTCCACCAGGCTCAGGTCGACCCCCAGCTCGCGGGCGAAGCTGCGCACCGAGGGGCTGGCGTGGGCCAAGTGATGCGGCTCGTCCGCGGGGTGGGGCTGGACCGGCGGCGGCTGGGTCGCCTTCTCCCCCGGCAGGCGTTCTCCCGCCCGGGCCGCCTCGGCGGGAACTTCCTCCGCCGGCACCGGTGGCGCCGTCGCCTCACTCTCACTGCCGGCGGCGGTTGCTTCGGCCGGCTCCTCAGGCGGGACGACCGGGACCTCGGCCGGTGGCGTCTCCCCGACCGACTCCTCAGCGGCCTCCTCCGCCTCGATGATCAGCAGCAAATCGCCCTGGCTGATGGTGTCCCCCACCTTGACCGCGACCGACTTGACCACTCCGGCGTGGGCGGCCGGTATCTCCATGGTGGCCTTGTCGCTCTCCAGGGTGACCAGGGAATCCTCCACCTTCACCCGGTCCCCCTTGGCGACCAGCACCTCGATCACCTCTACGCCGGAAAAGTCGCCGATATCCGGCACCAGTTCTTTTATTTCACTCGCCACAGCGGGCCTCCAGATTATTCGTCATGCTTCCACACCCCAGTCCGACTGCGCTACACCGTCCACGGGTTGGGCTTGTCCGGGTCGATCCGGTATTTTTTGATCGCCGCGCTCACCTCCGCCGGCTTCAGCACTCCCTCATCGGCGAGCGCCTTGAGCGCGGCCAGCACCACGTAGTAACGGTTCACTTCGAAGAATTTCCTCAACTGACTGCGCCGGTCGCTGCGGCCGTAGCCGTCCGTGCCCAGCACCCGGTAGGTGCCGGGGACAAAGGGGCGGATCTGATCGGCATAGCTGCGGATATAGTCGGTGGCCGCCACCACCGGTCCGGTCCGGCCGTGCAACTGCTGTTCTACATAGCTGAGCCGGGGCGGCTGCCCCGGGTGCAGCATGTTCCAGCGTTCCACATCCAGTCCCTCGCGCCGCAGTTCGTTGAAACTGGTGACGCTCCAGATATCCGCCGCGATGCCGAAGTCCTGCTCCAGCAGTTCCGCCGCGGCGATCACCTCGCGCAGGATGGTGCCGCTGCCCAGCAGTTGCACCCGTTTCTTGCGGCGGCCGGCGGACTGCAGCAGGTACATCCCCCTGACGATCCCCTCCGCTACGCCCTCGGGCATGGGCGGATGGCCGTAGTTCTCGTTCATCACCGTGATGTAGTAGAAGATGTTCTCCTGCTCCTGGTACATGCGTCGCAGGCCATCCTGGATAATCACCGTCAGTTCGTAGGCGAAGGTGGGATCGTAGGCGACACAGTTGGGGATGGTCGCCGCCTGCAGATGGCTGTGGCCATCCTGGTGCTGCAGCCCCTCGCCCGCCAGGGTGGTGCGCCCGGCGGTACCGCCGATCAGGAAGCCGCGCGCCTGCATGTCGCCGGCCGCCCAAGCCAGGTCACCGACCCGCTGGAAACCGAACATGGAGTAGTAGGCGTAGAACGGGATCATGCTGATGCCGTGGTTGGCATAGGCGGTAGCGGCGGCGATCCAGGAGGACATGGCCCCCGCCTCGGTGATCCCCTCCTGCAGGATCTGGCCCTGCTTGTCCTCGCGGTAATACATCACCTGGTCCGAGTCCACCGGGGTGTAGAGCTGGCCCACCGAGGAGTAGATGCCCAGCTGGCGGAACATCCCCTCCATGCCGAAGGTGCGTGCCTCGTCCGGGATGATCGGTACCACCCGCTTGCCCAGCTGCTTGTCGCGTATCAGGATCGAGAGGATGCGGACAAACGCCATGGTGGTGGACATCTCCCGTTCACCCGTACCCTGCAGCATGGCGGCAAAAAACTCCAGCGCCGGGACCTCCAGTTTTGGGGTAGCCGCAAAACGCGCCGGTAGGGAGCCGCCCAGGGCCTCGCGCCGCTGCAGCAGGTATTTCAGCTCCGGGCTGTCGGCGGCCGGTTTGTAGAAGGGCATCTCATTGATCTTCTCATCCGGGATGGGGATGTTGAAGCGGTCGCGAAACCCCTTCAGGGCCACCTCGCCCATCTTCTTCTGCGAGTGGGTGATGTTCTGCCCCTCGCCCGCGATGCCCATGCCGTAGCCCTTGACCGTCTTGGCCAGGATCACAGTCGGCTGCCCCTTGTGTTCCATGGCGGCGGCGTAGGCGGCATAGATCTTGTAGGGATCGTGGCCGCCCCGGTTCAGGCGCCAGATATCCTCGTCGGTCATGTTGGCCACCATATCGGCCAGCTCGGGGTATTTGCCGAAGAAGTGCTCGCGGGTATAGGCACCGCCCTTCGCCTTGTAGGTCTGGTAATCCCCATCCACCGCCTCTTCCATGCGCTTGCGCAGCAACCCCTGCGTGTCCCGGGCCAGCAACGGGTCCCAGTAACCGCCCCAGATCACCTTGATCACGTTCCACCCGGCCCCCCGGAACACCGCCTCCAGCTCCTGGATGATCTTGCCGTTGCCGCGCACCGGCCCGTCCAGCCGCTGCAGATTGCAGTTGACCACGAACACCAGGTTGTCCAGCCGCTCGCGGCCGGCCAGGGAGATGGCCCCCAGGGACTCCGGCTCATCGCTCTCGCCATCCCCCATGAAGGCCCACACCTTGCGCGGTTCGGTGCTGACGATACCGCGATCGCCCAGGTAACGCATGAAGCGCGCCTGATAGATGGCCATCAGCGGCCCCAGGCCCATGGAGACCGTGGGGAACTGCCAGAAGCCGGGCATCAGCCAGGGGTGGGGATAGGAGGAGAGCCCCTCCCCCTCCGACTCCTGGCGAAAGCTGTAGAGATCCTCCTCGCTCAGGCGCCCCTCCAGGAAGGCGCGGGCGTAGATGCCGGGCGCCGAGTGGCCCTGGAAAAACACCAGATCCCCATCCCGCGCCTTGCTGCGCGCATGGAAGAAGTGGTTGAAGGCGACATCGTAGAGGGTGGCGGCGGAGGCGAAGCTGGAGATGTGCCCCCCCAGCTCCGGGCTCAGGCGGTTCGCCTGCACCACCATGGCCATGGCATTCCAGCGGATAAAGGAGCGGATGCGCCGCTCCATGGCGGGATCACCGGGAAACCGTTTCTGTTTGGTCACCGGTATGGTGTTGATATAGGCGGTATTGGCGCTGTAGGGCAGATAGGCGCCGGAGCGGCGCGCCTTGTCGATCAGGGTCTCGATCAGATAGTGGGCCCGCTCGGTTCCCTCATTCTCCAGAACCGCTTCCAGGGCTTCGAGCCACTCCCGGGTCTCTTCAGGATCAATATCCGGCTTCATTGAACACGCTCGCTTCCTTTAGTGCATAGATTGATTATTAAATGAAATACCCGGGCAGTTGCGAAAGAAACTATTAAGCCGGGCATTACTATTGAATTATTCAATTCTTTATATTGTGAGAATAAATATACAGGATTCGCCCGCAACCGATCAACCGTAGGCGCAGGGCGATCCCGCCACTGCTATGAGCATAGACTGTTGCCGGTGAAAAGCGGGGTACCCCTACGCGGTACAGGAAACAACCACCGCCCGACCCGTAGGGGCAGACCCCCGTGCCTGTCCTGGCCCCGGATGCCCGGAGATATCCGGCAACCATGGGGGGTTGCCCCTACACCCGCCCCTGGACAATACCGCTCCCGGCCATTGCATCCTCGGCTCCGTAAACGGTACATCCCTGTACCACTCCTCCTGACCTCCGCGGCATAAGTCCATACCTGGACAAAAAAAAGCACCCGCGGCTGGGTGCCGCGGGTGCTTTCGGGGTGGAGCCTTGCCCGGTGAAGGGCTTACATTATCAGAGTTCGCGAGCGCTATGCCGCGCCTCCATCTCCTGGCGCCGGGCTGCCTGCTGCTCCCGGGCAGAAGCGCGCTGCGCCTCGACGCGCTTCATCATCTCGGCCCGGCGGGCCTCCATCTGTTTCTGCATCTCGTCACGCCGGGCCTGTACATCCGCCGGCAGTTCGAACGGGGCAGCGGGAGCGGCAAATGGTTGGGGTTGGGGCTGGGGTTGAGTTTGGGCGGCAAACTGCTCGGCAAACTTGCGCTGCGCTTCCACCGCCTCCTGCATGGCCTTCGCCTGCTGTTCCGCGAACGCCTTCTGCTGCTGCTCCATCGCCTGCTGCTGCTCCTCGCTCAGAGGGGCGATCAGCGGAGCGGCCGGGGCATAGGCACCATAATACGGGTATCCATAGTACGGCTGGTTATAACCATAGCCGTCACCATAACCAGAAAAACGACTGCGACCGCTGAAATTCATGCTGAATGAGCCGTCACCCACGCCGTTTCCGAAGCCGTCACCCAGACCGTTCCACGGACCACCCCACCAGGCGCTGGCGCTCATGGACAGTGTTGAAAGGGCCGCTGCCGCGACCAGGGTTGCAATCTTATTCATCATTTAAATCCTTCCGTTGTCTATTATCCAATCCTTCATCGCCGCCTGCCCTGACCGCCACCCTGTGACGTCATGCCGCGCGGACAAAAGACCGTTACCGTGAGGGTACGTCCCTGTACCACACCCTTCCCTGGAGGGTTATGTCGCAATCGACCCGTTTACTTTTCCGCGGCCGGTGCTGCCGGGGCCACCTGGGGGGCTACCGGAGCAACCGGATAACCGTAGGGGGCGTAGCCGTAAGGTGCTCCATAAGGGGCATAGCCGTAAGGGGCGCCGTAGGGGCCATAGCCGTAGTACGGGTTGTTGTAGCCATAGCCACGGCCGGTTCCGTACATGTTGCTGCGGCCACTGAAATTCATATTGAAGTCACCGGCGCCATCACCAAAACCGTCACCGAAACCATTCCAGGGACCACCACCCCAAGGACCGCCCCACCAGGCGGATGCGGATGCAGAGGTAGCCAACAGAGCAGCGATTGCAGCAGCCTTAACAAATTTGTTCATGGTATCTCTCCGTAAATTTAAGTCTCTATCTCCAGTGCGGAAGCTTTGATACTGCATGCTTTCCTGTAAAAAATAATATTAGCATTTACTTAATTTATATAATTGAAAATATTTATGTATGGATAAGATGTGCTTGATTCAGGCTCGACTCACGCACTCGGTGCACTCGGCCCGAAACCGGCAATCTGCCCGGTCATCATCTGTCCCCAACCGGCGGTGGATTATCGAAACCGCGCCAATCCGCCGGAGGCGCTCCTGCTACGGGGGGGATTCACCAAGCTTGTTCAACATCAACAACTAACTGGGATAGAGCCAAAAAAAACCCCTTCTCGACGGAAGGGGTTTTTCGGGAGCAAGCGATGGCTTTACTCATCCGCCTCCGGCGGGGGGGCACCATCATAGACGTCATTACGACGTTTCTGCAGATAGGCGTCACGCTGAAATTCATAGGGATCCAGGGCCGCCTCTGCCAGCACCCGGCTTGCACTCAGCAGGTCGGCACGGGTATCGATGGCGCGCAGGCCGATCAGGCTGTTGCGCCAGTGGTTGGGTTTGACATAGCGTACCGGGTCGGTATACCAGTCGACCACCAGACCCACGGTATCGCGACCGCTGCTCGGACCGAAGAGCGGCAACACGATATACGGACCGGGATCCAGGCCCCAGGCGCCCATGGTCTGGCCAAAGTCCTCGCCATATTTCTGCATATTCATGTTGCTGGCCACGTCAATGAAGCCGAGCAGGCCGATGGTGGAGTTGACCAGCACCCGCCCAACGTCAGTGGCGGCACGTTCCAACTTGAACTGCAGCAGGTTGTTTATGGCCGAGCCCACATCGGCCAGATTGCCGAAGAAGTTGCTGATGCCGGTATCCACAGGCGCCGGGGTGATCGCCTTGTAGCCCCTGGCCAGCGGCTTCATCAGGATATCATCCAGTCCTTCATTGAATGAGTACATCGCTCGGTTGAATCCCTCGATCGGATCTCTTGGATCCGCATACTCGCCGGTCGACGCACAGCCGGACAATACCGCTGCCAAAAGTGATAGCAGCAGGATCCGTAACGGCTTTAACAGACGCTCACCCTTCATTTTTCTTATCCTTAACAGACCAACATGCTTGTTTAATAAAAATTTGTGACTCATTTCCCAAACAGTGGCGAAATTTAGCATATTTGACTATCCGTCACACCCATAAAACAGAATTATCAGTATTTTCTGACAATCCGATAGCCGCGCCGCTCCAACAGCCTGAGGATCCCCTGCTCGCCCGGCAGGTGCAGGGCACCCACCGCGACAAACACGCCGCCCCGCGCCAGTGGCGCTTCCAGCCGCTCAACCATGCGCCGGTTCCGCTCGTCGACCGCCCTGGCTTGAAAACGCTCGACCAGCGGCTCGGCACTCCCGCCAAGTAGCTGCTGGTTGATCTCCACCAGCCCCGCCAGGTCACGATCGAGATAGCGGTCGAGCAGTACCTGAAAGATTGTCGGCAGCTGTTCGAAATTATTTAACGTATCGCGCAATAAAAGGACCTGATCCTCTTCGGAGAGGGAATCGAACAGGTCCAACTGCTCTCGGATGGTCTCAAGCCCGGCCACCTCCTTGTTCAACTCCAGCGCCCGTCTGTAGAGTACGAGATCGAGAAACAGACCGGTCTCGGATGGCGGCAGACTCAGCATGATAGCCAAGGCCCACGGCTTGTAGTAGCGTAGCGCCGCCTCGGGTAGACCCAACCGCGCAGCCGTCGCCACCGTCTCCCGATAGAGGGCGGGGTCGAGGATATCGCGTAGCTCCCGCCCATCGTCAAGCAGCATTGCCGCCACTGACGCGAGCAGACTGGCCCCATCCATATTCACTTCCACAAGGAGGCGCGGGGACTCGACAAAGGCCCGCTCCACCGGCCCCGGCAGGGCCAGCACCCGGGGATCTTCAGAATGCATGGTACCGAACAGATAGCCGACCGGCTCCCCATCCCGCTCAACCTGGAACAGCAGCCCCCGGGAGAACAGCAGCTCGGCGGCAGCCAGGGGCATCAGCCAGGCGATGGCCGCCATCAACAGCAGTATGCCGCACAGCAGCCGTGTTTTCCGATCCTGTCGCATCGCTATCCAGATTGGTTCAAGGTGAGGACCTGTATTTTCTCTACCCGCCTGACCCGGCGCGACGACGGAAAAAGTGTTGGCCGCGAATGAAGGAAAATAGACGTGTATAGGGAAATACGCAAATGCCGATCCGGGATCGGAGTTCGGGTGTAACTACTCACGGGGTAAGGATGTAGGGTGGATAAGCCGGTAGGCGCATCCACCAATGCTACGGGATGATTGGCCTGCCTTGCTGGCCTCACACGATGGCTTGCCTCCTCAAATCCGGCCAACAAGGCAGGCCAATCACTTACAGACCGGGTGAGTAGTTACGTTCGGGCTTGAAATGCCGGCGTACACAAATAGCTGATTTGCGGAGCCGTCCGGGCATGTTTTTCCGCACACCCGGATGTTCTGATCGAAAACCGGGGCCGATTCCATTATCCTGTGCCGCTATGACAGACTACCCCATCAATCCGGCTATTGCGCAACGCTTCCGAGGCTTTCTTCCCGTGGTGGTTGACGTGGAGACCGCGGGGTTCAATGCCAAGACCGACGCCCTGCTGGAGATTGCCGCCATTATCCTGGTGATGGACGGAAACGGCCTGCTCCATACCACTACGTGTCACGCCCGCCATGTCACCCCGTTTCCCGGTGCCAACCTGGAACCCAAGGCGCTGGAGTTCAACGGCATCGACCCCGACCACCCGTTTCGCAACGCCCTGCCGGAAAGGCAGGCGCTGAACGAGATCTTCACACCGATCCGCCAGGCGGTGAAGGCCAGCGGCTGCAACCGGGCAATTCTGGTGGGCCACAACGCTTTTTTTGACCTCGGATTTCTGAATGCGGCGGTGGCGCGTACCGGTATCAAGCGCAACCCGTTCCACCCCTTCAGCACCTTCGATACGGTGTCGCTGGCGGGACTTGCCTATGGCCAGACGGTACTCGCCAAGGCCGCCTTGGCCGCCGGCCTGGAGTGGGACAACAACGAGGCCCATTCGGCCATCTATGACACCGAGAAGACCGCCGAACTGTTTTGCCGGATCGTCAATCAGTGGCAACAGCAAGCAACGGAAAGGCCCTGGCTGCCGCAAGGCGCGTTCGGCGGAGCGGGATAGACAGGCACCGACCAACGGCGCCGCCATCCGGCTGCGCGCCGTAGGGGCAAGTCCCTGTGCCTGCCCTTTATCCACCGGCAATCCGTTCCCCCGGGCAACCACGGGGGGTTGCCCCTACGCCGATCCCTGGACAACGCCGCTCCCGGCCATCCCTGGACAAAAAAACCGGCAACGCATCGCTGCGTGCCGGTTTTTTCCAAGCTGGCGAGTTTACTTCCCGGCGGCCTCGGCGGTCAACTTCTGCAGCTCACCGGTCTGGTGCAGCTCCAGGGTGATGTCGCAACCGCCCACCAGTTCACCCTTGATATAGAGTTGCGGAAAGGTCGGCCAGTCGGCATAGCGGGGGAGATTCTCGAAAATCTCCGGGTCCGACAACACGTTGACGTAAGCGAACTCCACGCCACAGTCCTGCAGTGCCGCGGCGGCGCGGGATGAGAAGCCACACTGGGGAAACTGTGGTGTCCCCTTCATGTACAGCACTATGGGGTTGCCCTCAACCTGCTCTTTGATTCGCTCCAATACGTCCATCATTCACCTCTGTGTAAAAACTGACCCTGGGCGGCACATGGGGTTATCCGCCGACGATTTCAAGGGCAGCGCCCTACCGCCCCACTGTTCGATGCATTTACCATGCATAGGTTCAACCTGTCAAAACGGCTTGGCCGCGCCGATGACGATGGTCACCAGTCCCAGCACCAAATTGATACCGATAATCCGGCGCATCACCGCCAGCCGCGCACCGGCCTGGGACAGCTCCCCGGCCTGAAGCGCCCGCCCCATCTGCCGGTAGGGCAGGAAGTAGATGTAGCAGAACAGCGCCACCATGGCCAGGCCGATCCCCTGCATGATGTGCACGTGGAGACCCGCCCCGGCCCCCAGTATGCCGAACTGGATGGCGTAGCCACTGCCCAGGATCAGGACGATGGCCAGCCAGACCCAGGGGAAAAAGCGGTCCAGGGTGCGCTTCATCAGGGGCAGGCGCTGCGGCGGTTCCAGCACCTCGACGGCCGCCGGACGCAACGCCATGTGGGCAAAGAACATCCCCCCGACCCACACGACCACACCCAGCAGGTGCAAGGTAATCATGATTGAATACATAATCTACTTCCTTTATCGAAACGTGACTACTCACCCAGTCTATAAGTGATTGGTTTGCCTTGTTGGTCGATCTTGATGGCGCCTCGAATCCGGCCCCTTTTTCAGATTCAAGCCTGCCCTTGTTTGAGCGAAGCGAGTTTGGGCAGGCGCTGAAAATGGGGCCGGATTCGAGGAAACAAGTCATCACGTGAGGCCAGCAAGGCAAACCAATCACCCCGTGCGTACATCGAAACTTCCCCGGTCGCCTTTGGCTCAGGCGGCGTCCACGTTGCGTTGCAGCCAGTATTCCAGCAGCGCCAAGTGCCAGAGCTTGCTGCCGAGCAACCGGGTATGGTGCATTTCCGGCGCGGCCAGCAGCAGGTCGACATAGGCACGGGAATAGAGCCCCCGTTGCCGGCAGGCGGCCGAATCCAGGATATCCCGCATGAAGTGGAGAAAGTCGCCCCGTACGTACTTCAGCGCCGGCATCGGGAAGTAGCCCTTGGGCCGATCGATCACCGAATCGGGCAGCAGTCCCCGGGCCATCGCCTTCAGGGGATACTTGCCCCCCTCCCGCAGCTTCAGTTCGGGCGGGCATTGCGCCGCCAGCTCCACCAACTGCTGGTCGAGGAACGGCACCCGCGCCTCCAGCCCCCAGGCCATGGTCATGTTGTCGACCCGCTTCACCGGATCATCCACGATCAGGGTGGTGATATCCATGCGCAGCACCGCATCCATGAAACTCTCCGCCCCGGGTTCATCGAGCAACTCGGCGACCAGCCGGCTGGTGTGATCCTCGCCGCGGAAATCGGCCGTGACCAGGCGCCGGTACTCCTCATGGTCGCGGTCGAAATAGTGGCGGGCGAAACGTTCCACCGCCGTCCCCTGCCCCTCGTCCCGCATGCGCGGATACCAGAAGTAGCCGCCGAACACTTCATCCGCCCCCTGCCCGGACTGGACCACCTTGATCTGTTTCGAGACCTGTTCCGACAGCAGGTAGAAGGCCACCGCGTCCTGGCCGAACATCGGCTCGGCCATGGCGTCCACCGCCTCCGGCAGGCGCTTCAGCACCTCCGCATTGGGGATCAGGTACTTGTGATGGCGGGTGGCGTAGCGCTCCACCACCTGGTCGGAGTATTCAAACTCGTTCCCCTTCTCATCCGGGTGGTCCTCGAAGCCGACCGAGAAGGTGCGCAGATCCGACACCCCCGACTCCGCCAGCAGTGCCACCAGCAGGCTGGAATCGAGCCCCCCCGACAGCAGCACCCCCACCGGCACATCGGATATCTTGTTGCGCTTGTGCACCGCCTGGCGCAGCGCCTCGTGGATGGCCTCCAGCCACTCGCCATCGCTACGCGGTTGGGCCGGCCGGCTGGCGTCGAGCTGCCAGTAGCGATGCTCGGTGCGCCGGCCATCGGCATCGATCAGCAGCGAATGCCCCGGTGCCAGTTTGCGCACGCCCTGGAGAATCGTCCGTGGCGCGGGCACCACCGCGTGCAGGGTAAACTGGTGGTGCAGGGCGACCGGATCCAGGGTGGTATCGACGTCACCCGCCGCGAGCAGCGCCTGCACATTGGAGGCGAAACGGAACCGCTCATCGGTGAGGCTGTAGTAGAACGGCTTGATCCCCATCCGGTCCCGGGCCATGAACAGCTGTTTCTTGCCCTGATCCCAGATCGCGAAGGCGAACATCCCCTGCAGGCGGTCGACACAGCGCTCCCCCCAGGCGTGCCACGCCTTGAGGATCACCTCGCTGTCGCCCTCGGAATAGAAGTGGTAACCGTCCCGTTTCAGCGTCTCGCGCAGCTCGGGATAGTTGTAGATGGTGCCGTTGAACACCAGCGCCAGCCCCAACTCCTGGTCCACCATGGGCTGGTTGGCCCGGGTGGAGAGATCGATAATGGCAAGCCGGCGATGGCCGAACGCCAGCGGTCCGTCGCTATAGCTCCCCCCGTGATCCGGTCCCCGCCGCTCCAGCCGGGCCGTCATTCGGGCAATCCCGCCCAGATCGGGCCGGCCGCCATCGAGTCGCAACTCCCCACATATTCCACACATTGACTGTTTCCTGCCTTGTATTTTTGTCCTGCTGGCCAATGGCCCGGAACCTGTTCGATCTGGCCATTATAACCTTGCCCCGGGCCCATCCACACACTATAGCTATGGATGGATTGAGGGATGATCTTGAATCGAAATTAACGCTGGTATTATAATACCAAGCAAATTACTATGTTATTATGATTCTAACTTTATCAACAGCAACACATTATTAAGGAAGATACACCATGGCATACGAACTCCCCCCCTTACCCTACGCCCAGGACGCTCTGGAACCGGTACTCTCAAAAGAGACGCTGGAGTATCACTACGGCAAACATCACCAGACCTATGTGACCAACCTGAACAATCTGGTCAAGGGCACCGATTTCGAGGGCGCGGCGCTCGAGGATATCATCCTGAAATCCTCCGGCGGCCTGTTCAACAACGCCGCCCAGATCTGGAATCACACCTTTTACTGGAACTGCCTCTGTCCGGGCGGTGCCGCGCCCAGCGGTGAGCTGGCCGACGCCATCAACCGTGCATTTGGTTCCATGGAGGAGTTCCAGAAACAGTTCTCGGCCTCCGCCGCCGGCAATTTCGGTTCCGGCTGGACCTGGCTGGTAAAGAACAACGCAGGCGACCTGGAGATCGTCAACACCTCCAACGCCGCCAACCCGATGACCGAAGGCAAGACCCCGCTGCTGACTATCGATGTATGGGAACACGCCTACTACATCGACTACCGCAATGCCCGCCCCAAATACCTGGAATCGATCTGGGGCATCGTCAACTGGGCGTCTGTCTCGGCCAATTTTGCCGCCTGAACAATCCCGCCCAATCCCGCCTCCCCCGCCCGGGGGAGGCGTCCCGCCCGCCTGCCGCACCCGGCAAAAATCAACCCGCCACACCCCCTTGAATCCGCTAAAAATCCCCATATATATTTAATGGGAATAGCACAACCACAGGAGGTATCGAAATGACACGCCTGATATCTGATCCCTGGCAGCTGATGAGGCTGTGGCAGGATGAACTGAACCGCAGTCCCCGCACCTCCCTTGCCCAGAGTGACGATTCCAGTGTGGTGGGTGGGGACTGGACACCCGCCATCGACATCAAGGAGGAAGAGGACCGTTATGTACTGCACGCCGATATCCCCGGCGTGGAGCCGGACAAGATCGAGCTCAGCATGGAGGACGGCATGTTGACGATCAAAGGCGAAAAACGTCACGAGGTGACTGAGAACAAGGAGGGATACAAGCGGGTCGAACGTTCCTATGGCAGTTTCTACCGGCGCTTCAGCCTGCCGGACAATACCGACCCCGACCTGATCAAGGCCAGCGGCAAGGACGGCGTGCTTGAAGTGGTCATCCCGAAGGTCGAGGCCAAACGTTCCAAAAAGATAGAGATCCACCCGAAACGCGGGTAACCGAACGCCGTAACTGAACAGAATGCCGCCTGGTCCCGCCGGGCGGTGTTCTAAGAGTCTGTCGGGCTTGACCGACAGACTCCGAGGCCTACCCGCGCAGCTCCAGCGCCCGCTGATAGAGCTGGTTCTTCTTGGCGCCGGTTATGCGGGCCGCCAGTGCCGCCGCCTGTTTGGTCGGCACCTCCTCCAGCAGTACGCCCAGTATCCGTTCCGTCTCTGGATCGATAGCGTCCGCGCTCCGCTGTGCGCCCGCCACCAGTACCACGAACTCCCCCTTGCGCTGATTCGGGTCCTGTTCCAGGAGTTCCACCAGCGCGGCCAGGGGGCGGGAGAGGATGGTCTCGTGCAGTTTGGTCAGCTCCCGGGCGACTACCGCCGGGCGATCTCCCCCGAACACCGCCATCATGTCGCTCAGACACTCCACAATCCGGTGACTCGCTTCGTAGAAGATCAGGGTCATCCCCTCATCCTTGAGACGCCTGAACTGCTCACGCCTGGCCGATCCGGTCCTGGCCGGAAACCCCTCAAACAGAAACCGGTCGGTCGGCAGACCGGCCGCTGAAAGGGCGCAGATCAGCGCACTGGGTCCGGGAATCGGCACCACGCGCACGCCCGCCTCCCGGCAGGCGCGCACCAGCGGAAATCCGGGATCACTGATCAGCGGGGTACCGGCATCGGATATCAGCGCCAGGGTGCCGCCGGCCGTGAGCTGATCGACCAGCCGCCCGACCAGCTTCTGTTCATTGTGCTCATGCAACGCCAGCAGCGGCGTGGTGATCGCCAGCGTCTGCAGCAGTGGCCGGCTGTGACGGGTATCCTCGGCAGCGATCACATCCACCGAAGAGAGTACCTGCTTCGCCCGCTCGGTAATGTCGGCACGATTGCCTATCGGCATGGCAACGATATACAAGCACCCCTTATCCATACAAGCACCCCTTATCCATTGACACGGCACACCCCAAAAAAAGATACTGTCTTGCTCAATCCTGCCTGCCTGAAAGCGACCATGCAACAAAGACCTGCTAAATTTCTCCTCACGCTGTTGATCCTGCTTACTGTGGTCGGCTGTATGCCGTCGCCAGGTGTCCGGGATACCGCAACCGATCCGCTCACGGCGCAAGCGATAGCGCTGGAGGAGGCCGGAGAACATGCCGCCGCGGCTGAACTGTTTGAACAGCTGGCCCTGCAGGCCCTCCCGCCGGCCGACCAGGCCTTGCTCCTGCGGGCCGCCGAGAACCACTTCCGCGCTCAGAACAGCGAGCGCGCCACCGCACTACTGGCGCGGATCAACACCCGGGCCCTGCCCTCCCTGGAATTCCAGAAACGTCTGCTGGTGGCGGAACTGGCGCTCAGCAACAACCGCCCGGATGAGGCCATGTCGCTGTTGAGCGAAGGGGTTCCGGAGGGGGCCGACAGCGCGCTGCGCCAGCGTTTCCATGCCGATATGGCTGAGGGGTTCCGGCTCTCCGGCAACCTGCTGGAGAGTGCCCGGGAACTGGAAGAGCTGGACCTGTTGCTTGAGGAGATGGATAAACGGCTGGACAACCAGTTGCTGATCATTCAGACCCTCACAGCCCTCACCGACACCGCCCTTGACCTGCTGCAACCCGATCCGCCGGGGATTCAGGGGGGCTGGATGGCCCTGGCCCGAATAATCAAGGGACACACCGGCGATACCAGCCGGATCCAGGAGCAGTTGAAGGGCTGGCGCGAACGCTTCCCCAGCCATCCGGCCATCCCCGGACTGCTGGAGGGCTACTTCCAGAAACTGGAGAGCCAGTACCAGCGCCCCGATCACCTGGCCATCCTGCTGCCGAAATCGGGCCCCTATGCCAATGCGGCCAGCGCCTTGCGGGACGGTTTCATGGCGGCCTATTACCAGCAGCCGCTGGAGAGCCGCCCCCGGCTGCAGTTCTATGACAGCAGCGATAGCGCAGACACCTGGCCGCTCTACCGTCAGGCGGTGGATGCGGGCGCGGATATGGTGATCGGCCCGCTGAACAAGGAGGGGGTCGCCCAGCTGGCCCGCGCCGGGGAGCTGGAGATTCCGGTCCTGGCCCTCAACCAGGTCCCCCCCGACACCACGCCGCCGGTGACCCTCTATCAGTTCGGCCTGGCACCCGAGGACGAGGCGCGGCAGGTGGCCGAACGTGCCTGGCTCGACGGCCATACCCGGGCGATCACCTTCACCCCGAGCGGCGACTGGGGTGACAGGATTCTGCACGCCTTCCGCAACCGTTGGGAACGCCTGGGCGGCACCCTCAGCGAGCAGCAGCGCTATGACGCCGGGGAGAACGACTTCTCCGACGCCATCCAGGCGCTGCTGAACCTGGACGAGAGCCGCGCCCGGCGCAGCCGCCTGCAACGCCTGTTCGGCCAGAACCTGGAGTTTGAACCGCGGCGCCGCGGTGATGCCGATTTCATCTTCCTGGCGGCCAACCCGCTCAAGGCGCGGCAGATCAGGCCCCAGTTCCAGTTCCACCATGCCGCCGATATCCCGATCTACGCCACCTCCAGCGTCTATACCGGGGTGCCGGCCCCGGGCGAAGACCAGGACCTGGAGGGGATCAAGTTCCCGGATATCCCCTGGCTGCTGATGAATGAAGGTGGCACCCCGCTGGCCCGGGACAATCTGGCCCGCGTCCTGCCCGACAGCCAGGGCACCTACCGCCGTCTCTACGCCATGGGCATCGACAGTTTCCGTCTGCTGCCCCACCTGGGACGGCTACAATCCTCCGCACGCGAGACCATCGAGGGCAAGACCGGCAACCTCTACCTGGACAGCATCCGCCAGGTCCACCGCCAACTGGTCTGGGCCGAGATGAGCCGGGGTATCCCAAAGGCGATCGGCTACGCCCCGCGCATGATGAGCATGAGTGACGAGCTGGAGGGCAGTCCCGCCGCAGCGAGGGGGGCGCCGCCGGCCGACAGCGAACCCGCGCAACCCCGGGGCGGCGTGATACCCGAGGCCGGCGCGGCCACCATCCGGCCGGCGGAGTAGCGGGTTGCGGCGCCCCTTCCAAAACAGGTCCCACGGCAAAAAAACCGGCGATGACGCCGAGACGCTCGCCCAACACTATCTGGAGGGGCAGGGACTGCGCACCCTGAAACGCAACTATCTCTGCCGGGCGGGCGAGATCGACCTCATCATGCAGCACCGGGAGACCCTGGTATTTGTCGAAGTGCGCTACCGCAAAAATGCCCGCTTCGGCTCCGCCGCCGAGAGCGTGACCAACGCCAAACAAAAAAAGATCATCCGCGCCGCCAGTCACTGGCTGAGCCGTGAGAAGCGGCACAACACCCCCTGCCGTTTTGACGTACTGGCACTCACCGGCGAGGGTGAGGCGCTGCGGATCGAATGGATCACCGATGCCTTTCAGCAGGAACTTGTGTAGATGAACCTGATCGAACATATCACTGAGACTTTCCACCACAGTATGCAACTGCAGATGGAGTCGCTCCCGGTGGTCGCCGAACCCGTCGCCAGAAGCGCCGAACTGATCGTGCGGCGCCTGCTGGAGGGGGGGAAAATCCTCACCTGCGGCAACGGGGGCTGCGCCGGCAATGCCCAGCACTTCTCCTCGGTGATGCTCAACCGGTTTGAGCGGGAGCGGCCGGGACTACCGGCGATAGTGCTGACCACCGACTCCTCGACCCTGACCGCCATAGCCAACGACTATGATTATGATGAGATCTTCGCCAAACAGATCCGCACCCTGGGACATCCGGGCGATCTGCTGCTGGCCATCACCAGCAGCGGCAATTCGGAGAATATCAATGCGGCCATCGCCGCCGCTCACGAACGCAAGATGCTGGTGATCGCACTCAACGGCCGCGATGGCGGGCGGCTCTCCAGCCTGCTGCAGGAGGGCGACGAGGAGATCTGTATCGCGGCCGACTCAAGCGCCCGGATAATGGAGGCGCACCTGCTGGTCATTCACTGCCTGTGTGACCTGATCGACAAACAACTCCTTGGTAATTAAGGGCTTGCGAAAGAATAAGTTCCTGCATTCGGTCGCCCCTGGACCCCGCTGGCGGCGTTACGCTTTTTGGCAAGGGAACAGCCATTGCCTGCAAAGCGTGCCTTGCCAGCGGGGTCCAGGAACGCCCTCGGTACTACGGAATTATTCTTTCGCAAACCCTAAGGAAATAATGGAGAACCCCATGAAAAAAATACTCGCTCTGATTGTCCTCTCAAGCCTCGCCCTGCCGCTGCTGCAGGGTTGCGCCACGGCCGTGGTCGGCGGCGCCGCCGCCGGCGCCTCGGTGGTGCATGACCGGCGCTCGGCCGGCACCGTACTGGATGACCAGACCATTACCGTAAAGATCATGAACGAGTTGCTGAATAACAGGGAGCTGCGCCAACACAGCAGCATGAGCGCTACCAGCTACAACCAGGTGGTGCTGCTCACCGGCCAGGCGGAAAATGCCGGCTATCGTGCCGAGTTCGAGCGCATCGCCCGCAATACGCCGATGGTGAAACGGACGGTCAACGAGGTGCAGATCGGCGCCAACGCCACCCTGGTCGAACGGAGCAAGGACAGCTGGATCACCTCCAAGGCGAAGGTCGAGCTGTTCAATGTCAAACTGCCGCAATTCGACCCGACCCGGGTCAAGGTGATCACCGAAAAGGGCGTCGTCTACCTGATGGGCATGGTGACAGCCGAGGAGGCGGACGCCGTGGTGGAGAAGATCCGTTACCTGGACGGCGTCACCAAGGTGGTGAAGGTCTTTGAGTATATCTGAGGGTAAAACCGCCACCCCGCTCGACGCCGATACCCGCGAGGCCCTGGCCGCGATCGTCGGCACAGAGGGGGTGTTGACCGATCCCGGCGACTGCTGGCCCTACGGCTATGACAACAGCCGCCGCCACGCCCTGCCCCAGGCGGTGGTGTTCGCCACCAGCCATGAACAGGTGCGCGACATCGTCGTCCTGTGCAACCGGCAGCGGATCCCGCTGATCGCCCGGGGCAAGGGGACCGGTACCACCGGCGCCACGGTACCGCACCGGGGCGGCATCATCCTCGCCCTGGAGCGGATGGACCGGATCCTGGAGATCGACCCGGCCAACCGTATCGCCCGGGTGCAGCCCGGCGTCACCAACCAGGCGCTGCAGCAGGCGCTCTACCCGCACGGCTTCTTCTGGCCGCCCGACCCCACCAGCGCGGCGATCTGCACCGTCGGCGGCAACCTGGCCTACAACTCGGCCGGTCCGCGGGCGGTAAAATACAACACCCCGCGGGAGAATACCCTGGGCCTGCGCGCGGTCAGCGGCGCGGGCGAGGAGCTGCGTACCGGCGTCATCACCAGCAAGGGGGTCGTCGGCTACGACCTCACCCGGCTGCTGATTGGCTCGGAGGGGACCCTGGCCATCATCACCGAGGCGGTGTTGAAACTCACGCCCCTGCCCGAGGCCAAGGCCACACTCCAGGCCACCTACCGGGACATGCATGCCGCCGCCCGGGCGGTCTCGGCCATCATGGCTCAGCCGATCACCCCCTGCGCCCTGGAATTCATGGACGGCGCCTCCATCGACATGGTGCGCAACTACTCCGATCTCGACCTGCCGGAGGCCGTCGGCGCCCTGCTGATGATCGAGGTGGACGGACCGGCCCACGGTCTCGACCAATCCCTGCAGGCGGTGATCGACGCCGCCCGGATCGAGGGGATGGTCGGGATCGAGGTGGCCCACAGCGAGCAGGACGTGGAGCGGCTCTGGCGCACCCGCAAGGCGCTGTCGCCGGCGCTGCGCAACATTGCCCCGAAAAAGATTAATGAAGATGTGGTGGTGCCGGTCTCCCGCATCCCCGACCTGATCGGCGGGCTGGAACGGCTGTCCGGCCGATTCGATATCCGCATCGTCAACTTCGGCCACGCCGGAAACGGCAACATCCATGTCAATCTGCTGAGCGACCCGGACGACCCGGCGATGATGGCGCGCGCCCATGAATGCCTGAGCGAAACCTTCGATCTGGTTCTGCAACTGGGCGGCACCCTGTCGGGGGAACACGGCGTGGGGCTGGAGAAGCGGGATTACATCGGCCGCGAGATCGAGCCCGCCACGTTGCGCCTGATGCACGCCATCCGCCGCCAGTTCGACCCGCAGGGAATACTCAACCCCGGCAAGACGCTGCCGGAGAGCGGCGGGGCGACGGACGAGACACGATGAGACACAAAACGCCGCGAACATTCTGGCTGCTGCTGATCGGCGGCCTCGCCCTGCCGGCCCTGGCGGCCCGCATCGACCTCACCGACCTCGCCAACCAGGGCCTGAACGGCTGGAACGAACACAGCTTCAAAGGCCACACCCGCTACCGGGTGGTCGATCTGGACGGCATTCCGCTGATCAGTGCCCGCAGCGACGCCAGCGCCTCCGGCCTGTATAAAGAGCTGCGGGTGGATCTGCGCGAGACGCCCTATCTCAACTGGCAGTGGCGGATCGAGAAACCGTTGCGCGGGCTGGATGAACAGAGCAAAGGCGGTGACGACTACAGCGCCCGGGTCTACGTGATCCAGAAGAGCGGCCTGCTGCCGTGGCGCAACAAGGCCCTCAACTATGTCTGGTCGGGCAGTCAGCCGACCGGCGCAAGCTGGCCCAACGCCTACAGCGACCGTGCCCGGATGATCGCCGTCCGCTCCGCTGCGGACAGCCCGGGTAAGTTGTACAGTGAGCGGCGCAATGTCCAGGCCGATTTCCAGCGCTATTTCGGCGCCCCGGTGGACTATATCGATGTCATCGCCATCATGACCGACACCGACAATTCGGGCCGGCAGGCGCACGCCTATTACGGCGATCTCTTCTTCTCTCGATAAGCGCGCCGATCCCGTCTCCCGGCAGGCGGCCACCCCTGCCGCGCCGTCCACGCAGTCAATATATTCGCGCTTCAGCCTCCACACCCCGCCGCTAAAATGGTATAACGTCGCTCCGATAGCTCGGGCGGCCACGGCAGCACTCCGCTCCGGCCCGCCACCGTGCAACCTGTAGCCTGCAATTTGACCAAGGAGCAACTGCTGTGAGTAACGCCCTCAAAACCCTGTTTTTCCTGCTGGCGGCCCTCCCCGGCGCGGCCCTCGCCGCGGCAACCGGTGGCAACAACCTGGACCTGACCAGTCACTGGGTGGGCTACACCGCCATTGCCATCTTCGCCCTGGCCTATCTGCTGGTGATGGCGGAGGAGTTTACCCATCTGCGTAAATCCAAACCGGTCATCCTGGCCGCCGGCCTGATCTGGTCGCTCATCGCCTGGTACTACGCCGCCCACGGCTTTACCAACGAGGCGGAGGTGGCGGTACGCCACAACCTGCTGGAGTATGCCGAGCTGATGCTGTTCCTGCTGGTGGCGATGACCTACATCAACGCCATGGATGAACGCAATGTGTTCGAGGCGCTGCGCTCCTGGTTGATCGCCAAGGGTTTCGGCTTCCGCCAGCTGTTCTGGATCACCGGCGTGCTCGCCTTCTTCATCTCACCGGTGGCAGACAACCTGACCACCGCCCTGCTGATGTGCGCGGTGGTGCTGGCGGTGGGTGGCAGCAACAACAAGTTCATCCTGCTGGCCTGTATCAATATCGTGGTCGCCGCCAATGCCGGCGGCGCCTTCAGTCCGTTCGGCGACATCACTACCCTGATGGTGTGGCAGAAGGGTGTCGCAACACCCCAGGGTGTGGTGGCCTTCGGCAGCTTCTTCGCCCTGTTCCTCCCCTCCCTGATCAACTGGCTGGTGCCGGCCGCCATCATGCACTTCGCGGTCCCCAACGAGCAGCCCAGCGGCGGCGGCCAGGCGGTGGCCATGAAGCGCGGGGCGCGGCGCATTATCGTGCTATTCCTGCTCACCATCGTCACCGCCGTGAGCTTCCACAACTTCCTGCACATGCCGCCGGTGATCGGCATGCTCACCGGCCTGGCCTACCTGCAGTTCTTCGGCTTCTTCCTGAAGAAGACCTACCACCGCGAACTGAACGCCAGCAATGGTGAGGCCGCCACCGAACTGGAACATGACAGCCAGATGGGCGACCTGGTCGCCTTCGACGTGTTCAGCAAGGTGGCGCGCGCCGAGTGGGACACCCTGCTGTTCTTCTACGGCGTGGTGCTCTGCGTCGGCGGCCTCGGCTTCATCGGTTACCTGTCGCTCACCTCCGAGCTGATGTATGTGCAACTCGGCCCCACCACCGCCAACGTCATCGTCGGTGTTCTTTCCGCCATCGTCGACAACATCCCGGTGATGTTCGCCGTGCTCACCATGCTGCCCGATATGTCCATGGGTCAGTGGCTGCTGGTCACCCTCACCGCCGGCGTCGGCGGCTCGCTGCTCTCCATCGGTTCCGCCGCCGGCGTCGCCCTGATGGGCCAGGCGCGGGGCCGCTACACCTTCTTCGGCCACCTGAAGTGGGCGCCGGTAATCGCCCTCGGCTATGCCGCCAGCATCTACGCCCACCTCTGGATCAACGCGTCCCTGTTCTGATCCCGCCCGTACCACCCCGTAGGGTGGGTTAGGCGCGCTCCACTCGGGAGGTGGTGGCTGGCATGATGCCATGCGCGCGCCGTAACCCACCATTTGGCGGCCGGCGAGTCGGTGGGTTACGCGGCGCCCGGGTATGGTCGTGGGCGGAAGTGTCGTGCCTATGCGCCGCTAACCCACCCTACGAAACTAAACCGGGAAGTGCTACAGACGGGGCTTCCTCACAACCTGAATTCCGTTATCATGGGCGCTGGTCCCGCGGCGCAATCGATAACATGCAAATCCCCCGGACAATCCGACGACTCGGCTTCTTCGCACTATTCCCCGCCTGTGGCGGGGCCTACGCCGCCGATGCCGGGCAACTCCCGGCAATGGCCGCCCACTGGAGCGGCTATCTCGCCCTGGCGACCTTTCTCCTCGCTATCCTCCTGGTCAGCCTGGAGGAGTTCACCCAGCTTAGAAAATCCAAGCCGATGCTCATCGCTGCCGGTGTCATCTGGGCGTTGATCGGCTGGTATGCCGTCACCACCGGCAGCGCGACGCAGGCGGAACGGAGTGTGCGCCAGAGCCTGTTGCAGTATGCCGAGCTGATGCTGCTGATCCTGGTGGTGATGACCTACATCAACGCCCTGGGCGAGCGCCGCGTATTCAGGTGGCTGCGTGCCTGGCTGTGCAATCGAGGCCTAAGTTACCGCGGGCTGTTCTGGAGCACCGGCATCACCACCTTCCTGATGTCGCCGTTTCTCGACAACCTGGCCAGCGCGCTCCTGGTGGGCGCGCTGATCCTGGTGATCGAGCCGGACAATCGGCGCTTCATCAGCCTGGGATGCATCAATGTGGTGGTGGCGGCCAACGCCGGTGGCGCCTTCAGCCCCTTCGGCGACATCACCACCCTGATGGTGTGGCAGCAGGATATCCAGAGCAGCAACGGGGCCCTGGATTTCTGGAGCTTCTTCAATCTGTTCATCCCGGCGCTGATCAGCTTCCTGATACCGGCCTGCGCCATGCACCTGGCACTGCCGAAGGGGAGGCTGCAGCCGCACTACCAGCCGGTGCGCATGCTGCGTGGCGCACGCCGCATTATGCTGCTGTTTCTCGGCGCCATCGCCACCGCGGTGCTGTTCCGGGGGGTGCTGCACCTGCCCGCCGTGATCGGCATGCTCACCGGCCTCTCCTACCTGCAGTTCTTCGGCTACTACCTGAAAAAGACCCACCGGCCCCTGGAAGAGGGGGTGGAGGATGCCGAGCAGCTGGCCTCGCCCGTCCCGGTCGATGGCCGCAGTCCGTTCGATGTATTCGTCCGGGTGGGCCAGGTGGAGTGGGATACGCTGCTGTTCATCTACGGCGTGGCGCTCTCGGTCGGCGGACTCGGTTACATCGGTTACATGGCCACCGCTTCCGATATCATGTACAGCCAGTGGGGCGCCACCGCCGCCAATATCACGGTGGGACTGGCCTCGGCGGTGCTGGAGAATATACCCACCATGTACAGTGTGCTGACCATGATGCCGAATATGTCCCGGGGCGAGTGGTTGCTGGCGACCCTCGGCGTCGGCACCGGCGGCTCGCTGCTGGCGATCGGCTCGGCGGCCGGGGTGGCGCTGATGGGCCAGTCCAACGGCAACTACACCTTCTACAGCCATCTGAAATGGACCCCGGTGATCCTGCTGGCCTACTTTGCCGGCATCCTCGCCCACCTGTGGCTCAACGCCCGCCTGTTCTGATTACTCGGCCGCGAATGATGCGGTTCGCAAGCTCACCGGCATCTACGGCCTGGATGGCTTTTATTTGCGTGTATTTGCGTTCATTTGCGGCTTAAATTTTTCCTGATCAGAACAGCAGATTCATCATCAGGATCATCACCACCAGGAACAGCAGGGTCATCACGCCGCCGGCACGCATGAAGTCCGGCACCCGGTAACCGGCCGGTCCCATGATCAGGGCATTCACCTGATGGGTGGGTATGATGAAGGAGTTGGAGGTGGCGATCGCCACCGTCAGGGCAAACACCGCCGGATCGGCACCGACGCCGACGGCAATATTCACCGCCAGGGGAACCAGCAGTACGGTAGCGCCCACATTGGACATCACCAGGGTAAAGAAGGTGGCCAATACAGCGACGGCCGTCTGGATCACCCACACCGGCATCTCGCCGACCACCGAGATGGTCTGCTCGGCAATCCACTTGGCGGTGCCGCTGGTCTCCACCGCCAGGCCCAGCGGGATCAGGCTGGCCAGCAGGAACACCGTCTTCCAGGAGACCGCCGAATAGGCCTCCTCGATCTTCAGCACGCCCGAGAGCACCATGCCGATGGCCCCGGTCAACAGCGCGATGGAGAGGCGGATATCGGTGAACAGGACCATGGCGAGGGCGATGGCAAAGAACAGACCGGCCCAGCCCACTTTCTGGGGGCGCGTCTCTTCATGCGGATATTCCGTGGTGACCACGACAAAGTTGCGGTCCGATTCCAGGCGCACCAGGGAGTCCCAGGTGGTGTGCACCACCAGGGTATCGCCCGCCTTGAGGGGCAGATCGCGGATGTGGTCCCCCCCGTGCAGGGTCTCGCCATTGCGATGCAGCGCCACCATGGCGATACCGTAGGTCTTGCGCAGCCAGACATCGCGGGCGCTCTTGCCGATCAGCTGGGAACCGGGGGGAATGACCAACTCGGCAATACCCGCCTTGGTGGAGGCGAGCGATTCGGCAAACGATTTGAGGCCGTTGCGCAGCCGCAGATCGAACTTCTCGACAAAACCGGCCAGACACTTGGGAGAGGCGATCACACCCAGCACCATGCCCCCCTCGACGGCAAAATCCCGCGCCAGATCACCACGACCGATACGGATGCGGCCGTTCGACCCCTTGGTGGCGATCATGCGCACCCGATAGTCCGTCTCCACATCGTCCAGAATCTTGCCCACCAGCTCGCTCTCCGGCGGCACCACCACCTCGAACAGGGCATGGTCGATGTCATAGATGCGCTGGAAATACTCCATCGAGTTGGTGGCCGTGGCGCCATTATCACTGCTACCGACGGGCAGCACGAAGCGCCCGGCGAGCACGAAATAGATGATGCCGGTAACGACCAGGGCGACCCCCACCGGGGTGACGGAAAAGAGCGACCAGACCTGCATCTGGTGATCCGCCGGCAGCGCCTGGTTCGAGGTGAGGATCAGGTCATTGAGCAGGATCAGCGGTGAGGAGCCGACCATGGTCACGGTACCGCCGAGGATGGCACAGAACCCCATCGGCATCAGCAGGCGCGACATGGGCAGGCCGGAACGGGCGGAGATACGGCTCACCACCGGCAGGAACAGGGCCGCGGCGCCTACGTTCTGCATGAAGGAGGAGATGAAGGCCACGGTGCCGGAGATGATCGGGATGATCCGTTTCTCGGTACTGCCGCCCACATCGAGGATGAATCCCGCCACCTTGCTCATCAGTCCGGTCTTGTCCAGTCCGGCGCCGATGATCATCACCGCGATAATGGAGATGACCGCGTTGCTGGAGAAGCCGTCGAACAGATGGGTGGTGGGGACCAGCCCCTCGGACAGCCCCATCATGGGTGCCAGCAGGCTGGTGAGTCCGAGCAGCACCATGACCGTCAGCGCGGCCACGTCCACGCCCACCACCTCAAAGGCAAACAGATAGATGGTGAGCAGCAGCAGGCCGCTGACCCAGGCGATCTGCAGCGTCGGAACCACGGTGGTCATGGCGATAGCCAGCAGCGCAAAACCCAGCGCCGCGACGAATTTTTTCCTGCCCGGCGTGATCGGTGCTTTCTTCTCCAGCGAGACCGCAGACTCCATCGACCGTTATACCCCGAAATAATAATTATGCTTGTTGGTTACCCTGGAACCGGGCGACGAGCCTTAGGGCCCGCGCAAGAATAATTCCGCAGTACCGAGGGCGTTCCTGGGCCACGCTGGCAAGGCACGCTTTGCAGGCAATGGCCGCTCCCTTGCCAAAAAGCGTAACACCGCCAGCGGGGTCCAGGGGCGACCGAATACCGGAACTTATTCTTGCGCGGGCCCTTACTCCGGACCGGGCTGGACAGATCCACCCTGCGGTGGTCTGCATATACCATATAAGATCGCCGCTCTGGCGGCCAGTCTCAGCAACCAGTCACGGTACGAAGTGGAGCGGAAGTATATCAGTGGGATCTTATTCAGCCAAAAATATTCTCGCCAATACGCAGCGCAGGCCAAGGTCAAAAATCAAGGGTTTCCGGGAGTTATGAAATGACCTGGGCCCGTCCATCACGGGTTGATGGCAGGCGTATTGCAGTCGCCCGGGCGACACTCCATACTGAACGAGACGAAAATCAAACAGCGGTGCTGATAAAAACACCCGTTAACATAACATCGGCTTATAGATAAGGAAAATTATTGTTACTTCTCCTCACGGTTCGCCGCTGTCAGAATTGCCGACAATCTGAAGAAGTTTTATAGACTCAGGGGTATAACATGTCGAAAAAACATCCGATCGTTGCCGTTACCGGCTCATCCGGTGCTGGGACGTCCACGGTAAAGCGTGCCTTTGAACACATCTTTTATCGGGACGGTGTCACCCCGGCCATTATCGAGGGCGACAGCTTCCACCGCTATGATCGTGTAGCGATGCGCGAGGCGGTGGCCGAGGCATCGCAACGGGGAGAGAACCTGAGCCACTTCGGTCCCGCCTCCAATCTGTTCGGTGAACTGGAGCAGCTGTTCAAGACCTACGGCGAACACGGCAACGGCAAGAAGCGCTACTACCTGCACAGCGAGGAAGAGGCGGCAGAGCACAATGTCCGCCTCGGCACCGCCCTGGAACCCGGTCAGTTCACCCCCTGGGAGGATATCCCCGGCGAGACCGATCTGCTGTTCTACGAAGGCCTGCACGGCGGCATGGTCACCGACGAGGCCAATGTGGCCCAGTATGTCGACCTGCTGATCGGGGTGGTGCCGATCGTCAACCTGGAGTGGATCCAGAAGATTCACCGCGACAACTCGGAACGCGGTTACTCCGCCGAAGCCATTGTGGAAACCATCCTGCGGCGCATGCCGGATTACATCCACTACATCACCCCGCAGTTCTCGCGCACCGATATCAACTTCCAGCGCGTCTCCACCGTGGACACCTCCAATCCCTTCATCGCCCGGGACATTCCCAGCCCGGACGAAAGTTTTGTGGTGATCCGCTTCCGCGACCCGAAGAAGTTCAATATCGACTTCCCTTACCTGCTCTCCATGCTGCATGACTCCTTCATGTCACGCCGCAACTCCATCGTGGTGCCGGGCGGTAAGATGGGTCTGGCCATGGAGATCATCCTGACCCCGATCATCGAGCAGATGATGGACGAGCGAAACGGCGGGTAACCGCACCGCCGTCCAGGGATATAAAAAATGCCGCCTCAGAGGCGGCATTTTTTGTCTGTGACCCAGGCCGTCACTGTGGCGTTGGCGGCAGCGGGATGGTCTTGCCGTTGACGCTCAGCAGGCCATCCGCGAGGGTTACCCGGGTGGCGATCATGTCACCCTGCTCGACCAGTATCTCCTGCCCCAGCCACTGGTTCAGCTGCTGTTCGGTCAGAGCGGTCGACATCTCCGCCAGCTCCGCCGCACTGGGCAGCTTGGTGTCGGGATTGATCAGCCGGACCTGCTCAAACTGGCGCAACAGATCGGCCTCCACCTTCTGCCGCAACAGCAGGGTGAACAACCGCTTCGGCATCTGCAACGAGGCATCGGCCACCAGCTTGCCGAGTACCGCCGGCGCATTGCCGATCTCCTTCCACTCCAGCCCTACCGACTGCAGCGAGAGCTTGCCCGCGACCAGACCATCCGGGGTCTGGATGCTCAGCTTGTCGATGGTCACCAGCGGATCCCCCTTGAGCAGGGCCGGGGCATTCCCCATCAGTACACTCAGCAGCGCCATCCCTTTCTGCTCGTCCGGCAGCTGCTGGGCATTGATCTCCTCGACCGACTGTTGAATCCGCAGCAGCGCCTCGGGCGGCAGATTGCCGAGCCCCAGCCGAACCTCCGCCGGGCCGTAAACCCCGCCATCGACCTCCAGCCGATCCAGCTGGTAACGGACCGTGGCGCTGACCAGCGCCCCCTTGACCGTGCTTTCGGCCTCCACGCCCAGTTGACGCGCTTCAATCCGGGTGCCGGAGGCCTGATCCCACATGCCGATGCGGCCGATCTCGAACCGCCCCCCGCCCAGCATCAAGCCGGAGACATCCTTACTGGAATGGGAGTTGAGCTGCATCCCCTCGATCTCCAGCAGCTGCGCGTCCCCCTGCGACAGTCGCAATGCCGGCAGGGCGAAGCGGGCATCCACCTGCTCGAAGGCCGCATCAAAACGGATATCGCCATCCATACCGTCAAAGCGGATCGCCGGGCGCTCGCCGCTGGCCGGGATCTCACCCGCCGGAAGGTCGATCCGGGTACTGCCCTGACCGTCGATCCCGATCAGCGTCCTGATCACGGCCTGATAATCGGCCGGCAACAGCGACTCACCATCCACCCGGATATCGCTGCGGATATCCGCCAGCCGCAACCCCTCCGCCGTCAGCGGCCCGTGCACGATATGACTCACCAGGGAAAACTGCAGCGTTTCCGTCTTGCTGCGATCCGGGCCGGAGGGGATCCTGACCAGAAAATCGGTACGGCTCTCGGCGCCGAACCAGGCCCGCTGGTAATCCTGCGAGACCAGCTCGGCACCGCCCTTGGCAAACTGCTGCATCAGTCCCTGATAGTAAGTCTCCACCTGAAAGCCGACGACACCGGGAGCCGCCAACAGGGCCGCCCCCAGCACGACAAACAGGGCAATAAACCGCTTCATACGCATCCTCACTTTATTTTTATGCTCCAATACCGCCCGAGAGGCGCAACCCGAGCGCGGCGTGATTACGCTTTGTTGGCAAGGGAACGGCCATTGCCTGCAAAGCAGGCCTTGCCAGCGTGGCCCAGGAACGCCCTCGGTACTACGGAATTATCCTTGCGCGGGCCCTTAGCGCTGGCCGTTGACCGAAACTTCCCTGACCGGCTCTCCTGCCGTCAACTCGGCGTCCGCTGCCAGCGCCCGCTGGATGACCGCCAGAATACTCTCCCGGTCGAGCCCCGCCTCGCGCAGCTGTTCAGCCGGCGTGGCATGCTCGATAAAATGATCCGGCAGGCCGAGATTGATGGTCCGTACCCGCTGCCGGTCGGCCGCCAGATACTCATTGACGGCGGATCCGGCGCCGCCCTTGAGCACATTCTCCTCCAGTGTCACCAGCAGTTCATGGCTATCCGCCAGCCGCCGCACCAGTGTCTCGTCCAGCGGTTTGACAAAGCGCATATTGGCCACGGTGGCGTCCACCTCCTCGGCCACTTGCAGCGCCGTATCCAGCAGACTGCCGAAGGCCAGGAGCGCCACCCGCCGGCCCTGCCGACGAATCTCGCCCTCGCCCAGCGGCAGGGTCTCCAGCGCCTCGTCAATCCGGGCCCCGCAACCCGCCCCGCGCGGATAACGGACCAGGGCCGGCCCCTCATACTGATAGGCGGTGTGCAGCAGCTTGCGGCACTCGTTCTCATCGGACGGCGCCATCACCACCAGGTTGGGGATGCAACGCGCATAGCTCAGATCAAAACTGCCCGCGTGGGTGGCGCCGTCGGCACCCACCTGGCCGGCCCGGTCCACCGCAAAGGTGACATCCAGGTTCTGCAGCGCCACATCGTGGATCAACTGGTCATAGGCGCGCTGCAGGAAGGTGGAGTAGATCGCCACCACCGGTTTTACCCCGTCACAGGCAAGCCCGGCGGCGAAGGTGACGGCATGCTGTTCAGCAATGCCCACATCGTAATAACGGTCGGGAAAACGCTTGGCATAGGCCACCATGCCGGAACCGGAGCACATGGCCGGGGTGATCGCCACCAACCGCGGGTCGGCCGCGGCGGCATCGCACAGCCAGCGGCCGAAGACCTCGGTATAGCTGGGCCCGGAGGCGCTCTTCTTGTCCATCTTGCCGGTGGCCGGATCGAACGGCGTCACCCCGTGATAGACCAGCGGATCCCCCTCGGCCGGCTTGTAACCCCGGCCTTTCTGGGTCACCACGTGCAGCAGCCGCGGGCCGTGCATCATCTGCATGTTCTGCAGGGTGGCGGTCAGGGTCTCCAGGTCGTGGCCGTCGATCGGGCCGATATAGTTGAACCCCAGCTCCTCGAACAGGGTGCCGGGCATCACCATGCCCTTCATGTGCTCTTCCCAGCGACCCACCAGCTCGGAGATGTGCGGCAGACCGCTCAGCGCCGACTTGCCGCCTTCGCGTACCCGGGTGTAGAACTTGCTGGAGAGCAGGCGGGCCAGGTGATTGCGGAAGGCGCCGACCGGGTCGGAGATGGACATGTCGTTGTCGTTCAGCACCACCAGCAGGTCCAGATCCAGGGCACCGGCGTGATTGAGCGCCTCGAATGCCATCCCGGCGCCCATCGCCGCATCACCGATGACGGCGACCACATCACGCTTGACCTTCAGCCGCTTGGCCGCCGCGGCCATGCCGAGGGCGGCACCGATGGAGGTGCTGGAGTGGCCGGTGCCGAAGGTGTCGTAGTCGCTCTCTTCGCGGCGCGGAAAACCGGAAATGCCGTCGCGCTGGCGCAGGCTCTCCATACGCTCGCGCCGGCCGGTGAGAATCTTGTGTGGATAGGCCTGGTGGCCCACATCCCAGAGCAGCCGGTCCTCCGGGGTGTTGAGCACGTAGTGCAGCGCAATGGTCAGCTCCACCACCCCGAGCCCGGCCGCCAGATGGCCGCCGGTGCGCGACACGGTTTCGATCAGAAAGCGCCGCAGCTCCTCGGCCAGTGCCGGCAGCCGCTCCGGCGGCAGCAACCGGAGATCCCGGGGATATTCGATACTGTCGAGCAGTCGGAATGTTCCAGTCGATCCCGATCCGCTGCCCTGTTGCCGCTCTGACATGCCCTTACCCGTACATTCCGCTGGAGACCCTGGCAGCCTGTCGGGCTTAACCGATCGTAGCGAGGGTCCGCAGTAGATCAGCGTTAAGTCCGACAGGCTGCTGCAGCCATTGTAAAGTATAGCCGTCGGAAGATTTCCACCCGCGCAGTGGTGGAAGTCGGCCCCCGACCCTGGTTGATTGTGCAATCGCAATAGGCGAAACCGAGCATTCTAGCCCAACAGGCCGCACCAAGTCCCTACCTAATTTTCTGGATCTCGGCCAGCCCGTCGCCCAGCAGAAAATCGTGGAATGCCTGGGCCGAGGGCGACAGCCGCTTGCCGCGGCGATGCACCATGAACCACTTCTTGAGCAGCGGGAAACCCTCCACGTCCAGGGTCACCAGCCGGCCGGTCTCCAGCTCCAGCTCGATGGTGTGGGCCGACACCACGGCCAGCCCCAGCCCCGCTCGGACCGCCTGCTTGATCGCCTCGCCGCCGTTGAGTTCCATGCCGCAGAGCAGCTCGAGTCCCTGCTCCTGAAAAAACCGCTCCAGCGCCAGCCGGGTGCCGGAGCCGGGCTCGCGCATCAGAAAGGTCTCCTCGGCCAGCTTTTGCAGCGAGATTCGCTTCTCCCCCACCAGCGGGTGGTCGGGCGGCGCGATCACCACCAGGGGATTGTCCATGAACTCTTCGTATTCCAGATCGAGCGCATCGGGGGGCTGGCCCATCAGCACCAGATCCTTCTCGTTCTGTTCCAGCATGCGCATCAGCTCCTTGCGGTTATTCACCGAGAGGCTGAGCCGGACACCGGGATAGCGGCGTGAAAAGGCCCCCAGGGCACGCGGGGCGAAGTAGTTGACGGTACTGGCCACGGCGATATCCAGGCGGCCGCGACTCAGCCCCTTCTGCGCCTCCATCACCTCTTCCATCTCGTCCAGTTGCCGGAAAATCGCCTTGCCATAGGTGTGGAGCTCCCGCCCGGCCCCGGTGAGATGGATCTTCTTGCCCAGCTTCTCAAACAGCGGCAATCCGACGCTCTCTTCTAACTGTTTGATTTGCATGGAAACCGCAGGCTGACTAAGATATAGCTCATCAGCAGCTCTGGTAAAACTCAAATGAGTGGCTACGGCCTCGAACACTTTCAATTGACGAATTGTGAAATTCATAATGCTCACCCCATACCTACATATAAGCGCTACCTTATCACATCAATCAAAAACTTTGAGTTTTATTTATAGTGATCGATAGCTATAGTCACCTCAACTCCCCAGGGAGAAGCCGATTGAACCCATCGCACTGTACGCAAACAGCCCAATCATAATAGAGAGTAGTGAGGTAACAACAGATGGCCCTTGACCAAACCAGTCGCTATGCCGACCTGAGTCTGAATGAAGACAAGCTGATCGCTGACGGCAACCACATCCTGGTTGCCTACACCATGGAGCCTGCCGCAGGCCACGGCTATCTCGCTACTGCGGCACACTTCGCCGCCGAGTCTTCCACCGGGACCAATGTGGAGGTCTCCACCACCGACGACTTCACCAAGGGTGTGGACGCGCTGGTATACGAGATCGATGAAGCCAACGGCATCATGAAGATCGCCTATCCGAACGAGCTGTTCGATCGCAATGTCACCGATGGCCGCATCATGCTGGTCTCCTTCCTCACCCTCTGCATCGGCAACAACCAGGGCATGGGTGACGTGAAGAACGCCCAGATGCAGGACTTCTATATCCCGCCGAAGATGCTGCAGCTGTTTGACGGCCCGGCCAAGGACATCAGCGATCTGTGGCGCATCCTCGGTCGTCCGGTCAAGGATGGCGGCTATATCGCCGGCACCATCATCAAGCCGAAACTGGGCCTGCGCCCCGAGCCGTTCGCTTCGGCTGCCTATCAGTTCTGGCTGGGCGGTGACTTCATCAAGAATGACGAACCCCAGGGTAACCAGGTGTTCTGCCCGGTGAAAAAGGTGATGCCGCTGGTGGCCGACGCCATGAAGCGCGCCCAGGACGAGACCGGGCAGGCCAAGCTGTTCTCCGCCAACATCACCGCTGACGATCATTACGAGATGCTTGCGCGCGCCGATTATATCCTCGAGACCTTCGGCGAGAACGCCTCCCATGTCGCCTTCCTGGTGGATGGCTTCGTCGGCGGCCCGGGCATGATCACCACCGCCCGGCGCCAGTACCCGAACCAGTACCTGCACTACCACCGTGCCGGACACGGCATGATCACCTCGCCCTCTTCCAGACGCGGCTACACTGCCTTCGTACTGGCCAAGATGGCGCGTCTGCAGGGTGCCTCAGGCATCCACGTCGGCACCATGGGTTACGGCAAGATGGAAGGCTCGCGGGACGACAAGATCATCGCCTATATGATCGAGCGCGACAGCTGCGACGGTCCGTTCTATCACCAGGAGTGGTACGGCATGAAACCCACCACCCCGATCATCTCCGGCGGCATGAACGCGCTGCGTCTGCCCGGCTTCTTCGAGAACCTGGGCCACGGCAACGTGATCAACACCTCCGGCGGCGGCTCCTACGGCCATATCGACAGCCCCGCGGCCGGTGCCATCTCCCTGCGCCAGGCCTACGAGTGCTGGAAGGCTGGCGCCGATCCGGTCGAGTACGCCAAGGAGCACAAGGAGTTTGCCCGCGCCTTCGAGTCGTTCCCGCACGATGCGGATCAGATCTTCCCCGGCTGGCGGGATCGTCTGGGCGTGCACAAGTAAGCCACCCGATCGCTGAGTAGCAAAAAAACCCCGCACCTCGGTGCGGGTTTTTTTTGTTTACCTGATGTAACTACTCACCCGGTCTGTAAGTGAGTAGTTACCCTGATTACGCATTAACTCAAGTTTCGGAGTTCAGTTCCAGGCACCGGGCGGGCCACCCCCTCTCCGGGACACGCTGTGAATACATCCCTGTACGCTCGGCGTCGGCATCCCTGCCTCCGACGGTCCCGAAAAGGGGGAGACCCGCCCTGAACGACTCCATGTGAGCTCCGAAACTTGAGTCATTAAGC
>NZ_JAQGEI010000023.1 GCF_029017505.1 Sedimenticola hydrogenitrophicus
GAACCGGCAGCCGCACGAACCAACCCGAACAATAACCAGACAACAGAATCCTCCTTGATTCCGACCAAAAACCGGACACAGCAGAGCGTCCGCCGCAGCTTGGGCGGCATAGCCTTATTGGGTAAGAGTGAACGGGGTTTGGGTTAAGATGGGTATCTCAAGATACAGTATCGATCCATCAACACTCTATGTTGCGGTGAATTATATTCATAATGGCGGTGAAGTAAAGTCTTTTTTGTCGCGCCATGTTTGGTTATTCCAGTTTCGGAGTTCAAAAGGCGTCGTCCAGGGCAGACTACCCCTGTCCGGGACCGTCGGGGGCAGGGATGCCGACGCCGAGGGCATGCAGATATGTATTCACAGCGTGTCCCGAAAAGGGGGTGGACTGCCCGGAGTCTGGAACTGAATTCCGAACCTTGAGTTGGTTACTCCTCAACATGCCCCAACAGCTGGCTGCGCAGCATCTTCGGCAGGCCGGTGATGCTCAGGGTATCGGTCTCCGCCTGGTAGTGTACCCGCCGGTTCAGCTGGTGGGAGGAGAAGCTGATCGCCAGGTCCCGCTCCCGACCGGCGAATTTCACATAGCGCTGCAGGCTCTTGCGGTCCAGCAACAGCCGGCCGTCGCCCACCGGCAGGTGGTCCGCCAGGTAGCTGGAAAAGTCGGCCGAATCCACTCCGTCCAGGGCCTGGGAGAGGCCGTTGATCTCTACCGGGGCATCCTGCAGGTCCTGCCCGACACAGTAGCCCACCACCTGGTTGCGGAAATCGCTCACCTGCTCCTCAGGGAGCTTGCGGGAAAAGGTCTCGATGCGCTCGAGAAAATCCCGGGTGGCCGCCGCCTTGTCCACCCCGGCGCAGAAGCCGGCCAACTGCTGCAGCAGTTCGGCCATGCCCTTGGCCCGGGAGGGGCTCAGGGAGAGGTAGGCACCGCCCGCGTCGCCGCGCCACAGCTCCAGGTCCACCTTCAGCGCCATCATCGAGGCACCGAAATCCAGGGTTAGCAGCGGTTCCACCTCCTGGCGCTCGTTGATCCGGTTGGCGATACGCTGGCCGACAATAAACAGGTACAGCGTCTGCTGTTCATGCTGCCGCTCCAGAAACAGGATCAGGTGGCCGCGCAACTCGCCCCCCTGCTCCTGGAGCCGCTGCAGCAACTGGCGCGCCAGCTGTTCGCTGAATTCGACAAATCCCTGCTGGCCGTCGACCAGTTGCGCCAGCCCGTGGGCCAGGCCGCTCTCCAGGGACTCCGCCGAGAAACGGCCATACTCGCGGTTGATGCGGCTCAGGTAGGCCCGCTTCAGCTCCGCCACCAGGCTCTCCAGGGGTTCGTCCACGGCCAGCTCCGACGCCCGCAGGCGCAGCGCCGGGGCGCCGCTCTCGTCCGGGTGGATCTGGTGGGTGATGCAGTGGGTGATGGTCATTTCTACTCCGCGAACAGGAAAATCGACCGGTTCCCCGGTCCGGAGCGGATTATACCCGTATTTCCCCCGTGACCCAGGGCCACGTCATCTAAACGCGCAAATGCTGAAAGAGAGGATCTGACTGCTTGGTTGACGGGTGTCCGCGGCCATGGGTGAGGCAAGCGCTTGCGAAGCGCAGCTTCGCGCGCAGCCGAACGCTGAAGCAGCTGTGCTGCGAGGCCGGAACGGCCGCGGCAAGCCCCCAGGGATGGGTTTACGGCGTCCCGGCAATCAAGCAGTCGGATCCTCGCCCCGTTCAGCATTAGATAACGTCGTCCTGCCCCGTGCCCGGACTTCCCTTGAAATTGGCGGTTATTCTCCCCATGTTGGATCAGTTAGAATAGCCAACGACTAATATACCAGGAGGCAGCGTAGTGGAGCCGATCAGGGGCACGACAATTCTTTCAATTCGCCGCAACGGCAAGGTGGTGATCGGCGGTGATGGCCAGGTCTCCATGGGCAACACGGTGATGAAGGGCAATGCCCGCAAGGTGCGGCGGCTCTACAAGAACCAGGTGCTGGCCGGTTTTGCCGGTGCCACCGCCGACGCCTTCACCCTGTTCGAGCGCTTCGAGGCGAAGCTGGAGACGCATCACGGGCAGCTGATGCGCGCCGCCGTCGAGCTGGCCAAGGACTGGCGTACCGACCGCACCCTGCGCCGCCTGGAGGCGCTGCTGCTGGTGGCCGACAAGACCGCCTCGCTGATGATCACCGGACTGGGTGATGTGATCGAGCCGGAGGATGACCTGATGGCCATCGGTTCCGGCGGCCCCTTTGCCCAGGCGGCCGCCAAGGCGCTGCTGCACAATACCGATCTCAGTGCCCGGGAGATTGTCGAGAAGGGTCTCGGCATCGCCGCCGATATCTGCGTATTCACCAACCACAACCTGGTCATCGAAGAACTCGATGCGGAAGAGTGATTCCTGAACATCATGCCTGAATTGACACCCCAACAGATCGTCCACGAGCTGGACAAGCACATTATCGGCCAGGCGGCCGCCAAGCGGGCCGTCGCCATCGCCCTGCGCAACCGCTGGCGGCGCAGCCAGGTCGATCCCGAGCTGCGCAACGAGATCACCCCGAAGAACATCCTGATGATCGGCCCGACGGGGGTCGGCAAGACCGAGATCGCCCGGCGTCTGGCCAAACTGGCCAACGCCCCGTTCATCAAGATCGAGGCGACCAAGTTCACCGAGGTGGGCTATGTCGGACGGGATGTGGACTCGATCATCCGCGATCTGGCCGATTCCGCCATGAAGATGGTGCGCGAGCAGGCGCTGGAGAAGGTCAGGGACCAGGCCGCGGATGCGGCCGAAGAGCGGGTGCTGGACGTGCTGCTGCCGCGCCCCACCAACTGGGAAGCCGACAGCGGCAGCGCCGCGGGCGCCTCCACCCGGGACAAGTTCCGGGTCAAGATCCGCAACGGCGAGCTGGATGAGAAGGAGATCGAGATCGAGGTCTCCGGCGCCGCCCTGGGGGTGGAGATCATGGCGCCGCCGGGCATGGAGGAGATGACCAGCCAGCTTCAGGGGCTGTTCCAGAACATCGGCGGCGGGCGCACCCGCAAGCGCAAGCTACGCCTCAAGGATGCCCTGCGTATCCTGCAGGACGAGGAGGCGGCCAAGCTGGTCAACGACGAGGACCTGAAGCTGAAGGCCCTGGAGAAGGTGGAGCAGCAGGGCATCGTGTTCCTGGACGAGCTGGACAAGGTGGCCACCCGCTCGGATCACGGCGGACCCGACGTCTCACGGGCGGGCGTTCAGCGGGATCTGCTGCCCCTGGTGGAGGGTTGTACCGTCTCCACCAAGCAGGGCATGGTGCGCACCGACCACATCCTGTTCATCGCCTCCGGCGCCTTCCACCTGGCCAAGCCGTCGGACCTGATACCGGAGCTGCAGGGGCGGCTGCCGATACGGGTGGAACTGGATGCCCTGACCACCGGGGACTTCATCCGCATCCTCACCGAACCGGACGCCTCCCTGACCGAGCAATACGCCGCCCTGATGGCCACGGAAGGGGTCAAGCTCAGCTTCACCGAAGAGGGCATCCGGCGCATTGCCGAGATCGCCTGGCAGGTAAACGAAGGTACCGAGAATATCGGCGCGCGCCGGCTGCACACGGTCATGGAACGGCTGCTGGAGGGGATCTCCTTCACCGCCACCGAGGTACCCGGCAGCAGCGTGACCATCGATGCCGCCTATGTTGACAACAACCTCTCCGAGCTGGCCTCGAATGAGGATCTGAGCCGGTTCATTCTGTAGGAGTAGATAAGATGCCCAAACACGTACCCACCGAACTGAATCTCCACCAGCACTCCCGGGTGCTGGAGCTCACCTTTGATGACGGCGCCAGGTTCGAACTGCCGTGCGAATACCTGCGGGTCTTCTCCCCCTCCGCCGAGGTGATGGGGCACGGTCCCGGCCAGGAGGTGCTGCAGCTCGGCAAGGAGGATGTGAATATCGCCCAGATCACCCCGGTGGGCAACTACGCGGTGGTCCTGCACTTCGACGACGAACACAATACCGGCATCTACTCCTGGGAGTATCTCTACAGCCTGGGGATCAACTACGAGCAGAACTGGCAGAGTTACCTGAATCGCCTGGAGGCGGCCGGCCACACGCACAAGGCGACCAACTGAGGCAACAGCCGCGCCTGTGGGAGCTGAATACCCGGATGGGTAGGATGTGGTGAGTAACACGAACCGCATCAAGCCTTACCGCGAGGCGTGGTGCAGGAGGAGTGGCACAGGGATGTACCGATAACGGAGCCGAGGAAGCAATGATGCGGTTCGCAAGCTCACCGGCATCCTACGTCAGTAACTTCTTTCGCGCTCATTCCCGGCTCATATTTTCAGGTAAAATGGCTGCCGAAACCGCCCGTTTGTTCCTGAAGCGGTGAAAAACCGATACACTCTGCACCATTCAGCAGTCACTGCACCCACCACCCAATCTGTTCAAGGCAGCAACATGACGGAGAATGATTCCACCCATTTTGGCTTTGAGACCATCAATGCCCGGGAAAAGGCGCAACGCGTGCGGGCCGTTTTCGACTCCGTGGCGACCCGCTATGACCTGATGAACGACCTGATGTCGTTCGGCATCCACCGGCTGTGGAAACGCTTCGCCGTGGAGCTGGCCGGCATCCGCCGCGGCCAGAAGATCCTCGACCTGGCCTCCGGCACCGGCGATCTGGCGGCCCGCTTTGCCGGGCTGGTGGGCCCCGAGGGCCTGGTGGTGATGACCGACATCAACGCCGCCATGCTCAACCAGGGGCGGGTACGCATGGCCGATGCGGGCCTGGTGGGCAACGTCGCCTACACCCAGGTGAACGCCGAACGGATCCCCTTCCCCGACCACAGCTTCGACTGCATCACCATCGCCTTCGGCCTGCGCAACGTCACCGACAAACAGCAGGCCCTCAATGAGATGGCCCGGGTGCTGCGGCCGGGCGGCCGGGTCCTGGTGCTGGAGTTCTCCCACCCCCAGGGCAAGCCGCTGCAGAGCATTTACGATATCTACTCCTTCAAGCTGCTGCCGAAGATCGGCAAGATGGTCGCCAATGACGAGGCCAGCTACCGTTACCTGGCCGAATCGATCCGCATGCATCCCGACCAGGAGACCCTCAAGGGGATGATGGAGCAGGCCGGCCTGGAGCGCTGCGACTACCACAACCTGACCGGCGGCATCGTCGCCGTGCACCGCGGCTTCAAGCTGTAATCCGGATCGCCCACTCATGAGCCTCCCGGGAGTTGCCACCGCCGGCCTTGAACAGGCCCTCAACCAGTACCTGAAGCTGGATCCGGCCGCCGCGGCCGAGATGGCCCGGCTGCACGGCAAGGTGCTCGCCTTCGAGTTGGCCGGCTTGGGCCAGATCCTCTACCTGATCCCCACGCCATCCGGTGTGCAGGTGCTCGCCCGCTATGAGGACGAGCCGGACTGCACCCTGCGCGGCGCTCCCCTCGCCCTGGCCCGCATGGGCAACCCGCAGACCAGCTCCGACCAGCTGTTCTCCGGCGAGGTCAGGATCAGCGGCGACACCGAGCTGGCCCACCGCTTCGGCAAGATCCTCGGCGGCATGGCCATCGACTGGGAAGCGCAGCTGGCCCGCTACACCGGCAGCCTGGTGGCCGAGGACGTGGCCGGCGTGATGCGCGACCTGTCCGGCTGGGGCCGGCGCGCCCTGGGTACCCTGGAGCTGGACCTGAGGGAACTGCTGCAGAAGGAGCTGCGCATCCTCCCGGAACGGACGGAAGTCGAGCAGTTCCTGTCCGATGTGGATGAACTGCGGGATGGCATCGAACGCCTGGAGGCGCGCCTCACCCTGCTGAAATCGCATAAAACCAAACCACACAAACCGCACGAGGAGTCCCAGTGATCCGTCCCGCCGAGGCGCTGCGCCTGCTGCATATCAACTGGGTCCTGCTGCGCCACGGCCTGGATGAGGTGATCCTGGCCACCCACCTGTTCCGTCCGGTGCGCTTTCTGCTCTACCTGTCACCCTTCTACTGGCTGCGGCGGCACAAGCTGCCGCCCTATCCTGTGCGCATGCGCCAGGCGCTGGAAGACCTGGGGCCGATCTTCATCAAGTTCGGCCAGATCCTCTCCACCCGCCGCGACCTGATACCGGCTGATATCGCCGACGAGCTGGCCAAGCTGCAGGATGCGGTACCGCCCTTTTCCGGCCAGCAGGCGCGGCGCATTATCGAGCAGGCGTTCGGCCACCCCATCGAGGACGTGCTGGACGCGTTCGACGAGAAACCCCTCGCCTCCGCCTCCATCGCCCAGGTGCATACCGCCACCCTGAAAGACGGCAGGCAGGTGGTGGTGAAGGTGCTGCGCCCGGGCATCGAGCGGGTGATCCGGCGTGACGTCGGGCTGCTCTACATCATCGCCGGGCTGGCCGACCGCTACTGGAAGGATGGCCGGCGCCTGCGCCCGGTGGAGGTGGTGCGGGATTACGAGAAGACCATCCTGGACGAGCTGGACATGCAGCGCGAGGCCGCCAACGCCGCCCAGCTGCGGCGCAACTGGGAGGGCAGCGACATCCTCTTCGTCCCGGAGATCTACTGGGAGTACACCCGTGGCAACGTGCTGGTGATGGAGCGCATCCACGGCATCCCGGTGGGCAACATCCCCGCCCTCAAGGCCGCCGGCATCAGCATGGAGCAGCTCGGCACCCAGGGGGTGGAGATCTTCTTCACCCAGGTGTTCCGCGACAACTTCTTCCATGCCGACATGCACCCGGGCAACATCTTCGTGGAACCGGGCGGGCGCTACATCGCGGTGGATTTCGGTATCGTCGGCTCCCTCACCACCGAGGACCAACGCTATCTGGCGGAGAACCTGCTGGCCTTCTTCAACCGCGACTACTACCGGGTGGCGGAGCTGCACGTGGAGTCGGGCTGGGTGCCCAAGGGGACCCGCATCGAGGAGTTCGAGTCGGCCATCCGCTCGGTCTGCGAGCCGATCTTCAACAAGCCCCTGAGCGAGATCTCCTTCGGCCACTTCCTGCTCAACCTGTTCCAGACCGCGCGCCGCTTTGACATGGAGGTGCAGCCGCAGCTGGTGCTGCTGCAGAAGACCCTGCTCTATATCGAGGGGCTGGGCCGCCAGCTCTATCCGGAGCTGGACCTCTGGGCCACCGCCAAGCCGTTCCTGGAGCGCTGGATGAAGGAGCAGGTGGGCCCCAAGGCGTTCGCCCGCAAGCTGAAGAAGAACCTGCCGCAGATGACCGAGTTCGCGGCCGACATGCCGATCCTGCTGCACAAGGTGCTGCGCGACGCCGCCGAGGGCCGCCTGGAGCTGAACTGGAAATCGGCCGAGCTGGAACAGCTGCGCCAGGATGCCCGGCGCCACCAGCGCCATCTGCTGACCGCCATCAGTGGCGGCAGCCTGCTGCTGGCCGGTACCCTGCTGCTGCTGCTCGGTCCCGGCCAGCTGCTGCCGGCCGGCGCCGTCACCTCCACCGGTCTGGGCTTCTCCTTCCTGGGCGGATATGCCCTGCTCCGCAGCTGGCTGCGGGGTTGAACCCCATTCCCTGCGCAACGTGGGCTACCTGCCGCCTGTAGGATGGGTGGAGGCGCCCAACCTCCGTTGTTGGAGACGTTCCGCTGCCAGGACGCGCCGTAACCCATCTTCGGATGTGGCCGGGCGATGGGCGGCATGGTGGGAGGATGTCGCCGGACCGATTGATGGGTTACGTCGTCCCTCCTCCACCCATCCGCCCTGACTGCCGCACTGAAGGGCGCATCCACCATTCGCGGTGCCTTGAAGGATGCGGTGAGTGAAACGAACCGCATGGGTTAGCGGTGCGGTTCGCAAGCTCACCGGCACCCTACGGGAACGGGGTCCCGGCGGGAAGAACGTGCAGCAGCGGGTACTTGCTGCCGACCCTCAGTCGGTCACCAGTTCCCGCACCAGGCGAAACCCGGTGTCATCACTGCGGCGGGTGGGGAAATCCCGCCAGCGGTTGGCCGAGCGTATCTCCCTGGCCGGGAAACTCCAGGCGCCGCCGCGGATCACCCGCTTGCCGCACGCGCCTTCCCCGGCCGCGGAGGAGACGGCGACAAAACTCTCCTGCCAGCAATCCGCCACCCACTCGAAGACATTGCCCGCGGTGTCGTGCAGACCGAACGGGTTGGGCGGAAAGCGCCCCACCGGGGCACTCTTCTCGCCATCCCAGAGGCTACCGCAGTCGGCGCAGTTGGCGCGGTGCGGCTGCGGGTCATCGCCCCACCAGAAGCGGCTGCCGCTGCCCGCCCGGGCGGCGTACTCCCACTCGGCATCGCTGGGCAGCCGGTAGCGCTGTTCGGTGCGGCGGCTCAGCCACGCGGCGTAGGCGTTGGCATCCTCCCAGGAAACATTGACCACCGGCCGGCTGCCGCGCCCCCAGCCCTGATCATCCGGCTTACGGTGACCGGTATCCGCGCAGAAGCGGTCGTACTCATCGAAGGTGACCTCATGGACGCCGATGGCGAAGGGTTGCAACTGCACCTGTTGCGGCGGCCGTTCATCCGCGTCACCATCCCCCTGCAGATCGCCACGGGTGTAGGTGCCGCCGCGCAGCGCCAGCAGCTGCGGGCCGAGGCTGCCGTCACGCATCCGGTCCTGGAGCAGATCCACCGGATTGAGTCGCTGCAGGAAACGGAAGGCCGGCGGCTTTCCGGAGTGGTTGACCCGCAGGGCCAGTTGACTCAGCTGGGCGAAGGGGATGTTCAGGGCGGCACCGAAGCCGGTCGTCACGGCGACCTGCTCCAGGGCGAACTTGCCCTGTATCACCTGGCCGTCATTGGCGGTGATCTGGGCCAGATAATCCTCACCCTCGTCCAGCGAGATCACATCCAGCAGGTGGATGCCGGAGGGATTGGTTAGCCTCGCTCCAGCGTGTCCGGTCATCGGCAATGCCTCGCTAATGACCCGCGCGGCGAAGTGGTCACCGTCCTGGGTGATTACCGCATCCGGGGTTTTGAATAGCCGCGGCCGCAGCTTGCGATCGGCAAACAGGATCTCCGCCACATCCTCCACGGCCACCGGCAAGGTCGGATCAAGCACCCGCAGCATGGTCAGTTCTCGCTCTTTGAGCCGTCCGCTGAAGCGGTCGCCACGGCGGGTCAGGATGCGGTCCGGCTGTTCGCCACCGCCCATGATCAGCAGGGCCATCTGGGCGTAGGGGACCGGCACCTCACCATAGCGGGTCACCAGGGTAAAGTGCGCCTGGGCCACGGTGCCGTTGTAGATGTCGCCGTTGTTGAGGGTGACCACGTCATAGCCATTGCCAGCGGCGGCGTACAGCGGAGGGAGGGCGAAAAGGAACAGCAGCAGACACCCGTAACGTCGTCGACCGCAGGTCATGGATACCTCCTGAACTTTTCTTATGCGTTGGCCCACTGCCTTCGGGGCGTGCAGTCATCGGCCTTTGTTTGTTATCGTGTTCCCCATCGAATTCCCCGTAACAGAGATAATAGCAGTGGATAAACGAGTGGGTATTCTGACCGCCGGGGGTGACAGTCCGGGACTCAATGCCGCCATTCGCGGCGTCGGCAAGAGTGTGCAGGGCCATTACCGCATGCAGCTGATCGGCTTTCGCGACGGGTTTCGCGGCCTGATGGAGAACCGCTCCATGCGCCTGGATGGGGAGCGGCTCTCCGGCATCCTCACCCTGGGCGGCACCATCCTCGGCACCAGCCGCGACAAACCACAGCGCATGCTGGTGGACGGCAAACCCGCCGACATGACCGAAACCATCGTGCGCCATTACCGGGAGCACCGGCTGGATGTGCTGATCTGTCTGGGCGGCGGGGGCACCCAGAAGAACGCCCTGCACCTGAAACAGCAGGGGTTGAATATCATCACCCTGCCGAAGACCATCGACAACGACGTGGCCTGTACCGACACCAGCTTCGGTTTCGATACCGCCCTGGGGATCGCCACCGAGGCGATCGACCGGCTGCACAGCACCGCGCACAGCCATCACCGCATCATCGTGGTGGAGATCATGGGGCATCGGGCCGGCTGGCTGGCGCTGGGCGCCGGGATCGCCGGCGGGGCCGATGTGATCCTGCTGCCGGAGATCCCCTACGATATCCAGCGGGTTGCGGAAGCCATCCGCCAGCGGGTGCGGCACGGCAAGAGCTTCAGTATCGTCGCCGTCGCCGAAGGCGCCCGTTCACTGGAGCAGGCGGCGCAGATCCGGGATCTGGAAGAACAGAAGCTGCATGCCCGGAACAAGAAGCAGAAGCGGCGCGCCAAGCAGCGCCTCGCCGAACTGGAGGCGGACCACCTGGGCAATCACACGGTACAGCTCTCCGAGCAGCTGGAACGGCTCACCGGGCTGGAGAGCCGGGTCACCATTCTCGGACATGTACAGCGCGGCGGCGCACCCTCGGCGGCCGACCGGCTGCTGGCCACGCGCCTGGGCAGCGCCTGCGCCGACCTGGTGGCCAGGGAGCAGTACGGGGTGATGGTAGCGGCCGCCGGGGAGCAGGCCGTTCCGGTGCCCCTGGAGGAGGTGGCCGGGCGCCGGAAGCTGGTGCCGCCGGATCACCCCTGGATCATCAGCGCCAAGCGGGTGGGGACCAGCCTGGGGGATTAGCGGGCCAGGCCCGCCTCCACCTCATCGCGTTTCGCGCGCCCCGCCAGCGCCTCGATCAGGGCCAGGGCGAAATCCATGGCGGTACCCGGCCCGCGCGAGGTGATCACCCGGCCATCCCGCACCACCGCGGCGGAGCCCAGCGTCACATCGCCCAGCTTCATGCCCTCCAGCACCCCCGGATAGCCGGTCGCCTGGCGGCCCTTGAGCAGGCCGGCATTGGCCAGCACCTTGGGCGCCGCGCAGATGGCGGCGGTGTAGCCCTGCTCGGCGCTCACCCGCTCCAGCAAGGTACGGATGCGCGGATCCCGGTCCAGATGGTCCGCCCCGGGCAGTCCGCCCGGCAGCGCCACCATGTCGAAGGGCTGCTCCAGCACCTCGTCCAGCAGCACGTCCGGCTGCAGCACCACGCCGCGGCTGGCCTTGACCGGTCCCGGCTCCAGCCCGGCGCTGACCACCTCCTGGCCGGCCCGCCGCAGCAGGTCGATAATGGTTACGGCTTCGAGCTCTTCGCAACCTGGGGCAAGGGGGACGAGGATGCGTGCCATAGCGTTCTGCTCCTTTGGTAGTCAATCATTTCCGAGGCGGGGATCAGCCGGATACCCGATGACTGCAGCCCCGCCAGCCGCTCCACCAGCACCCGGGTGGTCTCGGGATAGGGGTGGCCGATAGCTATAGCATAGCCCTGGCGGCGGGCGCGTTTCAGCAGTTGCTCGAATTGCCGGGCGATCGCCTCGGGGTTGCGGTCGTTGTCCAGAAATACGTCGCGGCGGGCGTTGGGCACCCCGTACTCCTCGGCCAGCTGCTGGCCCACCGTCTGCAGGGTGGTGCGGCTGTCGATGAAAAACAGATCGCCGCGGTCACGTAACCCCTGCATCACCCAGGCCATGGCGCCGGGATGGCGGGTCAGCAGGCTGCCCATGTGGTTGTTTAGTCCCCGGGCATGGGGGATGGCATTCAGGCTGTCGTCCAGGCTGCGTTTGAAGCCCGTCTCGGTCATGTGCAGGGTGAGGGCGCCCGGCCCCAGCGGATTACCCTCGTGGGATTGCATCGGCAGATGCAGCATCACCTGCTTGCCCGCGGCATGCGCCTGCAGTGCCAGGCGCCGGGAATGGGGGGTATGGGGCAGGATGGCGTAGGTGACCGGCCCGGGAATGGCCAGGGCGGCATCGCCCCAGCCGCCATTGTTGCCCATGTCATCGATAATGATGGTGATGACCGGCTGCGGCGGCTGCCCGGCTGACCACACCGGCCACACCGGCCAGGAGAGGCCCAACACCAGCAACACCAGCATCAGTCGATGGACCTTTCCCAGGTGCATCTCAGGCCATTTCCTGTAACAATCGTACCTGTGGGCCCGCCAGCCACACCGCGCCCGTCGCGCCTCGCATCGTATCCCGTCTGCATCCACACATTAGGTACAATTTTCCCCTGCAATGGCCTCAATTCCAGCTGTTATAGAGGTTGATGCCCTTCAACAGGTTGAGCGCCTCGCTCAGCTGATAATCCTCCTCAATATCCAGTGTCGGCTTGTGCACCGGCTGCGCCGGTTTAGGCTGCTCAGGCTCGGGGGCCTTCCGGCCGTTGCCATTATCCAGGTGCCCGGCCAGATCGGCCTCCCTGAGCCGGGTGGCGTCGTCCGGCTCGTTGCGGGTCACCTTGACTTCGGACAGGGCGATGTCCGGCTTGATCCCTTCGCCCTGGATGGAGCGGCCGGAGGGGGTAAAGTAGAGCGCCGTGGTCAGTTTCACCGCCGCGGTCTTGCTCACCGGGATGATGGTCTGCACCGAGCCCTTGCCGAAGGTCTGGCTGCCCAGGATGATGGCCCGCCGGTGATCCTGCAGGGCGCCGGCCACGATCTCCGAGGCGGAGGCGGAACCGCCGTTGACCAGCACCACGATCGGCGCACCGTCCAGCACATCATCGGGCGCGGCGTTGAAATCGAGCCGTGACGCCTCGTCGCGCCCCTGGGTGTAGACCACGATCCCCTCGGTCAGGAAGGCATCGCTGATGGCCACGGCCCCGTTGAGGATGCCGCCGGGGTTATTGCGCAGATCCAGCACCAGCCCCTTGATCCCCTCCTTCGACTCCGCCTTCAGCTGGCTGAGCTTCTTCAGCATGTCGTCGGTGGTGCGGGCCTGAAAATGGGACAGCCGGATATAGGCGAAACCCTCCTCCAGCAGGCGCCCCTTGACGCTGGCCACCTTGATAATGTCCCGCACCACGGTGATCCGCAGTGGATTCTCCTCACCCTCCCGGGCAATGGTCAGGACCACTTCGGTACCGGGCTTGCCGCGCATCAGGCTGATCGCCTCTTCCAGGCTCATGCCCTTGACCGGTTTTTCATCCAGCCGGACGATCAGGTCACCGGCCTTGACTCCCGCCCGCTGCGCCGGCGTGTCGTCGATGGGCGAAATCACCTTGACGAAGCCGTCTTCCAGTCCCACTTCGATACCCAGGCCGCCGAACTCCCCGCTGGTGCCGGCCTGAAGATCGGCATACTCCTCCTTGTTCAGATAGGAGGAGTGGGGATCCAGCCCGGCGAGCATGCCGCGGATGGCATACTCCAGCAGCGCCTTGTCATCCACCGGCTTGACATAGTGCTCCTTGATACGCCCGAATATCTCCGCGAACGCGCGCAGCTCCTGCATCGGCAGTGGCTGTTTCGGCTCCTCGGCAAACGTGGCGGGGGCCGGGATAAGCAGAGCGCCCGAAAGCAGCCCCAGGTTCAGTACACGCGTCAAGCCAAATCTTCTCTTCATACCTTGCTTCTCTGCTGCGATTGTCGGTCCGGCGGTGCGATCCCGGGACCGGAGGGGTGCAGGGTGGTCAGTTGCACCGGTTCGGTTAGTGTCCGGTGTACCCGCTCACCCACCCTGTTACCACGTACCGCTTCACACCACCGCTGGGGATTCACCGGACGGCCGTTGTAGCGTATGCCAAAATATACCCCCGGACGGGTCTGTCCACCACTGTTACCCATCAGGGCGACCGGTTCACCTGGCTCCACCCAGTCCCCGGCCTCCTTGAACAGGCTCTGGTTATTGCCGTAGAGACTCATGTAGCCGTCGCCGTGATCGATGATCAGCAGCAGGCCGAAGCCGCGCAGCCAGTCCGCGAAGGCGACCCGGCCATGGTGCACCGCCCGCACTTCCACCCCCTCGCCGGCGGCGATCACCACCCCGTCCCAGTTCAAATTGCCGGCCCTGGAATCGCCAAAGCGGGTGGCCAGCCGGCCCGTTGCCGGCCACTTGAGCCGCCCCTTCAGCTGTTTGAAAGGTTTGTGTTTTTCGGTCTCGATCGGCAGGGCGGCCAGTTCCGTCTGCAGTTTTTTGAGCAGCTCTTGCAGCTGCTGCTCATCCCGCTTGTATCCCTGCAGCCGCTGGCCCTTGTTCTCGATATCCTTCTCCAGCAGCGCCAGCACCTGATGCCGTTTGTCCTGTTCCCGATCCAGGGCGCGCTGCTGCTCCAGCGCCCGCGCCTGGGTCTCGCGCATCCGTTCGTTCTCCAGCCGCATGGCCGCTTCCGTCTCCTGCAACGCCTCCAGGCTCTTGCCCAGCCGGCCGATCTGCTCGGCGCGGGAGCGGTTGAAGTAGTCGTAGTAGACCAGCAGGCGGCTGATCACGGCGGGGTCCTGCTGATTGAGCAGGATCTTCAGGCGCTCCTGGCGCCCCATGGCATAGGCCGATCGCATCTGCTGTTTCAGCGCCGCGCGGTTGGCCGCGAGCGCCGCACGCTGGACATCGCGCTCCGCCTCCAGTTGCTCGAGACGCCGCTGTTGCCGCTCCAGGCTGGTGGCCAGCGTGCGCAGCTGGCGCGTGGTCTTGCCGATCCGTTTTTCGGCGCTGCGCAGCTGCTCCTGCAGCGCCTGACGCTCGCGCTCGCGGTCACTGAGTTGATTCTGCAGCGTCGAGATCTCCCCCCGCAGCTGGCGCAGCTCATCCTCCCGGCTGCCGATCGACTCCTCCCCGGAGGCGGCCGACGACAGGCCCGGCAGCGCCATCAGCAACACCAGGATAGCAGCCCGCAGCCGGCAGCAGTCAGCCGCCATCAGACCGTCGGATCATCCGCGTCGGTCATATCCAGCAGGGTATGCCCGCGCATTTCGGAGGGCACGGCCAGTCCCATCAGGGTCAGCAGGGTCGGGGCGATGTCGCACAGGGCACCATTTTCATGCAGCCGGGCCGGCCGGCCCACGTAGAGCAAGGGTACCGGATTCTGGGTATGGGCGGTGTGAGGTTGATCATTCTCCACATCCTCCATCTGCTCGGCGTTGCCGTGATCGGCGGTGATCAGCATCTCGCCGCCCACCTGCCGAAGCGCCTCGACCACCCGTCCCAGAGAGTGATCCAGCGCCTCGACGGCCGCCACCGCCGCGGCGAACATGCCGGTATGCCCCACCATGTCCGCGTTGGCGTAGTTGCAGACGATGGCGTCATATTTGCCGCTCTTGATGGCGGCGACCAGGGCGTCGGTCACCTCCGGAGCGCTCATCTCCGGCTTCAGGTCGTAGGTGCGCACCTTGGGTGAGGGGATGAGGATCCGCTCCTCGCCTTCAAATACCCGTTCCCGCCCGCCATTGAAGAAGAAGGTGACATGGGCGTATTTCTCGGTCTCGGCCAGGCGCAGCTGACGCAGGCCCAGTCGGGAAATATATTCCCCGAAGACGTTTTCCAGCCGTTCCGGCGGAAAGGCCACCGGGATATCGAACTCCTTGCTGTACTCGGTGAGACTGACGTAGCTGTTGAGCCGGGGGACACGGGCGCGCACGAAACCGTCAAACGCCGGGTCGATGAACGACCGGGTCAGCTGCCGGGCCCGGTCGGAGCGGTAATTCATGAACAGCACGGCGTCCCCGTCTTCGATGGTGACCGGCACCTCCCCGGGCGGCACCACGCAGGTCGGTTTGACGAACTCGTCATTCTCGCCCCGCGCATAGGCCTGCTGCAGGGCCTGGCCCGCATCGATTGCGCTGAACTCGGCACGGCCCAGTACCAGCATGTTGTAGGCCTGCTCCACCCGCTCCCAGCGGTTGTCCCGGTCCATGGCATAGAAGCGCCCGACGATGGAGGCGATACGCCCCTGCCCCAACTCGGCAAAGACCCGGTTCATCGCCTCAATGGAGGCGGCCGCGCTCTTCGGCGGCATGTCCCGTCCATCCAGGAAGGCGTGCACATAGACCCGCGAGGCGCCGCGTTGCACCGCCAGTCTGGCCATGGCGTGGATGTGCTCCTCATGGCTGTGCACCCCGCCGGGCGAGAGCAGGCCGAAGATATGCACCGCCTTCTCCGCCGCTATCACCCGGTCAACCGCATCCACCAGGGTGCGATTGGTGAAGAAGGAGCCGGTGCGTACCGAGCGGCTGACCCGGGTGAACTCCTGGTAGACCACCCGCCCGGCCCCCAGATTGAGATGCCCCACCTCGGAATTGCCCATTTGGCCATCCGGCAGCCCTACCTCGGCGCCGGACGTGCTGATCAGGGTATGGGCGCAACTCTCCCAGAGCCGGTCCCAGACCGGCGTCCGGGCGGCCATGATGGCGTTGGACCGGGGATCCTCGCTGTATCCCCAGCCATCCATGATCAGCAGCACCGCGGGTTTTACTTTGAAAGACATCTCGGTTACCGACTCCGTGCGAACGGTTCGCCTTGGTACTCTGACAAGGTGATATTGACTGGTTCAGCGCCCCGGTGGTGTTTCGCCGCGAGCCGCGCCTTGCCAGGAACGCGGACAGGCCAACTGAATACGTCAATATCACCTTGTCAGAGTACTTATGGGCTAACTCATTGAAAAAACCGCAATATTACACCATTTTCACTACTGCAACATTAACTGCCTGAGAATAAACCCAGCCAATAATCGTGGGTAAACTATTTATAACGATTGAAAAACAGGATAAATTTACGTACAACAGTTTATTATTGTATCTTTATAAAGAGTCGTTGCGTTTCAGTGGGTTGTCGGTCGTACCACAACGCGGCCGCGGCGGGGTCTTCCCCGGTGGTCACGCCCCACTACCGGGCCAGGTCGCTGAGTCAGGTCCGGAGCCCAATCGCTGATATTCAACGTATTGTAGATTAAGTCATTACCGTTGTATTAACCAAGGCCCGGTGTATGGAACATAAATTTGGAAGCCCCAAGGTCCCTGTGCTTGAGTCCGGGCACGATTTCGATGACGACATCGGTCTGATGGCCGATGACGACGATATCGAACGTGCATCCCGCTCACTCAAGGCCATGTCACACCCACTGCGACTCAAGATCCTCTGCACCCTGGGTGAGGAAGAGGTGAGCGTGCAGGAGATTGTCGAGCATGTCGGCACCTCGCAGAGCAATATCTCGCAACATCTCGCCATTCTACGGGACAAGGGCATCCTCGCCTCCCGTAAGGATGCCAACCGGGTCTATTACCGGGTCAGCGATTCACGCACCCTCAAGCTGATCGGTATGATGCGCGAGGTGTTCTGCTCACACGCACACTGACTCCAGCCGCCAGCACGTCATCCACAACAAAACGGGAAAGGTGATTTCCCGTTTTGTTTTATCCAGGGACGGATTTATGCCGCGGAGGCCAGGGATGGCCGGGAGCGGCTTTATCCAGGGGTCACTACTCACCCGGTCTGTAAGTGATGGGCCTGCCTTGTTGGCCGATCTTGATGGCGCCTCGAATCCGGCCCCTTTTTCAGATTCAGCCTGCCCTTGTTTGAGCGAAGCGAGTTTGGGCAGGCGCTGAAAAAGGGGCCGGATTCGAGGAAACAAGCCATCGCGTGAGGCCGGCAAGGTAGGCCCATCACCCCGTGAGCATTGGTGAGGAGTGGTACATGAGTAGTGGTACAGGGATGTACCGTTTACGGAGCTGAGGATGCCATGTACCGTTTACGGACCTGAGGATGGCATGCGCCTACCGGCTTATCCACCCTACATCCTTACCCCGTGAGTAGTTACGTTGAGGGAATATTTACCGCGCAAGCAAGAGGCACACGCGATCAGTGCAAATTTGTGCGGAATTCGGGTTAGAATGTGCCTCCTCTTGGGACCCCATTAACAACCACACCTGGCAGCGGAGATCCATGCAACAGCTTATCGAATTCATCACAAACCACATTATCCTGTTCTCCGCCCTGGTGGTGGTGCTGGTTTTGATCGTACAGAATCTGCTGGCCAGCAGCGGCGGCAAGTCCTCGGTCCCGCCGTCGCGGGCAACCCAGATGATCAATCGCGAGGAGGCCGTGGTGGTGGATGTGCGCCCCATAGCCGATTTCAACAACGGCCATATCGTCGGCGCCATCAACATCCCCACCACCGCCTTGAAGAACCAGATCAAACAGGTGGCCAAGTACAAGGGCCGGCCGATCATCGTCGTGTGCCGGTCCGGCGCCCAGTCCTCCGCCGCCTGCAAGGTGCTGCAGGAGGGTGGCATCGAGCCGGTCTACAATCTGCGCGGCGGCATGCTGGCCTGGCAGAGCGACGGCCTGCCCGTCAGCAAGAAGTAACCCCCGTTTCCATTCAATCGACCGACAACCGGAATTCAAGTCATGACAGAAAATGCCCAATCCAGCGAACCGAGCCGCGAGTTCTCCCTGCAGCGGATCTACGTCAAGGATATCTCCTTCGAGACCCCCAACTCCCCCGCCATCTTCACCCAGGAGTGGAAACCGGAGTCGAGCCTGAATCTGAACAGCAATGTCAGCAAGCTGGACAATGACCTGTACGAGATCGTGCTGACGGTCACCGTCACCACCAAGCTGGGCGACAAGACCGCCTACCTGGTGGAGGTGCAGCAGGCGGGGATCTTCACCGTGCGCCACTTCCCGGATGAGGAGATGGGCCACATGCTGGGCGCCTACTGCCCCAATATTCTCTTTCCCTACGCCCGCGAAGTGGTCTCCGACCTGGTGAGCAAGGGGAGCTTCCCGCAGCTGCTGCTGACCCCGGTCAGCTTCGATCAGCTCTACGCCCAGCACATGCACGAGCAGGCCAAGCAACAGCAGGCCGCCGAGCCGGCGACCCACTAAGCACCGATGGCCGCTCAGTCACCCGTCATCGCCGTGATCGGTGCCGGCTCCTGGGGCACCGCGCTGGCCATCCTGCTGGCGCGCAACGGAGCCCGGATACGGCTCTGGGGGCATGTGCCGGAGGAGATCGACCAGCTGGCCCGGGAGCGCGAGAATCGCACCTTCCTGCCCGGCGTCCCGTTTCCCGAGGGGTTGACGCCGACCCGCGAGCTGGGAGATGCCCTGGCCGGGGCGGATGAGGTGCTGATCGCGGTGCCGAGCCACGCCTTCGCCACGGTGTTGCGATTGGTCGCCCCGCACCTGGCGGCCGACACCGGCGTCTGCTGGGCCACCAAGGGGCTGGAACCCGCCTCCGGACGCCTGTTGCACGAGGTGGCGGAGGAGATCCTCGGCCCGGAGCGTGCCACAGCGATCATTTCCGGTCCCAGTTTTGCCCGCGAGGTGGCGGCCGGTCTGCCCACCGCCGTCACCGTGGCCTCGGCGGATGAGGCGTTCGCCGAGCGCATCGCCGGCCATCTCCATTCCGACTGTTTCCGCGCCTATACCAGCAACGACGTGATCGGCCTGGAGATCGGCGGCGCGGCCAAGAACGTGATGGCGATCGGCGCCGGAATCTCCGATGGCCTCGCCTTCGGCGCCAATGCCCGCGCCGCGCTGATAACCCGCGGGCTGACCGAGATCATGCGCCTGGGGCTGGCCCTGGGCGGCAAGATAGAGACCTTCATCGGCCTCGGCGGCATGGGCGACCTGGTGCTGACCTGCACCGACGACCAGTCGCGCAACCGGCGCATGGGGCTGGCGCTGGCGCGCGGCCTGACCATCGACCAGGCGAAACAGGAGATCGGCCAGGAGGTGGAGGGGGTGATGGCCACCCAGGAGATCTACCACAAGGCCTGCGCCCTGGGCGTGGAGATGCCCATCACCGAGCAGATCCAGCGCGTGCTCTACCAGGGGCTCGATCCCCGCACCGCGGTGCAGGCGCTGCTGGAACGGGATCAGCGGCCGGAGGCTGGCTGAACAGCCACTCCAGCGGCACCGGCAAACCCCTGCTGACGCCACGCCTCGTAGAGGATGACGGCCACCGCATTGGAGAGGTTGAGGCTGCGGTTGCCGGCCTGCATCGGTATGCGGATCAGCTGCTCCGGCGGCAGCTGTTCGAGCAGAGACTGGGGGAGCCCGCGGGTTTCCGGTCCGAACAACAGGGTATCTCCCGGCCGATAGGCGGCCTCGCTGTAACAGCGCCGCCCGCGGGTGGAACAGGCGAACAGCCGGGTCGGGTCGGGCCGCGACAAAAAGGCGGCCAGGTCCGCGTGCTCCTGCAGACAGGCCAGGTCGTGATAATCCAGCCCCGCCCGCCGCAGCTGCCGGTCCTCCAGGCTGAACCCGAGGGGATGGATGAGATGCAGCCGGCTGCCACTGTTGGCGCAGAGGCGTATGATATTACCTGTATTGGGCGGGATCTCGGGCTCATACAGCGCTATGTTAAACATGACTTTGGAACCATTCGATGACAACACTCAGTGACTCGCCCCTCGCCGTTGATTTCTGTGGACTCAGGTTCAACACCCCCCTGGTCCTGCTCTCCGGCTGTGTCGGCTTTGGCGAAGAGTACACACGGGTGGCCGGCTTTAGCAACCGCGATGCCGGGGCGATCTGTCTCAAGGGGACCACCGGCGAGGCCCGCCTGGGCAATGCGCCACACCGTATCTATGAGACGCCCGAGGGCATGCTCAATGCGATCGGCCTGCAGAATCCCGGGGTGGACTGGGTGGTGCGGGAGATCCTGCCGACCCTGGACTTCGCCGAGACCCGCTTCATCGCCAATGTCTCCGGCTCCAGCATCGAGGAGTACGAGGAGGTGACCCGGCGCTTTGACGACTCGCCCGTCGATGCCATCGAGATCAACATCTCCTGTCCCAATGTCAAGGAGGGAGGCGTCGCCTTCGGCAATGATCCGGCCATGTCGGCGCGCGTGGTGGAGGCGTGCCGGCGGGTGACCAATAAACCGCTGATCACCAAGCTCTCCCCCAACCAGACCGACATCGCCGCCAACGCCCGCGGCTGTATCGAGGCCGGCAGCGATGCCTTTGCGGTGATCAACACGCTGATGGGCATGGCCATCGACATCGAGAGCCGCACCCCGATTATCGGCAACAACCAGGGCGGTCTCTCCGGCCCGGCGATCAAGCCGGTGGCCCTGCTCAAGGTCCACCAGGTCTACCAGGTGTGCCGCGACCACGGCATTCCCATCATCGGCCAGGGTGGCGTCACCACCGCCGAGGACGCCATCGAGTTCCTGATCGCCGGCGCTTCCGCCGTCGGCATCGGCACGGCACTCTTTTATGACCCCCTGATCTGCGGCAAGATAAACCATGGTATAAAAGCCTACCTGGCGCGTCACGACCTGCAGTCCGTCCGGCAACTGACCGGTACCCTGACCCTGAACAGCCCCAGGCCGGCGAAGGACGGTTGCTGAACGGGTCGGCCCGCGCAGTGTCCGGGCAGGTTGTGGGTCGGCGGATCGGATCAAACACAGACCGTACCTGGAGCGGTACGGCACGAGGGTTACAGGGTTAGTCATGGATCGCAAATCAATTCGTCCCACCTCCGATGAGCTGAAACGCTTCATCCCGCTGCAGGCCCTCAACGCCCAGCAGCTGGATCTGCTGGCCGGCGTTGCCGTGATCAGGTCGGCCCGCCCGGGCGAGGTGCTGATGGAGCTGGGCAGCGACGACAACCACACCTTCTTTCTGCTGCAGGGGAGCCTGGTGCTGGACTCGGCCGACCGGCAGCGCCTGGAGATCCACGACGACGACGCCTCGGCCCGCTCGCCCATCGCCCTGTTGCGGCCGCGCAAGTACCGGGTGGTGGCCCATACCCCGGTCCGCTATGTGCTGATCGACAACGCCTACCTGGAGGATATCGCCCGCAGCCATGGCGCCACCAGCGGGGTTGAAGGTTACGAGGTCAGCGGTGATCTGGCCAACGAGTCGACGGCCTTCGAGGATCAGCTATCGAGCCTGATGCTGGCCGACCTGAAGCAGGACCGGCTGCAGCTGCCCAGTCTGCCGGAGGTCGCCCTCCGCATCGGCCGGGCGCTGGAGGACGGGATCAGTGACGCGCACAAGATCGCCCGGATCATCCAGTGCGATCCGGTGATCACCGCCAAGCTGATCAAGGCCGCGAACAGCGCCTTCTATGGTGGCCGCAATCCGGTGGAGAGCTGTGCCGCCGCGGTGGTCAGGCTGGGGGGAGACGTGACCCACAAGCTGGTACTCTCCTTCGCCCTGCGCGAGCTGTTCCAGTCCGATTCGAAGCAGCTGCAAAAACGCATGCGGGAGCTCTGGAAGCACAGCACCCAGGTGGCCGCCATCTGTTATGTTCTGGCGAAAAAGGATACCCGGTTCAAAGCGGAACAAGCCATGCTGGCGGGCCTGCTGCACGATATCGGGATTGTCGCGATCCTCAACTATGCGCGGAATTTTCCCGACGAGGCGATGCATGCGCAGGTCATCGACCAGGCGGTGCAGAGCCTGCGGGCGGAGATCGGCGGCATGATCCTCAACCAATGGGGCTTCCCCGCGGATTTCGTCATTGCCGCCGTGGAGGCGGAAGCGTGGATGCGTGATCAGGGCGATGTGCCCGATTACTGCGACCTGGTGATTATCGCCCAGCTGCACAGCTATATTGGCGACAACCGCTATCAGCATCTGCCCTCCATAGATGAAGTACCGGCCCAAAGCCGCCTTGCGCTGGGTGAACTGACCCCCCACATGAGCCTGAAGATCCTGGAACAGGCCAAGGACCGGATCGCCCATGCCGAATCCCTGCTCAATCTCTGAAGCTGCCTAGCAACCCTTAACCCTGCCGGATGAACCGAATGCACTCGCTGAAGCTCCTCACCACCCTCCTGTTCTGGCTGATGCTGCTGGCTGCGGCCGGTTCCGCATCCGCCGGTCGTCTGCTGACCCCGATCGATGAACCCATCGAGGCCCCCGCCTTCACGCTGCAGGATACCCGGGGCAATCGGATCTCCCTTGCCGACTATCGCGGCAAGGTGCTGGTGGTCAATTTCTGGGCCACCTGGTGCCCTCCCTGCCGCAAGGAGATGCCTTCGCTCAACCGGGCGGCCGCCTGGCTGAACAAATACGGGGTGGAGCTGATCGCCATCAATGTGGGGGAGCGGGCCGACAAGGTCGAAAAGTTCCTGCAGGAGCTGCCGCTGGATTTTCCCGTCCTGCTCGACCCGGATACCGAGGTCTCCAGCCGCTGGGACGCCATGCGGCTGCCGGTCACCTACGTGGTGGATCCACAGGGCCGCATCGTCTATCGGGCCCTGGGTAGCCGGGAGTGGGATGCCCCGGAGCTGCTGGTGCCCATCCGCGCGCTCGGACTACCGCGCTAGGAGTTTGTCGGGCCGGCGGATTCAGGTCGGGCGGATATGCTCGATGTAATAGGGCCGATCCTCCATGTTCAGCCGCACCGCCTCCGCGACCACCTTGAGATGCCGGTCGGTGCCGGCAAACCGCAGGTCGCAGTAGACCCGTCCCCGGCCTTCGAAGGGGAGCGGAATCATATCCCGGTAGGTATAGACACTCTGGCCAACGTCGCCACCCTCACAGACGGCGGGCAGCTCGGGCGGGCTCTCCTCCAGCTCGGCCGCGCTAAACACCAGATCCCCTAACTGACGCCAGCGGGTGCGCTCCACGGAACCGGAGATGGTCTTGATGATGAAGGCGGGGGAGAAGCGTACCGTGACGGTGCCGTCGTCCACCCGGATGCTCTCGATGGTCGAGCCGGATAATTCAATACTGCTGCTGTCCATTTGATTCCCCTAATGTAACTACTCACCGGATCAATCTGTAGGTGATTGGCCTGACTTGTTGGCCGATCTTGATGGTGCCTTGAATCCGGCCCCATTTTCAGATGCAAGCCTGCCTTTGTTTGAGCGAAGCGAGTTTGGCAGGCGCTGAAAATGGGGCCGGATTCGAGGAGACAAGCCATCGTGTGAGGCCGGCAAGGCAGGCCAATCTCCCCGTGAGTAGTTACCTATTAATAATAATTACTATCCGGCATCACTCCCCTCGAGACCCAGCTCTTTGATCTTGCGGGTCAGGGTGTTGCGGCCCCAGCCCAGTAGTTTAGCAGCGTCCTGCTTTCGGCCGCCAGTCTGCTCCAGGGCGGATTCGATCATGATGGTCTCGAATACTGGCGTGGCCTCATCCAGCAGGGCCTCGTGACCCTGTTGCAGGCGCTTGCGCGCCCAGCTGCGCAGTGACGCGCGCCAGTCATCGCCCGGCGCCTTGGGCTCTTCGGACTCCAGCAGTTCCGGCGGCAGATCCTTGATGTGCACCTCCTGACTGGAGGCCATCACGGTCAGCCAGCGGGCGGTGTTCTCCAGCTGCCGGACATTGCCCGGCCAGTTCAGCTGTTCCAGGGTGGTCAGGGTCTCCGGCAACAGGGTCTTGCTCTCCACCCCCAACTCTTCCGCGGCCAGGGAGAGAAAATGCCGCATCAGCAGTCCGATATCCTCGCGCCGCTCGCGCAGCGAGGGGATATGGATGCGGATCACATTGAGCCGGTGAAACAGATCCTCGCGGAAGCGCCCCTCCTTCACCAGCTGCTCCAGATTCTGGTGGGTGGCGGCAATGATGCGCACATCCACATTCACCGGCTCATGGCCGCCGACCCGGTAAAATTCCCCGTCCGCCAGCACCCGCAGCAGGCGGGTCTGCAGTTCCGGCGGCATGTCGCCGATCTCGTCGAGGAACAGGGTACCGCCGTCGGCCTGCTCAAAACGCCCGACCCGGCGCCCCTGGGCGCCGGTGAAGGCGCCCCGTTCATGACCGAACAGCTCCGACTCCATCAGATCCCTGGGGATGGCCGCCATGTTCAGGGCAATGAACGGCTGTTTGGCACGCGGACTGTGGCGGTGCAGCGCCTGGGCGACCAGCTCCTTGCCGGTGCCGGATTCGCCATTGATCAGTACGGTGATGTTGGAGCGGGCCAACCGGCCGATGGCGCGGAACACCTCCTGCATGGCCGCCGCCTCGCCGATGATCTCCGGGCTGGACTGGATCTCCTCCGTCGGGGTCGGGGCGCTGCTGCGGCTCTTGCGGCAGGCCCGCGACACCTGCTCCACCGCTTCATCCACGTCGAAGGGTTTCGGCAGATACTCGAAGGCGCCCCCGTGAAAGGCGGCTACCGCACTGTCCAGATCGGAGTGGGCGGTCATGATGATCACCGGCAGATGGGGATGGGCGGTGGTGATCCGGTCCAACAGCGAGAGTCCATCCATGCCGGGCATGCGGATATCGGAGACGATCACGTCCGGCTGTTCATGGGCCAGTGTCTCCATCACCCCATCGGCACTGGGAAAGCTGCGCACCGCCATCCCCGCTTTCTCGAACGCCTTCTCCAGTACCCAGCGAATTGACCGGTCATCATCGATGACCCAGACACGGTTAGTTGGTGGCATTTGGATTCTCCACTGGCAACAGCACACTGAATAGTGTCTTTCCCGGTTCGCTCGTGCACTCCACAAGCCCACCGTGTTGATTGATCAGTGACTGGGCGATGGTGAGGCCCAGGCCCACGCCATCCTCGCTGGCAGTCACCATGGGATAAAACAGCTTCTCCCGGATCGCCTCCGGAATACCCCGGCCGTTGTCTTCGATACCTATCTGGGCTACCAGCCGGTGGCGTCGGTTGCCGATGGTAAACTGGCGCAGGATCCGCGTCTGCAGCACGATCTGGCCATTGGGCTCGTCGCCGATCTCGCGGGCGGCGTTGCGCAGGATATTGAGCAGCGCCTGGATAATCCGGTCGCTGTCCACATACAGATCGGGAATGCTGGGGTCGTAATCGCGGATAATCCGGATCCGCTCCCCGGACTCCGCCAGAACCAGGTTGCGCACCCGCTCCAGCAGGGTGTGGATATTCACTTCCCGCAGGTTTGGCAGACGATCCGGCCCGAGCATCTGGTTGACCAGGTTTTTCAGGCGATCGGCCTCGTTGATGATGATCTGGGTATACTCGCAAAGCGCCGGATCGCCCAGCTCCTGCTCCAACAGCTGGGCCGCACCACGCAGCCCCCCCAGTGGATTCTTGATCTCATGGGCCAGTCCGCGGATCAGCTCCTGGGCCGCCTGGTGTTGGGACAGCAACTGCTCTTCGCGAGAGATGCGCAGCTGCCGGTCGATCTGCTGGATCTCGATCAGCAACCCCTTATCGCAGTCAATGTCGGTGAGGGGTATGACCGTGCAATCCACGGTGGCCCGCTTGCCATCCGGCAGGGGCAGGCTCAGTTCGCGTTCGGTGAAATGGTGGCCGGTGGTCAACGCCTGCTCCAGGCTTTCCCGGGTGACCCCCTCCGGACACTGGATCAGGGCCTCCGCCGTATGACCCAGCATGTGGCGAAAACTCACTTCAAAAAGCATCTCCGCCGCCGGGTTCATATACTGCAGACGCAGAGACCGGTCGAACAGCAGCACGGCACTGCTCAGGTTCTCCAGTATCCGCTGCCGGGAGGCCTCGGCGATGTGAATCGTATCCTTCATTGCAATGCCTACTGCAAAAACCGAACCAAGATCAGGATTAGCGCTGTTTTCGCCCTGAAGTGAGGAGCAGCGGGATGTTTTGCGTCGCGGTGGGCCGCCGTTTCGTCCCACCTATGCACTATTTTAGTGCATAGGTGGGACATGGCAATGCGGCGTGCATCATTGGCACGCCCGCAAGCGGTCGCGCACCACTAGAAATTGGGCGTGAAGGCGGGGTTGGACTGCCCGGGTGTGGAGGGTACGGGCGGGTTGTTGGGCCGGTAGGCGTCGGCATCGGAGCCCGGCGCGGCAGGCGCCTGGCCGGAGAAATCCGGGGTGCCGCCCGGCTGGAACTGGGGCGCATCGCCACCGCTCTGACCGCTGCCTGATTCCGGCGGTTCCGGGGGCTTGCCGTCTTCGATCACCGTCGTCTGGTGGACATAAAACTGCACGATATTGGAGCGGGCCAGGAGGCGGCCGGCCGCATCGTGGATACTGGCATGCAGCATGTGCCCGCCACGCGCGATGTTGCTCAGCTGCAGGGTCGTCCCGGTGACCCGCTGATCGAGAATACGCCCATCCAGTACCGGCTGAATATAGTGACCCGCCTGCAGTCCCGGCTGTGACTGGAAGTGAATACTCACCCGTCCGCCATTCGCCTGGACCGTTTCGTTGTTGCTTGGCGAGATAATTACGAAGCTGCTGTAGTTAACGCCCTCCGGCGGCCTTGCGGTGGCCGCATCGCCGCCGTTCGGGGTGGTGCTCCCGGTGGGGGTATAGATGGTGGGGTCGGAGAGCCGGACCTCCTCGGCGTCCCGGGTCGGGGTATCCGAATAGTGTACCTCGCCTTTGCTGTCGACCCATTTATAGATGGCCGCCTGGCTGCAGAGTGCGAGTGACATCAAACAGATGAAGAAGAGACTTCTCATGAGATGAGAATAGCTCACAGCCGGGGCCGCCTCAACCGCTCTTGGGACCAGGCGTAGCAAAAAGGCGATGTGTGTCGCACCAGACAAAATCGACGGCGCCCCATGACGCAGCCCATGGTTGAGGAGTCACCACGGATATTTGGGTAAGGAAAATGCCCAACAGCGTGGCTGAAAGAATTTTTGTTGGGGTTCGCAGGCTCACCCAACCTACAAGCTCCGCGGTACAAGTCCACCCCCGAAAAAAAAGCGCCCCCGGATCGGGGGCGCTTGCTACTGCGTACCGCTTCCTGTAACCGGAGCGGTTTACAGGCTGTAGTACATGTCGAACTCCACCGGGTGGGTGGTCATGCGCAGACGGGTCACGTCATCCATCTTCAGGGCGATGAAGCCGTCGATCAGGTCATCGGTGAACACACCGCCGGCGGTGAGGAACTCTCGGTCCGCATCCAGGGCTTCCAATGCCTGATCCAGGCTGTGGCAGACGGTGGGGATGGCCGCGGCCTCTTCGGCCGGCAGGTCGTACAGGTCCTTGTCCATCGCCTCGCCCGGGTGGATCTTGTTCTGGATACCGTCCAGGCCGGCCATCAGCATGGCGGCGAAGGCCAGGTAGGGGTTGGCGGTGGGATCCGGGAAACGCACCTCGATGCGCCGGCCCTTCGGGCTGTTGACGAACGGGATACGGATGGAGGCGGAACGGTTGCGGGCCGAGTAGGCCAGCATCACGGGGGCCTCGAAACCGGGGACCAGACGCTTGTAGGAGTTGGTGGATGGGTTGGTGAAGGCGTTCAGGGCCCGGGCATGCTTGATGATGCCGCCGATGTAGAACAGCGCGGTCTCGGACAGGCCGCCGTACAGATTGCCGGCAAAGATGTTCTCGCCATCTTTGGCCAGGGACTGGTGCACGTGCATACCGGATCCATTATCACCCACCAGCGGTTTCGGCATGAAGGTGGCGGTCTTGCCATAGGCGTGGGCGACGTTCCAGGTGACGTATTTCTGCACCTGGACCCAGTCGGCACGCTTCACCAGGGTGCTGAACATGGTGCCGATCTCACACTGGCCGGCGGTGGCCACTTCGTGGTGATGTACCTCGACCGGCACACCCATCTCTTCCATGGCCAGACACATGGCGGCACGGATGTCGTTCAGGGAGTCGACCGGGGGTACCGGGAAGTAGCCGCCCTTGGTCCCGGGACGGTGGCCGATGTTGCCATCCTGATAGACCCGCTCGGAGTTCCAGCCGGCCTCTTCCGAGTCGATCTTGTAGAAGGCGCCGCTCATCTCGGCTCCCCAGCGGACATCGTCCAGAACGAAGAACTCGGGCTCCGGACCAAAGAAGGCGCTATCGGCAATACCGGTGGAGGCCAGGTAAGCCTCGGCGCGCCGGGCGACGGAGCGGGGATCACGCTCGTAACCTTCCATGGTGGTGGGCTCGAGGATGTCGCAGGTGATGTTCAGGGTCACCTCGTCGGCGAACAGGTCGAGGACCGCGGTCTCTTCATCCGGCATCAGCACCATGTCGGATTCGTTGATGCCCTTCCAGCCGGCAATGGAGGAACCGTCGAACATCTTGCCGTCGGTGAAGAGGTCCTCGTCGATGACATGGGCGGGCACGGAGACGTGCTGCTCCTTGCCGCGGGTATCGGTGAAGCGGAAATCGACAAACTTCACTTCATTGTCTTTGATCATCTTCAGGACTTTTGAGGCCATGAGGTTCTCCAGAGTTAGTTTTGAAATTATTTGGACCACACTGTGGCCATAAATGAAAAATTCTTGCGTTTTGGGACGCCCCTGCCCGGGGCAACCAAAGCATGTCCTGGGTTTTAGCAAGTACTGTGCCACGGTCAGGGCACCGTTTTACTCCCCATCCCCGACCGGACGGACGATTTTACTACGATTCCAGCGGAGGCGGGAAACGGAAATAATTACAGGGGATTAGCGCCCCTTGCCGGCGGCCGACGGCCTGGGGTCCGGGTCATCGACGCAGCGCTCCCGGTCTCGCTCCGGCAACAACACGCACCAAAATAAAGCGTTAATGCACCATAATTGTGCATTAACCGTAATAGACCTTGACCACGCCAAACTCCGGCTTTTCCGCCGCCTTCTCCTGGAGGGCTCGCTTAAATGCCTGCCGAGCCGTCGCTCCGGACAGGTCCGCCAGAGAGAAGTAGACATCCACATTGATCTTTCCTGCCAGATAATGGAGCACCACCCGGCGCCGCTTCTCCGCGCCGGGAATGTCGCGCCACTGTTGCGCCAGCAGCTTCTCCGCCACCGACCGGAGAGGCAGGCCCTCGCAGGGTACCCCCATCTCATCGTCCTCCGGATCGATATGCACGGTGACGTCCATCACCTCGCTGATTTCATCCAGCAGGCGGTCGATCACGGTCTGGCCGATCATGTGCCCCTCGGAAACACTCAGCCAGGGCTCCACCAGGATATGCACATCCACGCTCGCCTCGCCACCGATCCGGCGGGTCCGCAGCATGTGGATATCCATGACCCCGCCGATCTGATGAATGATCTCGCGGATGCGCTCCAGGCGCTCCTCGTCCAGCCCCTCGTCGACCAGTTCCTGGAACGCCGGCCAGCTCAGGTCCCAACCGATCTTGGCAATCATCAGCCCGACCCCGACGGCGGCGATGGCATCCAGATAAGGCAGGCCGGCCATGGTGCCGGCCACCCCGACCAGCACCACCACCGAAGAGAGGGCATCCGAGCGATGATGCCAGGCATTGGCCTGCAGCAGATCCGATTTGATCTGGCGCGCCACCCGCGCGGTGTAGTGGTAGAGCGCCTCGTTGGCCACAATCGAGAACAGGGCGGCATACAGGGCCAGCGGTTTCGGATGCAGCAGGGCTTCGGGGACGAACAGCCGCTCCACCGCATCCCAGGTGATCCCGATCGCCACCAATCCCAGCAGGACACCCAGCCCGAGCGTCCCGGCCGTTTCAAAGCGGCCGTGGCCGTAGGGGTGGGCTCTGTCGGGACCATGGTGGGCGTGCCTGGCGGCAAAGTAGACCAGGCCATCCGACAGCAGATCGGACAGCGAATGGATACCGTCGGCCACCAGGGCCTGGGACTGCGCCAGCACGCCGATGATGGTCTTGCTCGCCGCCAGCACCAGGTTGACCAGCACCCCCACTACGGTGATGCGCTGGATCGCCTGGTAGCGGAGGCGCTTTTGCTCGGTGATCTGGTCCATTCCGCTCAGCTCTCCTCGCCCACCTCGACCACGATGATGTATTCGTTGCCCTCGGTCCGGGTCTCGATCAGTTTGTGGCCGTTGATGCGGCACCAGGCGGGGATGTCGCTGAGCGCCCCCGGATCGGTGCAGATCGCCTCGACCCGGGTACCCGGCGGCAGCTCCTTGACCCGGTTCTGTACCCGGATCACCGGCATCGGACAGAGCAAGCGGCGCGCGTCCACGATCACAGGGCTCATATGTACCACTCCTGGGGGATCTCTTCCGCGGTCAGCGGCTTGACCGACAACTGCTGCTGACTGCCATCCAGCGCGGTCACGGTCAGTTCCACCCGCTCGGCCTGTTTGCCCTGGCTGAAACGCGCCACCAGCCGGGCCGCCAGCGCGATATCATCGGCGTCCACGCTGCCGTCCAGCAGTGCCAGCGGTCCGGCATGGCTGGTGGTGAGCAGGCTGACATACTGCTTGCGATAGCCCTGGAGAAAATTCCCCTCCCCCTCTTCACGGGAGATGATCACCTTGAAATGGGGCCGTGGCCGCAGGTGCCGGCCCACCTTCAGCAGCATGATGTCATCCATCTCGTACTGCTTTTCACCCCGCGCCTGCCACAGGTCGGCCAGCTTCACCGCGTACTGGGCATCGGTCAGGAAACAGCAGCCACCGGCCGGCTGGGCATAGTCCTCCAGGCCGAACTGCTCCGCCAGCGCCATCTGCGGCTTGCGGCTGCGGCCATTGAAGCCGTACAGCTGGTCACGGCTGATCCAGCCTTCGCGTTCCGGCAGGGTCGCCGGCAGGTTCCTGCCCGACAGCGGCCTGACCAGGCGATCCTCGGCACCGGACTCCCGGGCCACCACCGGCATGGTGTCCTTGCGCTGGGACATGGGACGCTGACCGACCACTTCGCCGGTGATAATGAAATCGAAACCGTGCTCTGCAATCCACTCATGCGCCTTCTTCACCATGAAGATCTTGCAATCCAGGCAGGGATTGAGGTTGGCCCCGTAACCGTGCTTCGGATTGAGCACGATATCCTTGTACTCCTCGACGATGTCGACGATGTGCAGCTTGATCCCCAGCTGCTCGGCCACCCACAGGGCGTTGTTGCGTTTCACCCGGCTCCGGTCCTTCTGGCGGATGGCATGGGTGTGGCCTTCCACACAGAACCCGGTGAAGAAATTAATTCCTTCCACATGGATACCCTGCTGCTGGATCACCTTGGCGGCCAATAGTGAGTCCAGGCCACCGGAGATGAGGGCTACGGCCTTGCGTTGTCTGGTCATGATGGTAAAAGTGTCAGGAGGTGTCTCGGCCTGATATTGTAAGCGTTTGACTCGCTCCACTTCAAAGAAATGTTCAGACTCAACAATCCGGCGCCAAAACGATATACTGCGCCGATTGGTTTTTCCTTTTATATATAGAGCCTTAACCTGAACTATGACGAATTCGAACAATGGCCCTGACGCGTCAACCTTCCAGGGCCTGATTTTTGCCCTTGAGCGTTACTGGGCGGAACAGGGTTGTGTGATCCTGCAGCCCTACGACATGGAGGTGGGTGCCGGCACCTTCCATACCGCCACCTTCCTGCGCTCCATCGGACCGGAACCCTGGAATGCCGCCTATGTGCAGCCCTCGCGCCGCCCCACCGATGGCCGCTACGGCGACAATCCCAACCGCCTGCAGCACTACTATCAGTTCCAGGTGGCGCTGAAGCCGTCTCCGCTGAATATCCAGGAGCTCTATCTGGGCTCGCTGGAGATGCTCGGGCTCGACACCCGGGTGCACGATGTCCGCTTTGTCGAGGACAACTGGGAATCCCCCACCCTCGGGGCCTGGGGCCTGGGCTGGGAGGTGTGGCTGAACGGCATGGAGGTGACCCAGTTTACCTATTTCCAGCAGGTGGGGGGTATCGATTGCCGCCCGGTCACCGGCGAGATCACCTATGGCCTCGAGCGCATCGCCATGTATTTGCAGAACGTGGAGAGCGTGTTCGATCTGGTCTGGACCCACGGGCCCCAGGGTCCGGTCACCTACGGCGACGTGTTTCACCAGAACGAGGTGGAGCAGTCCGCCTACAACTTCGAGCACGCGGATGTGGATTACCTGTTCGGCACTTTCGACCAGTGCGAACAGCAGAGCAGCAAACTGATCGGGCTCGGCCTGCCGCTGCCCGCCTATGAGCAGGTGCTGAAGGCCTCCCACGCATTCAATCTGCTGGACGCCCGCCATGCCATCTCGGTGACCGAGCGGCAGCGCTATATCCTGCGCGTGCGCACCCTGGCGCGGGCCGTGGCCCAAGCCTACTACGACGCCCGGGAAAAACTGGGCTTCCCCATGCTTAAGAATCAGAAGGAGCAGGCCCGTGGCTAACAATTTCGTCGGGAATGAAATTGGACGGCCGGAGGCCGCCCGCAGGGATCGCGCCATGGAAGGCGCGAGTGAATATGCCGATCTGCTGTTTGAACTCGGCACCGAAGAGCTGCCTCCGGTTGCCCTGCAAAGGCTCTCAGACGCCCTCACCGCGGCGTTCGTGGAAGGCCTGCAGCGGGCCCATCTGCAGCACGGACCGGTGCACGCCTATGCCACCCCCCGACGGCTCGCGCTGTGGGTGGAGGCCTGTGCCACGGCCCAGCCGGACCGCGCAACCGAACGCCGGGGCCCGGCCGTGCAGGCCGCCTTCGATGCCGAGGGTAACCCGACCCAGGCGGCGCAGGGTTTTGCCCGCTCCTGTAACACCAGCGTCGACCAGCTGGAACGGCTCACCACCGACAAGGGCGAGTGGCTGGTGTACAGATTCCATGAGCTGGGTAAAGCGACCGCCGAATTGCTCCCCGGGATTGCCGAGGAGGCGCTCAACCGCCTGCCCATACCCAAGCGGATGCGCTGGGGGGCGTCGGAGGCGCAGTTTGTACGCCCGGTGCAGTGGCTGCTGTTCCTGCTCGGTGAGCAGGTGGTTCCCTGTCGGCTACTGGATACCGAGGCCGGCAATCTGACCCATGGACACCGCTTCCACCATCCCCAGGCCATCCGTATCGAACACCCGGCGCAGTATGCCGAGGTGCTGCAGGAGCAGGGTCGGGTGATTGCCGACTTTGCCCAGCGCCGGGAGAAGATCCGCCGCCAGGTTGCCCAGACCGCCGACGCCATCGGCGGCCAGGCACCGATCGACGAGGCGCTGCTGGACGAGGTGACCGGCCTGGTGGAGTGGCCGGTACCGATCTCGGCCGGTTTCGAAGAGCGCTTCCTGGAAGTTCCCCACGAGGCGCTGATCAGCACCATGAAAAAGAACCAGAAATATTTCCATCTGGTTGACGCGCAGGGACGGCTGATGAATCACTTCATCACCATTGCCAATATCGACAGCCCGAAACCCGAACTGATCAAGGAGGGTAATGAGCGGGTGGTCCGGCCACGCCTGAGCGATGCCATGTTCTTCTGGCAACAGGACGGCAAGCGCACCCTCGACAGCCGCATCGACTCCCTCAAGGGCGTCCTGTTTCAGCAGAAGCTCGGCTCCATGCACGACAAGAGCGTACGCGTCGCCGCCCTGGCCGGAGTCATTGCCGGGCATATCGGCGGGGACCGCGCCGCCGCGGAAAAGGCCGGCATGTTGAGCCGTTGTGATCTGATGACCGAGATGGTGTACGAATTTCCCGAGATGCAGGGCATCATGGGACGCTACCAGGCGAAGCGGGATGGTGAATCCGATGAGATCGCCGAGGCGCTGGACGAATTTTATATGCCGCGCTTCTCCGGCGACGATCTGCCCCGCACCCGTACCGGCATTGCGGTGTCCCTGGCGGAGCGCCTGGATACCCTGGTGGGGATCTTCGGTATCGGCATGAAACCGACCGGCGACAAGGATCCGTTTGCCCTGCGCCGCGCCGCGCTGGGCGCACTGCGCATCATGCGTGAGCACTCACTCACGCTTAATCTCAGGCAGTTGCTGGCCCATGCGGTGGAGCAGCTGCGCCCGGCCATCACTGAACCGGACTGTGCCGAAGAGGTGTACGGCTTCATGCTGGAGCGCCTGAAGGGTATCTATCTCGATCAGCAGATAGCGGTGGATCTGTTTGAGGCGGTGGCAGCGACCCGGCCCGACTCGATCGCCGATTTCGATCGCCGGGTGCATGCCGTGGTGGCCTTCCGCACGCTCACCGCGGCAGAGGCGCTGGCAGCCGCCAACAAGCGTATTCACAATATCCTCAAGAAGAGTGCGCAGGCCATTCCGACAGAGGTCGACCCGGGCCTGTTCGACTCACCGCAGGAGCAGACGCTCTATTCGGTCATCGAACAGAAACGCACTGAGATCGCCCCGCTGATGGCCGCCGCCGCCTATGAGCAGGTGCTGCAGAGTCTTGCCACCCTGCAGGCGCCAGTGGATCAGTTTTTTGATCAGGTGATGGTGATGGCGGACGATCCCGCCATCCGCGCCAACCGTCTGGCGCTGCTCAACCGCCTCAACAAGCTGTTTCTCGGCGTGGCCGACATTTCGATCCTCCAAACATAGGCTAATCTCAAACCACAGGAACTGGTAACAAAGGATATGAACATAGTAAGTACTTGCTTACATAGATGAAATGAAGCTGATAATCCTCGACCGAGATGGCGTCATTAATGAAGACTCGGATGCCTTCATCAAATCACCCGATGAATGGCTTCCCATACCGGGTAGTCTTCAGGCCGTGGCGAAGCTGAATCAGGCGGGCTACCGGGTGGTGATTGCAACCAATCAATCCGGTCTGGCCCGGGGCCTGTTCACTATCGATGCGCTCAACGCCATCCATAACAAGATGCACCTGGCCCTGGCCTGCGAGGGTGGACACATCGATGGGCTCTTTTTCTGCCCCCATGGACCGGACGACCACTGTGAGTGCCGTAAACCCAGGCCGGGGCTGCTGCTACAGATCAGTGAACGCTTCTATTCCGGCCTGGAAGGCATCCCCTGCATCGGCGACAGCCTGCGCGATCTTGAGGCCGCCCTGGCTGTCGGCGCACGCCCGATACTGGTGCGCACCGGCAAGGGAAGGAAAACCGAAGCCGACCCCCGGCTCCACCCCGGCATCCCGGTCCATGACAATCTGAGCGATGCGGTCGATGCATTGTTGAGTGAAGAAGAACCCGAACAATGATCCTGATTCGATCTCTGCTCTATCTGGTGAGCCTGGTTCTCACCACGCTGATACTCGCGGGCCTGTTATCCATCATCGGCTGGGTGTTGCCCTACCGGCAGCGCTGCCGGATCGCCAATGCCTGGGGCGCGGTCAATCTCTGGTGTCTCAAGTACTTTTGCGGACTCGGCTATCAGATTGAGGGTCTGGAAAAGGTCCCCGAATCTGGCGCGATTGTCCTGGCCAAGCATCAATCCGCCTGGGAGACCATGGCATTGCGGGCGCTGTTGCCACCCGAACAGGCCTGGGTGCTGAAACGCGAGCTCATGTGGGTCCCCTTTTTCGGCTGGGCGGCCGCAACCGTGCAGCCGATCGCCATCAATCGCAAGGCCGGCAGCAAGGCGGCGCGCCAGGTGATCGAGACCGGCATCGTGCGGCTGCGGCAGGGGCGGCTGGTGGTGATATTTCCGGAGGGGACCCGGGTTGCCCCCGGAGAACGGCGGCGTTACGGCCTGGGAGGGGCGCTGCTGGCTGAAAAAACCGGCGTCCCGGTTTTCCCCGTTGCCCACAACGCGGGCTCCTTCTGGCGCCGCCGTGACATCCGTAAATACCCGGGCGTCATCAAGGTGGTGGTCGGTGACCCCATTCCCTCGGCCGGGCGAAAGGCCGCCGACATCAACAGGGATGTGGAGAGCTGGATAGAGAACACCATGTCCCAGATACAATAAAGCGACAGTAAGTATTCACTTACAAGATAGCGGATCGCCTCCCGTTCGAGTAAATAAAAAGGGGCCGTGAGGCCCCTTTTGATCCATCCCCTGACCGGCGATCAGACGTCCAGATTCTCCACCGTCAGGGCATTCTTCTCGATGAAATCCCTGCGTGGTTCCACTTGGTCGCCCATCAGGGTGGTGAATATTTCATCCGCGCCGACCGCGTCTTCAATCCTCACCTGCAGCAGGCGCCGGGACTCCTGGTTCATGGTGGTTTCCCAGAGCTGATCCGGATTCATCTCACCCAGGCCTTTATAGCGCTGGATGTGCTGACCCCGCTTCGCCTCTTCCATCAGCCAACCGAGGGCCTGGGAGAAGCTGCTGATATCACTCTGGCGTTCGCCACGTTTGATGTAGGCGCCCTCGGAGAGCAGGCCATCCAGCTTCTCCCCCATTTCCGCCATTCTTCTATAGTCGCTGCTACTGAAAAAATCAAAGGGGATGGCCGATTCGGTGTTGATCCCGTGCACATACTGGGTGACATTGATCTGGGCTGGCTGGTCATCCTGGGCCGGTTGCGCGCGAATCTCAAACCGATTGGAGATATTCTGCTCGGCATTCAGTCGCGACTCCAGCTCACTCAGCCAGGCCGCATAACCCTGTGGGTCGGCGATCAGCTCTTCGCTGAGACGGGGCATGTAGATCAGCTTTTCTATCACGGCGGCGTCATACCGTTTACCAACCCGCTTCACCGTCGCCATGGTTGAGAGATGTTGCTTGGAGAGCTCCTCCAGTGAGATGCCCCCTAGCGCGGGTGCGTCCCTGCTCACATGGAGTTCCGCATTATCCAGCGCCGCCTGGAGGAGGTAGGCGTTCAGGTCGTTATCGTCTTTCAGATATTGTTCTTGCTTGCCCTTCTTCACCTTATACAGTGGCGGTTGGGCGATATAGATATGACCCCGCTCAATCAGCTCGTGCATCTGCCGGTAAAAGAAGGTCAGCAACAGGGTACGAATATGGGCACCGTCCACGTCGGCATCAGTCATGATAATGATTCGGTGGTAGCGCAATTTATTCGGATCGAACTCCTCCCGGCCAATACCACAGCCGAGTGCGGTGATCAGGGTGCCGACCTCCGCCGAGGAGAGCATCTTATCGAACCGCGCCTTCTCGACATTCAGGATCTTGCCCTTCAGCGGCAGTATTGCCTGGGTGCGACGATCCCGCCCCTGCTTGGCGGAACCCCCGGCGGAATCACCCTCGACAAGGTAGATCTCGCACAGCGAGGGATCCTTCTCCTGGCAGTCGGCGAGTTTCCCCGGCAGGCCGGCCACATCCAGGACACCCTTGCGACGGGTCATCTCCCGGGCCTTGCGAGCCGCCTCGCGCGCGCGCGCCGCCTCGATCATCTTGCCCGCGATCTGCCTGGCCTCGGCAGGATTTTCCAGCAGAAATGCACTCAGTCGATCGGCCAGCACCGATTCAACGATCCCCTTCACTTCCGAGGAGACCAGCTTGTCCTTTGTCTGCGAGGAGAACTTCGGATCGGGCACTTTCACCGAGAGTACCGCCGTCAGCCCTTCACGGGCATCGTCACCCGAGGTGTTGACCTTCTGCTTTTTATCCAACCCGGCCTGATCGATATACTGGTTCAGGGTCCGGGTCAGGCCGGCACGAAAACCGGCCAGATGGGTGCCCCCATCCCGTTGGGGAATATTATTGGTAAAGCAGAAGATATTCTCCTGGTAGGACTCATTCCACTGCATCGCCAGTTCCACCACCACGGTATCCTTCTCGACCGAGAAGTTAAAAACAGATTCATGCAGTGGGGTCTTTTTTCGATTGAGGTGTTGAACGAAGGCCCTGATCCCTCCCTCATACTCGAACAGATCCTGTCTGTCGTTACGTTCATCGGTGAGTTTGATCCGCACACCAGAATTCAGAAAGGAGAGTTCTCGCAGGCGTTTGGCGAGCAGATCATAGTGATACTCGATATTCGTGAAGGTCTGATTGCTGGCCTTGAAGATGATTTCCGTGCCCGATTTGTCCGTGTCGCCCACCACCGCCAGGGGTGCCTGAGGCTCTCCGTGGACATATTCCTGGTAATGGGTATGTCCATTGCGATGAATGAAGAGTTTGAGGTTCTCTGACAGGGCATTCACCACCGATACGCCGACCCCGTGCAATCCACCCGAAACCTTGTAGGAGTTATCGTCGAACTTACCCCCGGCATGCAGCACCGTCAGGATCACCTCGGCGGCGGAACGACCCTCTTCCGGATGGATATCCACGGGAATCCCCCGTCCGTTATCCGTCACCTTGACGGTCTCGTCGTCGATGATCGAAACCGTGATTTCGCTACAATGTCCCGCTAGCGCTTCGTCTATCGAGTTATCTACGACTTCAAACACCATATGGTGAAGACCAGTGCCATCATCGGTATCACCAATATACATACCTGGCCGTTTACGTACCGCATCCAGCCCTTTCAACACCTTGATATTTGACGAGTCGTAGGTCATATAGCACTCCTGTTAACGAACGGCCCATTATACACCATGCTGTCTGCAGATTTATTCATAAATCACCGATGTTCCACGTGGAACACCTGGGGGTCTGGAAAGCACACCCAGTTACAGATTGCGCCTGATATTCGGTTGCCTTCAAGACGCGCCTGGTCACACTATGTAAGCCTTGGCGTAACGCCGAAGGCGCAGGAAAAGACCAACAAGTCGGGATGGTTATAGCGCGAGTATCGGAGTGTAACTATTCAGCACCCAAGCTTCAGTCGTGGATACGGGGTGTTTGTGGAAAGAGCCTCTATGGCAGGGATGCCATAGTGGAGCCTACAGGGATGTATTTAGGCGTCTCTTGGAACAAATTCCCCGTAGCCATGACGGCGCCGAACCTTAAGTTGAACATGCTGAATAGTTACTTAGGAGTTCAAAAGGCGTCGTTCAGGGCAGGCTACCCCCATTCAGGGATAAGCTGTGAATACATCCCTGTACGCTCGGTGTCGGCATGGCATCCTCGGCTCCGTAAACGGTACATCCCTGTACCACTCCTCTTGCCTCCGACGGTCCCTGAATGGGGGTAGCCCACCCGGCATCTGGAACTGAGCTCGGAAACATGATTTATAGATTGACCCGCTCTCAGCTCACATGATCAGTCGGTGTGACCGTCCCCGATTCGATGCGGATCTCATTCATCTCTATGTCGCCCACCTCGCCAGGTCTATCGGTTGCGGTGATAAACGCCTGACAGCCGATCTGGTTTATGCGCCTCAATAATCTGTCCCGGTTCTCCGCATCGAGTTCGGCCACCAGGTCGTCAAACAGGAGGATGGGCATAATACCCGTCAGTTTTTGAGTAATAGCCGCCTGGGCCAGATGCAGTGCGGAGATAATCATCTTTTGCTGTCCACGGGAGATGGAGGTGAAGGCCGAACGCCCCTCAAACAGTAAACGGATATCCGCCCGGTGGGGGCCTACCTGGGTGTAACCCTGTTTTATGTCTGAAGGCTCTCTCTGTTTCAGTACCCCGGCCAGGGAAAGCCCTTCATCCCACCCCCTCTTCCAGGTCATCTCGATCGTGCCGTCGATATTCAGCTGCTCCAGTTCGTCGGTGAAGGTACTTTGCAAAAGGTTGAAATAATCCTCGCGTAGCCTGTTCATCTCCTCGCCTAAACCACCGACTATCTGATTCCAGCTCGATACCGTACCCGGATCGGTCTTCAACAGACTGTTTCTCTGCCTCAGTGCCTTGGTGAATTTCTTATAAATCGGGTAATAGGAAGGTTCCACGTGGAACACACCCCATTCCACGAAGCGGCGCCGATATTCGGGACCCCGTTCGAGTATTTCATGTGACATGGGGGTGAGGATCTGCAACGGGGTCATCTTTGCGATATCCGAAAGCTTGCTGATGCCCTCCCCGTCAATCTTGATCATTGTCTGGCTGGCGCTTTTATGTACGCCGATCCGATGTTCCCTCGCCAGGGAAGATATAGCGAACAGAGTCAGCGATTTCTCTCCATGCTGTACTACTGGGCCGAATTTTGATGTGCGAAAGGACCGCCCTCTCCCGAGCATGTAGATCGCTTCGAGTAAGGTACTTTTTCCCGATCCGTTTTTTCCGGTGACAAGATTGATCCCAGCTGAAAAACGTATGTCGGCCTCAGTGATGTTTCTGAGATGCTGGATTTTTATCTGCTTGATCGTCACGGGAGGTTCCCGTTATTCGGACGGGGTGGGTATGGGACTGGTGATCTAACCAGTCCCGCTGCCAAGAGTCTGCCGGGTTTGACCGACAGACTCCTAGGGGCTACAGGCGCATTGGCATAATGACATATCGACTCTGTTCACTATCCATGTTCTGGATGAGACAGCTACTGTTGGAATCACTGAGCGACAACTTCACTGAAGCGGTATCGATAACATTCAGCACCTCGATCAGGTAACCTACATTAAAGCCGATGACCAACTGTTCACCCTGGTAATCAATCTCCATCTCATCCTCGGCCTCTTCCTGTTCAGGGTTATGGGCGAGCAATTTCAACAGGCCACTGGAAAACTGGAAGCGTATCCCCCGATATTTTTCATTGGACAGGATGGAGGTGCGCATCAGGGCCTGCTTGAGATCATCCCGATCCGCGGTGATCTCCTTGTCCGTGTTGCTCGGGATAACACGCTGATAATCCGGAAATTTGCCATCGATAAGCTTGGAGGTGAAACTGGTCTCCCCCATGGCGAAGCGGATGTGATTGTTGCTGACGTCGATCTCTATCAGCTCATCGCTATCACTCAACAGTCGGGCGAGCTCCAGGACCGCTTTTCTTGGCAAGATGACCTGCAGGCCCGTCTCCTGCCCCAGGGCACATTCGGCTTCACTAAGGGCGAGGCGATGTCCGTCGGTTGCTACCGCTCTGATAAGTCCCTCGTTCATCTCGATCAGCAATCCGTTCAGGTAGTAGCGGACATCCTGAATGGCCATGGCGAACTGGGTTTTTTCTATAAGCCGCTTTAATAGTTTTTGAGTCACCGTGAACCGGTGGCTACTGGCCGATGGTTCGATGGACGGGTAGTCGCTGGCGGGCAAGACCCCCAGGGTGAACCTGCTTCTCCCCGATTTAATGACGACCCGTTCGTTTTCGATATTAAGTTCAATGGTGGCGTCATCCGGCAGTGCCTTGCAGATATCGAGCAGTTTTCTTGCCGGGAGAGTGAAATCCACTTCGCCGTCGCAATCCACCACACTGGTGGTTTTCATCTCGACTTCAAGGTCTGTTGCCGTGATGGTGACTTTCCCATTGCCTGCATTGATCAGGACATTCGCGAGAATCGGTAGGGTCTGTCTTCTCTCAACAACTCCACCTACCTGTTGAAGTGGTTTAAGCAGATTATCCCTTGTAGTGACGATCTTCATGGCGAAGTACTCTTTAATAGATATAAAATATTTATATAGATTTACTGTTATTATTACACAGCACGATTACTGTTGATCAATCGTTATTTCTTGTTGTTTATCAGTTAGTTATACCGTTTTTTAGCTGTTGATAACAGCGGTATGCATTATGAAAGAGATGTTGATCATCTGTGGATAACTAAAGCATGCTGTTTTGCCGCAAAAACATCAACAGTTTATCCACATTAACTGGTGAGAGTTCTTAACAGGTTTCCATAGTCCTCTTCAACCCGATGGTCCGCCTCTTTCAGCTCGGCGATCTTGCGCGTGGCGTAGAGTACCGTCGTATGGTCGCGACCGCCGAAGGCCTCGCCTATTTCCGGCAGGCTGTGATTGGTCAGCTCCTTTGCCAGGGTCATGGCAATCTGGCGTGGCCGGGCGATGGTGCGGCTGCGCTTGGCAGAGAGCAGCTCGGAGGTGCGGATCTTGTAGTACTCGGCGACGGTCTTCTGGATATTCTCTATGGTGACCTGCTTATCCTGCGCCGCCAGCATGTCACGCAGGGCATCCTTGGCAAACTCCTGGGTAATGGGACGCCCGGTAAACTCCGCATTGGCAATGATACGCCGCAGTGCACCTTCCAGTTCGCGGATATTTGAACGTACCCGTTTGCCGATAAAGAAGGCCACCTCATTGGGTAGATCCACCCCGAACAACTGATCGGCCTTGCTCTTCAGGATGGCGACTCGGGTCTCGAGATCGGGCGGTTCGATGGCCACCGTCAGGCCCCAGCCGAAGCGGGACTTGAGCCGCTCCTCGAGGCCGGAGACCTCCTTGGGAAAGCGGTCGCTGGAGAGGATGATCTGCTGCTGGGATTCGAACAGTGCATTGAAGGTATGGAAGAACTCCTCCTGGGAGCGCTCCTTGCCGGCAAAGAACTGCACATCGTCGATCAGCAGGGCGTTGACGCTGCGGAAGCGGCGCTTGAATTCGTCGATGGTGTTATGCTGAAGCGCCTTCACCATCTGGGCGACGAAGCCTTCGGAGTGGACATAGACGACGCGGGCGCGGGGGTTGGTTTTCACAATCATGTTGCCGACGGCATGCATCAGATGGGTCTTGCCCAGCCCCACCCCGCCATAGATGAACAGCGGATTGTAGGCGGTGCCGGGGTTCTCGCCGATCTGTATCGAGGCGGCCCTGGCCAACTGATTTGACTTTCCCTCGACAAAGGTCTCGAAGATAAAGTTGGGATTGAGGTTGCTCGGCATCGGTGCGTCCTCACTACTCTGACGCATGTTGGTCCGGGCGCCCTGAAGGCGCCGATGGGAAGGCGCCTCCTGGTGAACTTCCGCCGTGGGCTGGACTGTGGCCTTGCTGCCGATCTCCAGGGAAATGGTGGGTGCATTGGCGCCAGCGATACTCTGCAGATATTCGGTGATATCGCTAAGGTAGTGATTCTGCACCCAGTTCAGCACGAACTGATTGGGTGCCAGTAAGCGGATGCTGTGTGCATCCTCTACGGACTGCAGGGGGCGAATCCAGGTATTGAATTGCTGCTGAGGCAGATCATGCTCGAGCCGATCAGTGCACTTGCTCCAAAAATTCACGCTTGATGTACTCTCTTGTTCTGAAACGAGAAAGGATTTCCCTTTTTCACAGTTAGGTGTAGGGATCCGGCGATTTTTGCTGCTGATCCACACGGCTGAAAGCCTGGATTTGACCACGGATTGTAGGTCTGCCTTGAGGATTACTTATGTGTGACCGGAAACTGTGGAGGCAAAAGTTTACTCCGCTTCTGCCGCCTTATCCACAGCTTTTACGCATCGGTAAATGGATTGCGGCACCAGCAAGGTTGACCGAAGCATGCAGCTAGATGGTTGTTATTAAAGATGTTTTCTTGTTACCGGCGATACCCGTCGCGGAGCCCGGCGGTTTTTCCAGGGTGCTTTTGCCGGCCGCCGATAGTTCGTGATAAATCAGCGGGTTAGCGCCGCTTGCGCGGCCGCATTATTGTTGACATCCGCTAGCCCGGCATCGTACTATACGCGCCCTTTTTCAGGGGCTTTTTCTGCGCTTGTTTGGTCAAAGCCCTGCTTAATCATTTACTGGTATCAGTCATGAAAAGAACTTTTCAACCGAGCAATTTGAAGCGTGCGCGCACTCACGGTTTCCGCGCCCGCATGGCAACACGCAACGGCCGCAAGATCATCAATGCCCGTCGTGCAAAAGGACGTGATTGTCTCGCATCCTGAGTTTCTGACCTGCTTTGCACACCGGCAGGGCAACTTTCGGTCGGACGCTGCGGCTACTAAAGCCCGTTGAATTCAAACGGGTTTTTCAGAATTCTCGCAGATCATCGGACCGCTGCTTTACGGTGTTGTTCCTGCCTAATGGCAGGTCCGATGCCCGTCTGGGGACAGCCGTTGCCAAAAAAATTCTGCGTCGGGCGGTCGACCGAAACCGGGTCAAGCGGCTGATCAGAGAGAGCTTTAGACTCAGGCAGTATGATTTAGCGGGTTTGGATCTGGTGGTGATGTGCGCGCGTGGAATAGACCTTTCCAATCTGCAGCAACTGCGGGACTCGCTCGACAGGCACTGGACAAAGGCCGTTCAGGCTAAGCCAGCTGCCAGGAGTCTGTCGGGCTCCAGCGAAAGCCCAACAGACTCCTAGGGATTGAGGCCGGAAAAAATCTCCGCTTAACCGTGATTTCAGTCCATAATACGCCCTTTGCCAAACCGGCCGACGCAACTTCCAAATTCGAGTTTGAGATAGTCCATGGATAACCTTCGCCTGATACTGTTTTTCGCCCTGGCCTTCATCCTGATGATGCTCTGGCAGGCGTGGGATAAAGACTATGGCGGCAAGCCGCAAACGGCCGCCCCTTCCGAGATGAGCAGCGACAAGGCCAGCACCACGACGTCCGTTCCCGGGGCGATCCCATCGGCACCGACGCCCGCCGGCGACGGGCAACCCTCCGCCGTACCCTCGATCACGGCCGATTCTGCGCTGCCCAAGGCAGGAGCGGAAAGCCAACCCACCGCCGCCAGCGTCACCGTCAGGACCGATCTCTACACCATGGAGATCGGCACCGTAGGCGGCAATGTGCTGAAGGTGTTCCTGAACGAGTATCCCGCCTCGCTGGGAGACCAGGAGAACAGCTTCCAGTTGATGAAACCGGAGATACCCAACCTGTTCGTCGCCCAGTCCGGCCTGATTGCCGGCGAGGGCAGCTTCGCGCCCAGTCATGAGACCCCCTATCGGGTCAACAGTCACAGCTATCGGTTGGAGAACGGCGCGGACCAGTTGAGTGTGGATCTTTTCTGGACCAGCCCGGAGGGGGTCAAGGTCACCAAACGCTTCAATTACCAGCGTGGCAGTTACCTGGTGACGGTTCAACATATTGTTGAAAACGGTTCCGGCCAACCCTGGGTCGGCCGCGAGTATCGCCAGTTGATGCGTACCCCTGCGGTGGATGACAGCGCCGCCTCCAAGCTGCTCTATACCTACACCGGTGGTGCCATCTACAGTGGAGAGAAGAAGTACGAAAAGATCGACTTTGATGATATGCAGGAGTCCAAACTCTCCCGCGAGGTGAAGGGCGGCTGGATCGCCATGCTGCAGCACTATTTTGTCGGTGCCTGGATTCCGCCGGCGGATCAGACCGGCACCTTCTACACCAATGTGCTCCCCGGCGAACGCTATGTTCTGGGCGCCTACACCCCGGCGCTGACGGTCGACAAAGGTGCCAGCCATACCTTCAGCAGCGGCTTTGTCGCCAGTCCCAAGCTGCAGGATGAGCTGAAGGCGATCTCTACGGGACTCGATCTCACCGTCGACTACGGCTGGCTGACGGTGATCGCGCAGCCGATCTTCTGGCTGCTCAAGCAGATTCAAGGTGTGGTAGTCAACTGGGGTGTGGCCATCATCCTGCTGACCCTGCTGATCAAGGTACTGTTCTACAAACTCTCCGAGGCCAGCTACAAATCCATGGCCAACATGCGCCGGATGACACCACGCATCCAGGCCTTGAAGGATCGTTTCGGCGAGGATAAAACGCGACTCAACGCCGCGATGATGGAGCTGTACAAGAAGGAAAAGATCAATCCGCTGGGTGGCTGTCTGCCGATCGTGGTGCAGATCCCGGTCTTCATCTCCCTCTACTGGGTGCTGCTGGAGAGTGTGGAACTGCGTCAAGCGCCGTTTGTTTTCTGGATCCAGGATCTCTCCACCAAGGATCCCTACTTCGTGCTGCCGCTGATCATGGGTATCTCCATGTTTATCCAGCAGAAGCTGAATCCGGCGCCCCCGGATCCCATGCAGGCCAAGATCATGATGGCCCTGCCGGTGGTGTTCACCGTCTTCTTCGCCTTCTTCCCCTCGGGTCTGGTGCTCTACTGGGTGACCAACAACGTGTTGTCGATCGCCCAGCAGTGGCACATCACCCGCCAGATCGAGAATGCCGCCGCCAGGGCCTGATCCAGCCAGCCCTGTGGATGCACAGGAATCCATAGCCGCGGTTGCCACCCCGCCCGGAATGGGCGGGGTCGGCATCATCCGCATCTCCGGAAGTCAGGCGGCAACGGTCGCCCGAACCCTCACCGGCACCCTGCCGGAGCCACGCCTGGCCCGCTTTGCCCGCTTTCGTAATGCCGGGGGAGAGGTGCTGGATGAAGGCCTGGTGCTGTTCTTTCCCGGCCCCCACTCCTTTACCGGTGAAGATGTGCTGGAGCTGCAGGGCCACGGCGGTCCGGTGGTGCTGGATCTGCTGCTGCAGAGTGTCCTGGAGTGCGGGGTGCGGCTGGCCCGCCCGGGCGAGTTCAGCCAGCGCGCCTTCCTCAACGGCAAGCTGGACCTGACCCAGGCCGAGGCGATCGCCGATCTGATCGAGAGTGGCACGGCCGCGGCCGCCCGGCTGGCGGTGCGCTCCCTGGAGGGCGAGTTCTCCAGGCGCATTCATCAGCTGGTGGAGCAGCTGATCCTGCTGCGCATGTATGTGGAGGCGGCCATCGATTTTCCGGAAGAGGAGATCGATTTTCTCTCCGACGGCAAGGTGGACGGGGACCTGGCGGAGATCATCGCCGCCGTCGGCGCCGTGCAACAGAGCGCCCGGCTGGGACGGCTGATGCGCGACGGCATGACCCTGGTGATCGCCGGCCTGCCCAATGCCGGCAAATCGAGCCTGCTAAACTGCCTGGCCGGCCGCGAGTCGGCCATTGTCACCGATATCCCCGGTACCACCCGGGACCTGCTGCGCGAGCAGATCCAGATCGATGGCATGCCGCTGCACCTGATCGATACCGCCGGCCTGCGCGAGAGCAACGACGCGGTGGAGCTGGAGGGGATCCGCCGCGCCCGGGCGGAGATCGCCCGGGCGGATCGTATCCTCTGGATCTTCGATGACAAGCTGGATCCCCGGCACCGGGCGTTCGACAGCAGCCTGCTGCCGGCGGAGATACCGGTCACCTTCCTGCGCAACAAGATCGATCAGAGCGGCACCCCGGCGGGAATCCGGGAGAGCGGGGACGCTATCGAGATCGCCCTGTCGGCCAGAACCGGTGAAGGCATCGACCTGCTGCGGGAGCATCTGAAACAGTGCATGGGGTTCAGTAGCGGACAGGAGGGCGAATTTATCGCCCGGCGCCGGCATCTGGATGCCATTCAACGCGCGAGTGAGCACCTACTCACCGGACAGGCGGCACTGCAGGGGCAAGGCTCCGGCGAGTTGCTGGCGGAGGATCTACGCCAGGCGCAGCAGGCATTGAGTGAAATCACCGGCGAGTTCAGTGCCGATGATCTGCTGGGGCAGATCTTCAGCAGTTTCTGCATCGGTAAATAATCGCCCTGTCCTTATTGGATGGGGTCACAAAAGCGCAGAAAAAGGTTGTCCTGATGGCGCTTGTTGGCCAAACTTTGCGCCTGGTGGATCAGGCATCAAGCGGATGCGTGAGTTGATGAAGTACCCTGGATAGGCTTTTAAAATCACCCCATGTTCTCCCTCACTCCCGAGCAAATACCTTGGCTGGTCGCGGCCCTGTCGGCGATGGCCCTGCTGTTGCCCGCCATCCTGTTCCGCCGCCGCCTGGCCGCCTTCCTGAAACAGCGTCGGCTCGGCCAGGCCATCCGACGCCTGGGACCCAAGGTACACCACGATCTGCTGCTGCCGGACGGCATCGATGGCGTGCTGGTGGCCGATTACGTGGTGCTGACCCACAAGGGCATCCTGCTGGTCACGGTCAACTGGTACGAGGGTAATATCTTCGGCGGCAAGGATACCGATCAGTGGACCCAGGTATGGCACGGCGCCTCGCACCGCTTTACCAACCCGCTACATGAACTGCAGCTGATCTGTGCCACGGTCAGATCCCTGGTGCCCAATATCCCGGTGAGCGGGATCGTGCTGTTTGCCGGCAATTGCGCCTTCCCCAAGGATAAACCGGACGGTGCCTGCCTGTTGCAGGACCTGCCGAGGGAGCGGCGCAAACAGGTGGTCCCGCCCCGTTTTGAAACCGCCTGGGAACTGCTGCTGGTGAAGGCCGAGATGCTCAGCTTCGGTTAGGTAGGCAAGGCATTTGCCAGCTGCAGCTGCCTGAGTTGCCGGCTGATCAGCTGCGAGCCGGACAGCGAAAGCACCACATAGAGGGCGAAGAACCAGAGCCCGGCCTGCACCTCCGCCTGGGTCAGTCCGCCGCCATTGTTGGAAAAGAAGGCCACCAGGACGGCGACCACAAAGACATCCGCCATCGACCACCTGCCCAGGTGATGGCTCAGGTGCAGGCCACGCAGGGAGAGGTGATGGGTACGGCTGAACAGGGTCAACCAGGCGACCCCGGTTTTCAGCAGCGGCAACACCACACTGAACAGCGTCAACAGCAGCGCCAGCCAGAGATTGCCATTGCTCCAGAGCCCGGTGATGGTGGTGAGTATCCCCTTGGACTGAAACTGCAACACGGTTTCACCCAACACCGGCAGCGTCTTACTCACCTCCACCGAGAGAATCGGTGTAGTCAGGCCGACCGCCAGGGCGACGATACCCACGGTGAGCATGGCATAGCCGAGATCGCCGGAGCGGCGCCGGGGCAGCCAGGAGACCAGCAGCAGTAAAGTGGCATTGAGCAGAAACAGTGCCGTCAGCTGATTCACCGACGCCTTGTAGGCGGCCTGCAGCGCCTTCTGGCGGTTGAGATCCGCCAGCTGCTGGCTGTAGCCGTCATAGAGACCGAAACTCAACGCCTCCAGCAGCTGTCGTCCGCTGTTCTCCAGCTGGCTGGTGGCCTGCAGTTGCTGGATGATCGCCAGGGTCTGCCGTTCATAGGCGGTCGCCTGTTCCCAGATCTTCCAGCCGCAGCCCAGCAAGCCGATCAACAGAAGCCCCGCCAGCAGCCAATTCAGTGGTCTGTTCATGAAATTACCGAATTATCCATCTTACTCAGCTTGGTCGGATATCGTTCATTTGCATTCATTCGGGCGCATGTTTTTCCTGAGTACGACGGCGTTAACTAGGTAATCAGATTGGATTAAGCAAAACTCCGTCTGAATGTGAGATGCCCTACTCTAGCTGGGAAACTCCGGGCGATGCAAACCGGCGGATACCCCTGCATCTGTAGCGGATAAGCTGAATCGTGATCTGCTAAGATGGGGCACGACATTGTACCAGTGCAGGACAAAGATCATGTTGAAACTTGCTTATGTAGGCGGACTGGGAATGATGGCCGGACCGGCCGCCAGCCATCTGGCCGCGGATGGCCCGGCCCGGGTGCTGCGGGTACAGGATCGTGGCAGCCGGGGTGGCGGTCGGGACCGGTACCGGGCGGATTGGCGGGCACACGGCGCCGAACTGGTGCCGACGCTGCAACAGCTGGTGGGTGCCGGTGACCTGGATGGCGTGGTGGTCTGTGCCGGCAAGAACGGCGACGACGTGTCGATTGTCGGCGAGTTGGCCGGGCGGTTGCGGGCCGTTTCAACCGCCCGCCCCTTCATCCTGCACCTCTCCACCGTCAGTCCCGACTTTGCCGAGGCTGCCACCACCTTCTGCAGCGATCAGCAGGTAGACTATGTCAACTATCCCCTGACCGGCGGCCCGCTGGGCGCCCAGTTGGGCGGGGCGGATCCCAAGGGGATGCTGATCCTGGCCAGCGGCGATGCGGCGCTGTATCAGCGGCTGTTGCCCCTGCTGCAGCGCCTGGGCCATCCCCGCTACTTCGGCGGTTCACCCGCGGCCGGCGCCATCACCAAGCTGATCGGCCACCACATGGTGTTCAATGGCCTGAACGGCATCGCCACCGCCGCCGCCATCCATGCCGACTGCTTCAACCAGGGCCAGCTGGGAGGCGATGACCAGTACGCCTACCTCGAGTTTCTCAACGGCGGCGCCGGCGGCACCCGGCAGTGGGACCTGGTCCTGAGCAAGGGCATCGCGACGGACAACTGGGAGCAGGGTTTCGGCATTCACCATGCGGTAGTGGATGCGGTCTACGCCGCCCGCCTGGCGCTGGCGGCGGGTCTGCCGCGGATCTCCATCCAGGCCATGACCAATACCGCGTTTATCTTCTCCTACCTGTTGCAGCGGTATCCCGGGCAGACCCTGGCCACCCATGCCGTGGCGCGCGAGATGATCCGCAGCGGCAGTGCGGCGCTGGATCGCTACATGGCGGAACGGGGAGCGTTTGGCGCGGAGGCGGATGCGGTGATTACCGCCTGTGTCGCCTCGCTGCCCGAGAGGATCCGCGACTCGGCCCTGCTCGAGGTCACGATCAGCCATTTCGAGTCCCACCTGCCGTGACTCCGACAAGGACGATGGCATGATGTCCAGCCGATCCCGGGTGCACCGGTGACCGGGCTACCGACCGGGGTGCCCCGATCGCGGGCTCGGCGCTGGTTTGAACTGCCGGCGGTGCTGCTGGTGCTGGCCACCCTGTTCTGGGGCGGCAACGCCGTGGTCGGCAAGCTCGCCCTCAACTACATGTCAGGTATCGAGCTCTCTTTTTGGCGCTGGGTGCTGGCGTTTGTGATCCTGCTCCCCTTCGCCTGGCGTCCCTGTCTGCGCGATCTGGGGTACTATCGCCGGCACCGCTGGCTGCTGCTGTTTCTCGCCCTGCTCAGCGTCTCCCTCTACAACTCGCTGCAGTACGTGGCGCTGCAGTGGACCAGCGCCATCAATGTGGGGGTAGTGAGCGCCACCATGCCGCTGGAGGTGTTCCTGCTCACCTGGCTGCTGGGGCAGGAGCGCGCCAACTGGCTGCAGAAGCTGGGCCTGCTGCTGGCACTGCTGGGGGTCGGCTGGGTGGTCGCCCGCGGTCAGCTGCAGGTGTTGACCGGCCTGCAGTTGAATCCGGGCGACCTGCTGATGCTGACGGCGGTGTTCGGCTTCGCCATCTACTCGGTGCTGATGCGCAAACTGCCGCGCGAACTGGACAAGCTGGGGCTGCTGCTGTTGCTCATCTTTATCGGTAGCATCGGCATCCTGCCCTTCTACCTCTGGGACATCAGCGGCCGCGAGACCTTCACCCTGAATACCGACACCGCGCTGATCCTCGGCTACGTGGCGATCTTCCCCTCGCTGCTCTCCTACTACTTCTGGAACAAGGCGGTACTGCTCGGTGGGGCCAACCAGGCCGGTCTGTTCACCAACCTGATCTCGGTATTCGCCAGCCTGCTGGCGGTGATCTTTCTGGGCGAGGCGTTCCGCTCCTACCATGTGATCGGCATGACCACCATCTTCCTCGCCATCCTGCTCGCCACCTATGTCTCCAAGTGGTACTCCCTGAGGCAATCACGTTAGAATGGACGCATAAAAATCAGGGTTTCACAGGGAGTCGTATCATGAACAAGAGTATCCGCGGATCGCAAACCGAGAAAAACCTGCTCACCGCCTTTGCCGGCGAGTCCCAGGCGCGCAACCGCTACAGCTATTTTGCCGGCGCGGCGCGCAACGAGGGGCTGGTGCAGATCGCCGCCATCTTCGAAGAGACCGCCAACCAGGAGAAGGAGCACGCCAAGCGCTTTTTCAAGTTCCTTGAGGGTGGCGAGGTGCGGATCACCGAGACCTTCCCCGCCGGCCTGATCGGCACCACCCTGGAGAATCTGCGCCACGCCGCCGCCGGCGAAGAGCACGAGTGGACCGCGCTGTATCCGGAGTTTGCCCGGGTCGCCCGGGAAGAGGGCTTCCGGCAGGTGGCGGCGGCGTTCGCGGCGATCAGCATCGCCGAGCAGCAGCACCACAAGCAGTACCGGACCCTGGCGGACAACCTGGAGGCGGGACTGGTGTTCAAACGTAACGGCAAGGTGGTCTGGCGCTGCCGCAACTGCGGCTATCTGCACGAGGGTGAAGCGGCCCCCAACGTCTGTCCGGCCTGTCTCCATCCCCAGGCCCATTTCGAACTGCTGGGCGAGAACTGGTAGGCATTGTCCCAACTTTCGGTCAGCTTATAACTCAAGTTTCGGAGTTCAGTTCCAGACACCGGGCGGGCCACCCCCTTGCCGGGACACGCGGTGAATACGTCCCTGTACGCTCGGCGTCGGCATGGCATCCTCGGCTCCGTAAACGGTACATCCCTGTACCACTCCTCCTGCCTCCGACGGTCCCGGCAAGGGGGTAACCCGCCCTGAACATCGCCTTTTGAATTCCGAACTTGAGTTATAAGGCGGGCCGTGTCGGCCGCCGGATCGCTAAACCAACCTTGGCGCCCACGGGGTGCCCGCTGACCCCGGCTCATGCGCGGAAGCCGCGCACCAGCCGGTGCAGCCGGCGGCGCTGTTGCGGGTCATCCGATGGGCCATAACGCAGCGCGATGTAGAGATTCACAATGGCGCTCACCTGGCGCTGCAGGTCCGGGCGCTGGCGGATCACCCGGCGGGCGAAATCCCGCGGTCCCTCGTGGGGCTGGCGCACCAGCCCGCGGCGTGCCAGGCGGCGGCAGAACTTCACATAGTCCCCCTGCACCGGGTCGGGCCGGATCCGCTCGCGGCGGCGCAGCAGCAGGAGCAGCAGTGGCAGCAGCGCGGCGGTGGTCAGCACCATGGCCAGGGCCAGTTTGAACTCCGAGAGCGAGCCGAAACCCAGCAGCTGCAGCAGGCTTTGCTGCTGTTGCCGGGAGTAGCCGAGGATCCAGCGGTGCCAGGAGGCGTTGGCCGCATCCAGGCCCAGCCGCAGCTGTTTCATTACGCTCCGCAGCAGATCGCTGTCGGCCGATGCAAAGATCACCGGAACACCCGGGTCGGCGTTCTCGTCCAGGTCGAATTCAAAGCTGCGTTCGATGCGCTCGGGGGCGACGGCCGCGGTCGGGTCGATCCGGGTCCAGCCGCTCCCCGCCAGCCACACCTCGCTCCAGGCGTGGGCGTCCGACTGGCGCACGATGAGGTAGTTGCCCAGGGGGTTGCGCTGCCCGCCCTGGTAGCCGGTGACCACCCGTGCCGGGATGCCGGCCAGCCGCATCAACAGGGTGAAACTGGTGGCGTAGTGCTCGCAGAAGCCGCGCCGGCTGTCGAACAGAAACTGATCGACCGGATTGGTCTCCAGCAACGGCGGGTTCAAGGTGTAGTAGAAGGGTTCGCTGCGGAAGAATTGCAGTGCCCGGCTCACCAGCTGCCGGTCGCTGTCGGTCCCGGCGCGCCAGCCGGCCACCAGGGCGCGCATGCGCGAGGTTACCGTATCCGGCAGCTGCAATCCCAGGCGGCGCTGGCGCTCGCTCAAGGCGCCGGTGTGATAGTCCAGGCGTGAGCTGGCGGCATAGCGGTAGCGCCGGTTGCGGACATTTTTGGCACTGATCTGGTAATCCGCCGACAGGGTCGCCCCGGCCGGCAGGGTTTCCGGCAGGTCCAGGGCATACAGCCAGTCGTTGGGCGAGGGTTCCAGGGTCACCTGATAGCCGACCGGGTCGGCATCGCTGCGGAAGGTCACGGGCCCCGTTTCCACCAGGCGGCCACGGCTCCAGCGCCGGCCGTCGGTATGCCAGAGTACCGGGCCGCGCCAGTAGCGCAGTCGCGGTGGCGGTATCGCCTGATCGAAATCGACCCGGAAGGCGACGGCCCGGGAGCGGATCAGCTGGCTGATGCTGCCCAGGGTGATACTGTCGCTGAGCCCGGTCTTGCCGGTGGAGTTGTCCACTCCCAGGTTCCACAGGGGGCCTTCGATGCGCGGAAACAGAAAGAACAGCACCAGCATGATGGGCAGGGATTGGGCGGTCAGGCCGGCGGCAAGACGCAGCGAGTGCAGCGGCCAGCCCGGGCGGCTTGTGGCGCGGCTGGCCTCGATCAGCAGGCCGCTGAGGCCGATCACCAGGACGAATGCATAGGCCACCAGCAGCATCCCCTGTTCAAACAGGAAATGGGTGCTCAGGGTGAAGTAGCCGAGGAACACCACCACATAGAGATCGCGCCGGCGGCGGCACTCCATCAGTTTCAGGCCCAGCATCAGCGCCAACAGGGCGACCTTGGCCGGCAGGCCTATCAGCAGGGGATAGAGGGTAAAGATCAGCGCGGCCCCGGCCAGCGTGATGCCCAGCAGCAGCCAGCGGCCGGGGTGCAACCGGGGTAGATAGAGGCTCGCCAGGCGCAGCAGGATGACGGCGATGAAGGCCAGGCTGATGCGCAGATCCAGGCGCACAAAATGGGGCGCCACCAGTAACAGGGTGATCAGGCTGAGGGCCAACAGGGGGCGGCGACCGAGCTCGTTCGGGTTCATGGTCGCGGTTCGCCGTACAGGGCCAGGGCGGCGAGCGCCGCGTGACGTTGCGAGTCGCCCCGGGCCGGCTTCAACTCCAGCTCCGGCAGGCGCAAGCCGAACGCCTGCTGCCGTTGGGCGGCGTCCAGTACCGCCCGGCAGAGGGCACTGAGCCGGGCCTCGGTCTCCAGTCCGGGATAGTGCCCCCAGTCGATCCACAGCTGGTCGGCGCGGTCGCCGCCGAACTGCTTGGTCTGCAGTCCCTGCTCCCGGGCATGGACCTTCCAGGCGATCTGCCGCGGGGAGTCGCCGGGGCGGTAGCCGCGCAGACCGACGAAATCATCGGCGCCCACCCCCTTGTCGCCCTGCTGGCTCAGCTGGTAGGCGGGTTGGCTGGTCGCCGGGGTGTGCGGCCCGGGCGCGGGATAGACCAACACCTCCCCGTCCAGCTCAAGATAACACCAGGCATGGAGCAGGCCCAGTGGATAACGGGTGGAGAGGACACAGCGCGGTATGGGAAAGCGACCGCGCCGTTCGGCGCGTGTGCTCAGGGTGAAACGCTGTTCACTGCGCGGCGCCAGGTCGCCGGCAACCGCTTCGTGGGCGGCCAGCTGGAGCCGGATGCCGGGGCGCTCGCCGCCCCGCGGGTTGCCGACCTGGATCTCGAACCGGGCCTGCTGACCCTTGAATACCGGATCACTGCGTCCTGGGCGCAGCGTCAGCCCCAGCAGATTACGCCAGGTATGCAGCATCGCCACCAGGCCGAGACCGGCCAGCAGGAAGGTGAGCAGAAAACCGAGATTGTTGGCGTAGTTGACCGAGCCGATCCAGATCAGCAACAGCAGCAGGGCGAATCCGAGGCCATAGCGGGTGGGGATGATGTAGATCTGTTGCGGACCCACCGTGGCCCCGTCCCGCGCATCACCGCGGCAGCGCCGGATAAAACGCTCAGGGACCCGCCACCTCATGGCAGCGGCACGGATTCGAGCAGGAACTGCGCCAGCCCCGCCCCCTCGCGCACCCCGGTATCACTGTCGGAGTGCAGCCGGTGGGCCACCGTGGCACTCAGCACCGTCTGCACATCCTCCGGCAGCACCTGCGAGTGACCAGCCTGCAGGGCCCAGGCGCGGGCGCTGTTGATCAGGGCCAGTCCGGCGCGGGGCGAGAGGCCGTGATTGAAGCGGGGACTGTGGCGGCTGAATTTGAGCAGGGCCTGGATGTAATCCAGCAGCGCGTCCGATACATGGACCCGGGCCACCTGCTGCTGCAGGGCGCGCAGCTGTTCCAGGTTGAGGCAGGGATCGAGCTGTTCCAGCAGGCTGCGCCGATCCTCGCCGTTCAGCAGCACCCGCTCGGCCCGGGCGTCCGGGTAGCCGATATGGAGTCGCATCAGGAAACGGTCGAGCTGCGACTCCGGCAGCGGGAAGGTACCGATCTGGTGAGCCGGATTCTGGGTGGCGATTACGAAGAACGGCAGTGGCAGGCTGCGGGTGCTGCCGTCGATGGTCACCTGCCGCTCCTCCATCGCCTCCAGCAAGGCACTCTGTGCCTTGGGGGTGGCCCGGTTGATCTCATCCGCCAGCAGCAGTTGGGTGAACACCGGGCCGGGATGAAACTGGAACGACTCCTCGCCGCGATGGTAGACCGAGACGCCGATGATGTCCGCCGGCAGCAGGTCGCTGGTGAACTGGATACGCTGGTACTGCAGCCCCAGCAGCCGGGCCAGGGTGTGGGCCAGGGTGGTCTTGCCGACCCCGGGGAGATCCTCGATCAACAAGTGGCCATTGGCCAGCAGACAGGTCAGGGCCAGCCGCAGTGTATGCTCCTTGCCGACGATGATTTTACCGGCTTCCATCACCACCTGATCCAGCAGCTGCTTCATAATGACTCCCGATTTGTTGTCGCAAGGTTAAAGAGTACCAGCTTTACGTCCGCTGCCTGGCAGGGGAATGCAGAATGTGCCCACGGTCGCAAAACAGACCGGTATTCACCCGTTCGCGAGGATATTTGTACAGCATTTTTTTAGATCCATAATAATGTTATCGGCTCCGGGGGGCTTTCCGGCAGTGGATAAATGCCCGTTATGGTGCGTTGCAATATTCCCTGTAGGCGCCGCCGTTACTGAATTTAACACATCCTTATCTACTAACATGCTGCAATTGCAACATAGCTTTTTTTGATTGTTGCAAAGCGAATTCTGATTATCGCCTGCTCGCTTCCAGGACTAGGATGAATCCGTTTGCCAGTGTCCGGTTCCGCTCTCCCAAAAAAACGAACCATTGCTTGCTGTGACCATAAGGGCCTGGAAAGAAAAAACGGCTACGCAGTTATTTCTTGACAGGCCCGATAATCAGACGCTGCAGGAACCTCTGCCTGGCAAGCAGTTGCCGGGTTATATCGACATCACCATAACTAAAATGGCCCGGCCTTAAATCAAAATGATTTTTGGAGGTATACAATGACATCGGGCCTTGTTTTTGCACTGTTATGCGCTGTGGGGGCAATCGCCTACGGCGGCTACTCCATCCGCTGGCTATTGGCCAAACCGGAGGGATCCGAGGAGATGCGCAATATCAGTCTGGCGATCCGGGAGGGGGCGTCGGCCTACCTCAATCGGCAGTACATGGCGATCAGCATCGTCGGGGTGGTCCTGTTCGGGGTGATCTACGGCTTACTCAATGCCACCACCGCGTTCGGCTTTGCCCTCGGCGCCATCTTCTCCGGGTTGGCCGGGTATATCGGCATGAACATCTCGGTACGGGCCAATTCGCGCACCACCGAGGCGGCCAAGACCGGCCTCAATGCGGCCCTGGCCGTGGCCTTCCGCGGCGGCGCCATCACCGGCATGCTGGTGGTGGGCCTGGGCCTGCTGGCGGTGGCCGGATTCTACGCCTGGCTGCTCGGCATGACCCCGGCCGGTGAGGCGGTGAATCTTGCCCCGTTGATCGGTCTGGCCTTCGGTGGTTCGCTGATCTCCATCTTCGCCCGGCTCGGCGGCGGTATCTTCACCAAGGGCGCCGACGTGGGCGCCGACCTGGTGGGCAAGGTGGAAGCCGGGATCCCCGAGGATGATCCACGAAATCCGGCGGTAATCGCCGACAACGTGGGCGACAATGTCGGCGACTGCGCCGGCATGGCGGCCGACCTGTTCGAGACCTACGCGGTGACCACCATCGCCACCATGATGCTGGGGGCGCTGATCTTCGCGGATAACCCCAACGCGGCCCTGCTGCCGCTGGTACTGGGCGGCATCTCCATCCTCACCTCGATTATCGGTACCTTCTTTGTCTCGGTAAAAGACGGCGGCAAGATCATGAACGCCCTGTACCGCGCCCTGGCGGTCTCCGCCGTCCTCTCGGCCGTCGCCTTCTATCCGGTGACCCAGTGGCTGATGGGTGACGATGTCACCTATGCGGTGATGGATCTGTACGGCGCGGCCCTGATCGGGCTGATCATTACCGCCGCGCTGGTGATGATCACCGACTACTACACCTCGACCGACTACAGACCGGTGCGACTGCTGGCGGCCGCCTCCACCACCGGCCACGGCACCAATATCATCGCCGGGCTGGCACTCTCCATGCGCTCCACCGCGGCCCCGCTGGTGGTGATCTGTGCCGGTATCCTGTCCGCCTACGCCATGGCCGGGCTGTACGGTATCGCCATCGCCGCGACCTCGATGCTGTCGATGACCGGGATCATCGTCGCCATCGATGCCTATGGTCCGATCACCGATAACGCCGGTGGTATCGCCGAAATGGCCAACCTGCCCAACGAGATCCGCAGTATCACCGATGAGCTGGATGCCGTGGGCAACACCACCAAGGCGGTGACCAAGGGTTACGCCATCGGTTCCGCGGCCCTGGCGGCCCTGGTGCTGTTCGCCGACTATACCCGGGAACTGGCGCATTACACCGGCGAGGTCCTGACCTTCGATCTCTCCAACCATCTGGTGATCGTCGGGCTGTTCATTGGCGGCCTGGTGCCCTACCTGTTCGGCGCCATGGCGATGGAGGCGGTGGGTCGTGCGGCCGGCGGCATCGTGCTCGAGGTGCGGCGGCAGTTCAAGGAGATCCCCGGGATCATGGACGGCAGCGCCAAGCCGGACTACTCGCGTGCCGTGGATATGCTGACCAAATCGGCCATCAAGGAGATGGTACTCCCCTCCCTGCTGCCGATTGCCGTGCCATTGGCCGTGGGCCTGATGCTGGGTCCCCAGGCGCTGGGCGGCGTGCTGCTCGGCTCCATCATCACCGGCCTGTTCGTCGCCATCTCCATGACCACCGGTGGCGGCGCCTGGGACAATGCGAAAAAGTATATTGAAGACGACAACCATGGCGGCAAGGGTTCCGAGGCCCACAAGGCCTCGGTCACCGGGGACACCGTGGGCGATCCCTACAAGGACACCGCCGGCCCGGCGATCAATCCATTGATCAAGATCATCAACATTGTGGCGCTGATGATTGTACCGTTAATGTAATTGCACCCGGTGAAGTCTGGCCGGGTGTATTCCCGGCCAACACTTCGCGGAACAGGAGAAAAACAGTGGCTAAAGTCAGAATTCAATTGGTACCGGAGATCGAGTTCAAGATGGATCTGGACGTATCGGAAGTCGATGCCGACACGCGCGACTACGACGTGCAGCAGCACAAGACAGAGATTTATGCCGAGTTTGAAAGAAGGCTGAAGGCGGCCTTCCCGGAAGGCTACCGGATGCACACCTTTGAGTTCGGCCTGGATACCGGCTGGCACGAGGAGTTGGCCAAGAGTTAAATCTCACGGCAGTGGCCATGCCTGCCGGGACGATTTCGGTTTCCGGCAGGCCCAGGAGTCTGTCCGGCTTTTCCGCAGTAGATCAGTGTGAAGCCCGACAGACTCCTAATCACCCTCTCGTTACGTTAGTCCAGAATCCGTGACTTCCGGGATATGCTTGGGGTTGGTAGTCAAGTCATGGATTCAGGTTGATTTCAGCCGCATCCGGGTGCTGACCGATTCAGCGGCCCACGAAGCCGACCGGATCGGACATTACCCTCCGGTCCTCGAGGTTTAACACCTGTTCCAGCCGTATACCCACAAGAGGTACACTAGCCGGCTGAATCGTTCTTGTTCCGAGTAACCATGTTTTATTCCGACAGCTATGAGGTGATTGTGGTGGGCGGCGGCCATGCCGGGACCGAGGCGGCCCTGGCGGCGGCGCGGATGGGTGCGCGCACCCTGCTGCTGAGCCACAACATCGAGACCCTGGGGCAGATGAGCTGCAATCCGGCCATCGGCGGCATTGGCAAGGGGCATCTGGTCAAGGAGGTGGACGCCCTGGGTGGCGCCATGGCCCATGCCACCGATCTCGGCGGCATCCAGTTCCGTATCCTGAATGCCAGCAAGGGGCCGGCGGTGCGGGCGACCCGTGCCCAGGCGGATCGGGTGCGCTACAAGGCGGCGATCCGCTTCGCCCTGGAGAACCAGCCCCACCTCGACCTGTTCCAGCAGGCGGTGGACGACCTGATCGTCGAGGGGGAACGGGTCACCGGGGTGGTGACCCAGATGGGGCTGAAGTTCCATGCCCGGGCCGTGGTGCTGACCACCGGCACCTTTCTCGGCGGGCGCATCCACATCGGCCTCAACAACTACGAGGGCGGGCGCGCCGGCGATCCCCCGGCCAATGCCCTCTCGCGGCGGCTGCGCGAGCTGCCGTTCAACGTGGCGCGTCTGAAGACCGGCACCCCGCCGCGCATCGACAGCCGCACCATCGACTACAGCCAGCTGGCGGAACAGCCCGGGGACGACCCGGCGCCGGTCTTCTCCTTCATGGGCTCGCGCGCCGAACACCCGCGCCAGGTCAGCTGCCACATCACCCACACCAACGAGCGCACCCACGAGATCATCCGCGCCGGGCTGTCGCGCTCGCCCATGTACACCGGGGTGATCGAGGGGGTGGGCCCGCGCTACTGCCCCTCGATCGAGGACAAGGTGGTGCGCTTCGCCGACAAGGGGGCGCACCAGATCTTCATCGAGCCGGAGGGGCTGGAGTGCAACGAGGTCTACCCCAACGGCATCTCCACCTCCCTGCCCTTCGATGTGCAACACGACCTGGTGCGCTCCATGGCGGGGTTCGCCGAGGCGCGCATCATGCGCCCCGGCTATGCCATCGAGTACGACTTTTTCGATCCCCGCGACCTGCGCCCCAGCCTGGAGACGCGCTTCATCGAAGGACTGTTCTTCGCCGGCCAAATCAACGGCACCACCGGTTACGAGGAGGCGGCGGCCCAGGGGCTGCTGGCCGGACTCAACGCGGTACTCAAGATTCGCGAGCAGGCGGCTTGGTCGCCGCGCCGCGACGAGGCCTATCTCGGGGTGTTGGTGGATGATCTGATCAGCAAGGGGACCCAGGAGCCCTACCGCATGTTCACCAGCCGGGCCGAGTTCCGCCTGCTGCTGCGCGAGGACAACGCCGACCTGCGCCTGACCGAACAGGGGCGCCGGCTGGGGCTGGTGGGGGATGCGCGCTGGCAGCGCTTCGAGCAGAAGCGCGAGGCCATCGAGCGCGAGCAGCAGCGGCTGCGGGAGATCTGGGTGCAGCCCGGCAGCCCGCTCGCCGAACAGGTCACCGCGCTGTTCGACAGCCCCATCTCCAAGGAGACCAGGGCCCTGGAGCTGTTGGCCCGGCCGGATGTGGACTACGCCCGGCTCTGCAGCCTGGCCGCCCTGGGGCCGGGGCTGGCGGACCGTGCGGCGGCCGAGCAGTTGGAGATCCAGGCCCGCTACGCCGGCTACATCAAGCGCCAGCAGGTGGAGATCGACCGCCTCAAGGCCAACGAGGCGCTGAAGCTGCCGGAGCATTTTGACTATGCCCGGGTGCGCGGCCTCTCGGCCGAGGTGCGGGAAAAACTGCTCAAGCGCCGTCCGGCCACAATCGGCCAGGCGAGCCGCATTCCCGGGTTGACCCCGGCGGCCATCTCGCTATTGCTGATCCACCTGAAGCGTAAATCATGAACGTTCAGTTGAACCTGTGGCGGCGCCAGTTGCGAGAGGGGCTGCTGGCCATGGATATCGCACTTTCGGAGTGCCAGCAGCAGCAGTTGCTGGACTATCTCGCCCTGCTGCTGAAGTGGAACAAGGCGTTCAACCTGACCGCCATCCGCGATGCCAATGAGATGGTCTCCCGCCAGCTGCTGGACAGCCTCTCCATCCTGCCGCTGCTGCGCGGCACGCGGGTGCTGGACGTGGGCACCGGCCCCGGCCTGCCGGGCATTCCCCTGGCGGTGGCCCGTCCCGACTGTCAATTCACGCTGCTCGATTCCAACGGTAAGAAGACCCGCTTCGTGCAGCAGTCGGTGGTCACTCTGGGGCTGGACAATGTACAGGTGGTGCGCGACCGGGTGGAGGGGTACCGGCCGGCGGCCGGCTTCGACACCATCACCTCGCGCGCCTTTGCCGCGTTGTCGAAGATGCTGCAGCTGACCCGGCACCTGCTGGACGAACAGGGCCGATTGCTGGCGATGAAGGGGACGGTGCCGGGGGAGGAGATCGCCGAACTGGCGGCCGCCGGCTACCGGGTGGAGGTGGTGCCGCTGCGGGTGCCCGAAAGCGACGGCCAGCGCCATGCCCTGCTGGTGGAGCCTGTTCCAAGCAGATAAATCAGTCAGGGGTCGGAGTCCAGGCAGCCAGGGGTCGGAGTCAAACCGCAACCATGCCATGGAATTTTTCGGCACATGCTGGGCGGTTTGACTCCGACCCCGTTTCCCAGCCCGTGCCCCGCTATTGGTAATTACCGCGCGTTCATGCACGGCTGATGGAGAACAACATGCAGATCTGGGTCGACGCCGATGCCTGCCCCAACGTGATCAAGGAGATCCTGTTCCGGGCGGCGGAACGGGTGGAACTGCCGCTCATCCTGGTGGCCAATCAGCCGGTCAGTACCCCGCCTTCCCGCTTCATCCGCTCGATTCGGGTAGCGGCCGGTTTTGATGTGGCGGACAACGAGATCATCCGTCAGGTGGCGGCCGGCGACCTGGTGATCACCGCCGACATCCCGCTGGCGGCCGGGGTGATCGACAAGGGGGGCTATGCGCTGAACCCCCGGGGCGAGCTCTATACCCGGGAGAATATCCGCGAACGACTGACGATGCGCGACTTCATGGATGAGCTGCGCGGCAGTGGCGTCAACACCGGCGGACCGCCGGCCCTGGACAAGGGCGACCGCCTGGCCTTCGCCAACGCGCTGGACCGGTTTCTGGCCCGGCGCGGGGACTGAATCACCGGGGTAACTCCCCGGCTCAGCCGGGGGACTCGTCGGGTTTGACCTATGTATAAGTCGGGCACCTCTGGACGACAGTTGGCAATTGGACTCTCGCCAAGACACCAAGCACGCCAAGGAAAACCGTTTCCTTCCTTTAATCTTTGCACTCTTGGCGTCTTGGCGAGAGTAATGATCCTTTACCAATGCGGGACCGGGAAGGCACCGTGGGTACCAACGTGCGCCTACTCCAGGCGTTCGATCTCGGCGCGGATCTGTTCCAGCTTGCGCTGCATCACCCGCTCCAAATGGTCGATATCGCCCAGGATGCGCCGCTTGAAATCGGCCACGCCCTCCTCGCGGTTCACCAGCTGATCCAGTTCACTGGCCAGCTTCTGCATGGTGGGTGAGATCTCGCTGACCTCCTTATATTTATGGGTACCGCTGTCCACCTGCACCATCTTCTTGGCACGACCGTGACGGAACTTCATGCTGTGGGCGAACAGCTCGCCCTTCTTGCGCTTGAAATAGATCTTGAGGATGTCCTCGTCGCCCTCCTGCCGCAGGGTGTAGCGTTCAATCTGATCGAGGTCGGTAACGCCCAGCTCTTGCAATGTCTCATACATGGATGGTTCCTTGCCGTGTGACGGCGCCTCCGGGTCATGGGCCTGTGGATTTAGGGCCCGCGCAAAAATAATTCCGTAGTACCGGGGCCCAGGGGCGACCGAATACAGGAACTTATTCTTGCACGGGTCCTTAAATATGCGTTACCGGGGTGGGAACTGCAAGCCGGGGGAATGGCGCGATTCAGGCAGCGGCTTGCCGAGGCTGAAACCGAAGCGCGATAATCGGCATTATCGCGGACGAGAGCAGAGAGAGGCAGCGGCATGACGACTATCATCGCGGGAAAATGCTGGCAGTGCGGCAGTGAACTGACGGCCCATGAATATGGCCGCGAGACGGTCTGCCTGAAGTGCGGCAAACCCACCCGGGTGTGCCGGAACTGCCGCTGGTATGACCCGGCCTGCACCAACCAGTGCCGCGAACCGCTGGCGGAGAAGGTGCAGGACAAGACCCGCGCCAACTATTGCGACTACTTCGAGCCGAGCGCCGATCCCAGGGCGGGTGACGCGCCCGGCGACGCGGACCACCGGCAGGCGGCGGAGGATCTGTTCAAGTGAGCCCGCGGCCGGGGAGAGCGGGCCGGATTCCGGGATGCGCCCCCGATTGGCGCGGTGCCGTCCCCGCCAATCCCGTCAAAGTTCGTACATCTAGCCCGCTTTCTGATATTCTGAATGGCCCGTCAGCTATCTGGGGACGGGGAGTTTTTGGGGAACCCGGGAGTCTGGCAGACTCCTGGAATGTGCGGGTACTAGCGCGGAAATAGGCTATGGGTCGAATAATCTGTGTCGCGAATCAGAAAGGTGGGGTCGGCAAGACCACCACGGCGGTCAATCTGGCGGCGTCGTTGGCCTCGTTCAGGCGCAAGGTCGTGCTGGTGGATATGGATCCGCAGGGTAATGCCACCATGGGCTGCGGGGTGGACAAGCACAATCTCGACAACTCCAGCTGTGATGTGCTGCTGGGCGAGGCGAGCTTCAACGAAGCCGTGGTGAAGACCCCTGCGGCCGGCTTCGACGTGCTCCCCGCCAATGCCGATCTCACGGCGGCCGAGGTCGGGCTGATGAGCGTCCCGCTGAAGGAGAAGCGGCTGAGCCTGGCGCTGGCCGGGGCCAGGGACCGCTACGACTATATCGTCATCGACTGTCCCCCGTCCCTCAATATGCTGACGGTCAACGCCCTGGTGGCGGCCGACGGTGTACTGATCCCGCTGCAGTGTGAATATTACGCCCTCGAAGGGCTCTCGGCGTTGATCAGCACCATCCGCCAGATCCAGGGCAGCCGCAACAGCCAGCTGGTGATCGAGGGGATCGTCCGCACCATGCACGATCCGCGCAACAACCTCACCAATGAGGTGTCGGCGCAGCTGATTCACCACTTCGGTGACCAGGTGTTCCGTACCATCATCCCGCGCAATATCCGGGTCGCCGAGGCGCCGAGTCACGGACTGCCGGTTTTACTGTATGATAAGGCGTCGCGCGGTGCGGTCTCCTACCTGGCCATGGCCAGTGAACTGATGCGCCGACAGGAAAAACGGATGGCCGCGCCGGCCTGAACAAGACAAGTTTCCGCCGCCTTGAGGCGTGCGTATTTTTCGGAACCAAATCATGGCAGCAAAAAAACGAGGCCTCGGACGCGGACTGGATGCCCTGCTGGGTAATGCGTCGGACAAGGATGAACAGCAGACAACCGAGACCACGGGCGCGAACAACAACCTGACCTCCCTGCCGGTCGACCTGATCCGGCGCGGGCGTTATCAGCCACGCCGCGACTTCAATCCCGACAGCCTTCAGGAGCTGGCCGATTCGATCGCCGCCCAGGGCGTGGTCCAGCCCATCGTGGTGCGGCCGGTGGACGGCAACCAGTACGAGATCATCGCCGGCGAACGGCGCTGGCGCGCCTCGCAACAGGCCGGCCTGAGCGAGATCCCGGTGGTGATCCGCGACGTCAACGACCAGACCGCCATGGCCATGGGGCTGATCGAGAACATCCAGCGTGACGACCTCAATCCGCTGGAGGAGGCGGGCGCCCTGCACCGCCTGCTGAACGAGTTCGAACTGACCCATCAGGAGATCGCCCGGGCGGTCGGCAAATCGCGCACCACGGTGACCAATCTGCTGCGCCTGCTGGAGCTGAATCCGGATGTGAAGGTGATGATCGAAGAGGGGCGGATCGAGATGGGCCACGCCCGCGCACTGCTCGGCCTCAAGGACGCCCTGCAGAGCGAGGCGGCACACCAGGTGAGCCTGCAGGGACTCTCGGTGCGGGAGACGGAAAAGCTGGTCCGGCGACTGCAGGGAGAAAGCGCCGAAACCGCCAGGGGGAAACAGCCGGTGCGGGAGGATCCCAATATCCGCTCGCTGGAAAACCGCCTTACCGAGCAGCTCGGCGCCCGGGTAAAACTGCAACAGGCCAGCGGCGGCAAGGGCAAGCTGGTGATCAGCTACAACAGCCTGGATGAGCTGGACGGTATTCTGGAACATATTCAGTAGATTGACCGGAAATTACCGCGAATCCATCAATCAGTTTTCGCTTTACCATCAAAAAATTTATTTGCCCATCGTTTGACCTTATGCAGCGCAGCATTTATACTGCGCCGGCTTTTTAAGTGCGATTTTTAACGGCTGGGGATCGTTTAGATGCATCTGGCAGATAAGCGTCAAGCCTATCGCACCCTCCTGGCACAACTGGTAACGACTTTGACTGCGGCCCTGCTTCTGCTGATGGTTGCGGGCAGCGTTTATGCCTATTCCGGGCTTGCGGGGGGGCTGATAGCAACCCTGACGAACGCCTTTTTCGCATATCGGATCTTTGTCCGGTATTCCGCCCAGGAGCCGGGCAGACTGCTGGCCCGCTTCTATGGTGCAGAGATCTTGAAACTCGTGTTGACGGGTTTGCTTTTTGCGGGGGTCATCCTCTGGATCAAGCCGCTGAGTGTTGGCGCACTGTTTGGTATCTTTCTGCTGGTTCAGCTGGTGCCGATAGTGGTGGTTCAACTATTGGATTAAACAACAAAATTGGTTATGTGAAGCACAATGGCTGGCGATACCCTTACCTCTAGCGAATACATTAAGCACCATCTGACCAACCTGACCTATGGTCAGCATGCCGACGGTACCTGGGGTCTCGCCCACAACGCCGCCGAAGCGAAGGAGATGGGTTTCTGGGCCATCCATGTGGACACCATGTTCTGGTCGATCCTGCTGGGCGGCCTGTTCATCTACTTCGGCAAGAAGGTCGCCGACCGCGTCTCCTCGGGGGTCCCCGGCGGTCTGCAGAACTTCGCCGAGTGGCTGGTGGAATTCATCGACAACAGCGTGCGCGGCTCCTTCAGCGGGCGTAATCCGCTGGTGGCTCCCCTGGCCCTGACCATCTTCATCTGGATCTTCCTGCAGAACCTGATGGATCTGGTGCCGGTCGACGTGATTCCTTACCTCGCCGGTGCCATCGGCATCCACTTCATGAAGGTTGTCCCCTCCACCGATCCCAACGCCACCTTCGGCATGGCCATCGGTGTGTTCATGCTCACCCTCTACTACAGCATCAAGATCAAGGGCGTGGGCGGATTCATGGGTGAACTGACCCTGCAACCCTTCTCCTCCGACAACGCGATCGTGAAACTGCTGTTTATCCCGATCAACTTTGTCCTCGAATTCGTCAGCCTGATCGCCAAGCCGATTTCCCTGGCCCTGCGACTGTTCGGCAATATGTACGCGGGTGAAATGATCTTCATCCTGATCGCCATCATGTACAACGCCGGCGTGGTGCTCGGTCTGTTCGGCGGTGTGCTGCAGCTGGGCTGGGCGATCTTCCATATCCTGATTATCACGCTGCAGGCGTTTATCTTCATGACCCTGACCATTGTTTATCTGGATATGGCGCATAACGACCACTGATTTTCTTTGTAGTTTTTTCGATTAACTTTACAACCTCACGACAAACGGGAGATAGAAATGACTGAAGCAACTGCACTGTTGTACATTGCTGGTGCATTGATGATGGGCCTGGGTGCACTGGGCGCCGCGGTCGGTATCGGTGTGCTGGGTGGACGTTTCCTTGAGGGTGCAGCCCGCCAGCCGGAACTGATCCCGATGCTGCGTACACAGTTCTTCATCGTTATGGGTCTGGTCGACGCCGTTCCCATGATCGCTGTTGGTTTGGCGATGTACGTCTTGTTTGCGGTTGCCGGATAATTTTGGCTACCAACGAACATACTGACAATCATCTCGTCAAAAGCGAGGTAAATCCGGGATGAACATAAATCTGACTCTTATTGGTCAGCTTCTCTCCTTTGCGGTGTTTGTGTGGTTCACGATGAAGTTCGTCTGGACTCCCATCATGGGCGCCCTCGACACCCGTCGAAAGGAGATTGCAGACGGCCTGGCGGCCGCGGAACATGGTCAGCACGAACAGGAGTTGGCCAAGGAACGCGCCAAAGAGGCCATCCGCGAAGCGAAAGGCCAGGCAGCAGAAATCATTAACCAGGCTCAGAAGCGTGCTTCCGAGATCGTCGATGAATCCAAGGGCAGTGCGCGTTCCGAAAGCGAACGTATTCTTGCCGCTGCCCAGGCAGAGATCGAGCAGGAGACCAATCGTGCTCGTGAACAGCTGCGTCAACAGGTAGCTGAGCTGGCGGTATTGGGTGCGAGCAAGATCCTTCGCAAGGAGATCGACGCCGCCGCCCATAGGGATATCGTCGAACAACTGGCTCAACAAATCTAAGGCGCTGCTATGGCTGGAGACACAACCACAATAGCCCGTCCTTACGCAGAAGCGGTATTCAGCCGGGCCATGGAGACCGATTCACTGGCTCCCTGGTCGGAAACTCTCGAGTTTCTCGCGGCAGTGGTTGGCGAACCAACCATGGCCGGGGTTATCACCAATCCCAAGTTCGACAGGTCCGGTCTGACGGATCTGCTACTCGACATTGGCGGTGACCGCTTCAACGAAGAGGGCAAGAACCTGGTCAAAGTGCTGGTAGCGAATGGACGTCTTGCCCTGGTGGGCGAGATCGCCAAACTCTACGAGCAGCTCAAGGCAAAAAGTCAGCGGATACAGCATGTGCATGTAACCTCTGCCTTTGCCCTGGAACAGACTCAGGAAACCCAAATAGCCGATGCGCTGAAAGCCAAACTGGGATACGACATTATCATCACCAGCGAAGAGAATGCCGAGCTGATAGGCGGCGTTCATATTCGTGCCGGTGACATGGTGATTGACGGTTCCGTCAGCGGGCAGCTGCAGCAACTGGCGAACGAATTAGGAATCTAAGCGAGAAGCCATCATGCAACTCAATCCATCCGAGATCAGCGAACTGATCAAACAGAAGATCGAGAAGTTCGATCTGAAGACTGAAGCCCGCAACGAGGGCACCATCATCAGTCTGACCGACGGTATTGCCCGTATCCATGGCCTCGCAGACGCCATGTCTTACGAGATGCTGGAGTTTCCCGGCAATACCTTCGGCCTGGCCCTGAACCTGGAGCGCGACTCCGTGGGTGCGGTAATCCTGGGTGAATATACCCACCTTACCGAAGGCGATGCGGTGAAATGTACCGGCCGCGTACTGGAAGTGCCGATCGGTGAAGGCCTGCTGGGTCGTGTGGTTGACTCGCTGGGTAACCCGCTGGACGGCAAGGGCGCCATCGAATACACCGAAACCTCTCCCATTGAAAAGGTGGCGCCGGGTGTTATCGAACGTAAGTCGGTGGATCAGCCGGTTCAGACCGGCCTGAAGGCCATCGATGCCATGGTGCCGGTGGGTCGCGGCCAGCGCGAGCTGATCATCGGCGACCGCCAGACCGGTAAGTCCGCCATTGCCATCGATGCCATTATCAATCAGAAGGGCACCGGGGTTAAATGCGTTTACGTGGCGGTGGGTCAGAAGAACTCCACCATCGCGCAGGTGGTGCGCAAGCTCGAAGAGCACGGCGCCATGGAGCACACCATCATCGTCGCGGCACCGGCCGCCGACTCTGCGGCCATGCAGTTCATCGCACCCTACTCCGGTGCCACCATGGGCGAGTACTTCCGCGATCGCGGCCAGGACGCCATGATCATTTATGACGACCTGACCAAGCAGGCCTGGGCCTATCGTCAGGTCTCCCTGCTGCTGCGGCGTCCGCCCGGTCGCGAGGCCTACCCCGGTGACGTGTTCTATCTGCACTCCCGCCTGCTGGAGCGTTCGGCCCGGGTCAACGCCGCGTATGTGGAGAAGTTCACCAACGGCGAAGTGAAGGGCAAGACCGGTTCATTGACCGCCTTCCCGATCATCGAGACCCAGGGCGGTGACGTATCGGCCTTCGTACCGACCAACGTGATCTCGATTACCGACGGCCAGATCTTCCTCGAAGCGGATCTGTTCAACGCCGGTATCCGGCCAGCGATCAACGCCGGTCTGTCGGTATCCCGCGTCGGTGGCGCGGCCCAGACCAAGATCATCAAGAAACTGGGTGGCGGTGTGCGTCTGGCACTGGCCCAGTATCGCGAGCTGGCGGCCTTCTCCCAGTTCGCTTCCGATCTGGACGACGCCACCCGTGCCCAGCTGGAACGCGGCGAGCGTGTCACCGAGCTGATGAAACAGCCGCAGTACAGCCCGCTCAGCATCGCCCAGATGGCGGTCTCGCTGTTCGCCGCCAACGAAGGCTACCTGGATGATGTCCCGGCCAACAAGGTGGTGGATTTCGAGGCGGCGCTGCACTCCTACATGGGTAGCAACCAGAAGGCACTGAGCGATCAGATCAATGCATCGGCCGATTACAATGACGAGATCGCCAAGTCACTGCATGACGCCATCAAGGACTTCAAGGCCAACCACACCTGGTAAGCATGTCGTCCATCAAGCTGAAAGATAAGGTTTAATCATGGCAGGCGCAAAAGAGATACGCACCAAGATTGCCAGCATCAAGAATACGCAGAAGATCACCTCTGCGATGGAGATGGTGGCAGCTGCCAAGATGCGCAAGGCACAGGACCGGAAAAATGCAACGCGTCCCTACGCGGACAAGATGCGGAATGTCATCGGTCACCTGTACCATGCGCATCCGGAGTACACCCACACCTTCATGAAGGAGCGCGATATCAGCCGGGTCGGCTACATTGTGATCTCCTCGGATCGTGGGCTGTGCGGCGGCTTGAACAGCAACCTGTTTCGCAAGCTGACGCGCGAGATCAAAAAGCAGCAGGAAGCCGGTATTCAGGTTGATTTCTGCATCATCGGTTCCAAGGCACTGGGCTTTTTCAAGCGCTTTGGCGGCAAGGTGCTGGCGCAGGCCACGCACCTGGGTGACGCACCCCGTATCGATCAGTTGATCGGTACCGTGAAGGTGATGCTGGATGCGTATGAGCAGGGTGAGATCGATCGTATCCACGTGGCCTACAACGGTTTCGTGAATACCATGACCCAGAATCCCACCATCGAGCAACTGGTGCCTATCATCGGTGAGGCAGACAAAGAGCTGAAGCACCACTGGGACTATCTCTACGAGCCGGATTCCAAAGAGGTTCTGGATGGCCTGCTGACCCGTTACATCGAATCCCTGGTTTACCAGTCGGTGGTGGAGAACGGAGCCTGCGAGCAGTCCGCACGCATGGTGGCGATGAAGGCGGCGACCGACAACGCGGGCAACCTTATCGATGAGCTACAGTTGGTCTACAACAAGGCGCGTCAGGCAGCCATTACCCAGGAGATCTCCGAGATCGTGGCCGGCGCTGCTGCCGTATAGGCGCCGCGGCCGTATAAGGCCCTGGTGTAGAACAGGTTAAGTTTTTAAACATTAGAAAGTCGTCGACAGCGACAAGAGGAACCAGAGATGAGTTCGGGTAAAGTGGTGGAAATCATCGGTGCTGTGGTGGACGTACAGTTCCCCATGGGTCATATGCCGAAGGTCTACGATGCGCTGAAGATCGAAGAAGTGGGTTTGACCCTTGAAGTTCAACAGCAATTGGGTGACGGCATCGCCCGTACCATTGCCATGGGTTCAACCGACGGTCTGAAGCGTGGCGTTGAAGCAGTCAGTACGGGCGCTCCCATAACCGTTCCAGTCGGCCAGGGCACCCTGGGCCGCATCATGGACGTGCTGGGCAATTCGATCGATGAAGCGGGCCCGATCGATTCCAAAGAGTTCATGCCGATTCACCGGGTTGCTCCGAAGCTGGAAGATCAGTCCACGGCGACCGAGATCCTGGAGACCGGCATCAAGGTGATCGACCTGATCATGCCGATCGTCAAGGGCGGCAAGGTCGGACTGTTTGGCGGTGCCGGCGTCGGCAAGACCGTAACCCTGATGGAGCTGATCCGTAACATCGCTGTCGAGCACTCCGGCTTCTCGGTATTCGCCGGTGTCGGTGAGCGTACCCGTGAAGGTAACGACTTCTACCACGAAATGGCCGAGGGTGGGGTACTGGACAAGGTCGCCCTGGTTTACGGGCAGATGAACGAGCCCCCCGGCAACCGCCTGCGTGTGGCCCTGACCGGCCTGACCATCGCCGAGAACTTCCGCGACGAAGGCCGTGACGTACTGCTGTTCGTCGACAACATCTATCGCTACACCCTGGCGGGAACCGAGGTATCGGCACTGCTGGGCCGTATGCCTTCAGCGGTAGGTTACCAGCCGACCCTGGCGGCCGAGATGGGCGTGTTGCAGGAGCGTATCACCTCCACCAAGACCGGCTCGATCACCTCCTTCCAGGCGGTATACGTACCGGCGGATGACTTGACCGACCCCTCCCCCGCCACCACCTTCGCGCATCTGGACGCGACCCTGGTACTGTCGCGTCAGATCGCCGAGCTGGGTATCTACCCGGCGGTGGATCCGCTGGACTCCACCTCGCGTATCCTGGATCCGCACATCGTGGGTGAGGAGCACTACAGTGTGGCGCGTGGCGTCCAGGGTACCCTGCAGCGTTACAAGGAGCTGAAGGATATTATTGCAATCCTGGGTATGGATGAGCTGTCCGAAGAGGACAAGCTGACCGTATCCCGCGCACGTAAAATGCAGCGTTTCCTCTCGCAGCCGTTCTTCGTGGCCGAGGTGTTCACCGGCAGCCCCGGTAAATACGTCTCGGTCAAGGACACCATCGCCAGCTTCAAGGCGATCCTTGCGGGTGAGTATGATCACCTGCCGGAGCAGGCCTTCTACATGGTCGGCGGTATCGAGGAAGCTGTTGAGCGTGGCGCAGGCGACTAATCGAGTCTGGAGAAACTAAATGGCCATGACCATACATGTCGACATCGTCAGTGCAGAGGGAGCGATCCATAGCGGCCAGGCCGAAATGGTGTATGCCCCCGGCGTGATGGGTGAACTGGGTATCGCCCCGAGACACACGCCGCTGGTTACGCGCCTGAAGCCGGGCGATGTGCGGGTGGACACCGGCAAGGAGATGTTGCACTTCTATGTATCCGGGGGCATTCTCGAAGTTCAGCCCCATATAGTGACGGTACTGGCCGACACGGCCATCCGTGCTACCGATCTTGACGAGGCCGCCGCGATCGAGGCGAAACGCAAGGCTGAAGAGGCGCTCGCGGGTCAGAAGGAAGAGTTCGAATACGCCAAGGCACAGGCCGAACTCGCCGAAGCCGTGGCTCAGCTCCGGGCGATCGAGAAACTTCGCAAGATCAAGAAGTCCTGATCCCAGGCAGCGCAGAACAACCCCGCCTTTCCGGCGGGGTTTTTTATCAGGGACGGATTTAAATCGCCAAGACCATGGATGGCCGGTCGCCCCCTGTGGAGTCGCTTCAGCGACGACCGGACGACGGGACTAATCCCGGCCGAGGACCTATACTTCAGAGCGGATCATGGATATTAAATTTGCCCATTTCAGCCTGAAAAAATCGCATCGCCAGTGGTTGCTGGCGGCGGTTGTTGCGCTGCTGGGCGTGATCCTCTGGCAGACGGCCCACTGGTCCAGACAGATCGCCCTGGAAAACCTCCAGCAACAGAACCAGCATCAGCTCCGGCTGTTCGTGGCCAACCTCCAGGGCCAGCTGGAGAAGTATGAGTTTCTGCCGGAGCTGCTCTCCACCAACAGCCTGCTGCTCAACTTCCTGCAATATCCGAATGACGTCAACAGCATCAACGCCCTGAACCGTTATCTGGAAACCATCAACAAGGTCGCCAACGCCTCCGACACCTATCTGATGAACGCCGAAGGCTGGACCATCGCCGCCTCCAACTGGCTGTCGGAGCGCCCCTTCATCGGCCGCAACTTCTCCTACCGGCCCTATTTTCAGCAGGCGATGGAGGGCAAGCTGGGACGCTATTTCGCCCTCGGTTCCACCTCCAACAGGCGGGGCTACTATTTCGCCTATCCGGTGCGGGACAAGGAGAAGATCCAGGGCGCCGTGGTGATGAAGATCGAGCTGCTTGGTTTCGAGGAGAGCTGGCGTTCGCTCAAGGAGGAGTTTGCGGTGACCGATCCGGACGGGGTGATCTTCATCTCCACCAATGATACCTGGCGCTACAAGAGCCTCTACCCGCTGGATGACACGGTGATTGCGAGAATCCACGACAGCCAGCGCTATTGGAAAGCGGAAATCGGCACCCTGGCGATTACCCCGAAAGACCGTATTTCGGAGCAGGCGCAGGTGGTGAACCTGGGTGACCCGCGCCACAGCGACCATTTGATGCTGGTGCAGGAGATGCCGGAGGCCGGCTGGCGGGTACATACCTTCGCCAGCCTGGATGCGGTCAATTCGCAAGTGCTGAAGTCCCTGCTGTTTGCCACCATACTGTACATCGCGGTGGTACTGCTGGTGCTCTATCTGTATCAGCGCATCCGCCGGATCAAGGAGCGGGAACGCTTTGAACTGCGTGCCAAACGTGTCCTGGAGCGGCGGGTCGGGGAGCGTACCGCCGATCTCACCGCGGCCAACACCCGCTTGCTGCAGGAGATCGAGGAGCATCGGCGCACCGACGAAACCCTGCGCCAGACCCAGGACGAGCTGATCCAGGCGGCCAAGATGGCGGCCCTGGGGCAGATGTCGTCCGGCATCAACCACGAACTCAACCAGCCGCTGGCGGCGATCCGCTCCTATGCCGATAATGCCCGTGCCCTGCTGACCCGCGACCGCCAGGAAGAGGCGAGCTGGAACCTGCAACAGATTGCCGAACTGACCGAGCGCATGGCCAAGATCAGCAGTCAGCTCAAGGTGTTCTCGCGCAAGACCTCGGGACAGATCGTCAGTGTTTCGCTGCAGGCGGTGATCGATAACGCGCTGAAGATCGTCGGGCCGCAGTTGAAGGAAACAGAGACCGTACTGCGCCGGGTGTTGCCGGAGGAAGAGATCTACGTGATGTCGGACATGGTGCAACTGGAGCAGGTACTGGTAAACCTGATCACCAACGCGGTGCACGCTGTGGAACAGCAGGCCGAGCGCTGCATCCAGATCGCTGTCAGCACCCGCCAGGGGAAGGCCATTATCGAGATCCTGGATAACGGCCCGGGCATCGCGAAAGTGAACCTGGGGCGCATATTCGATCCCTTCTTCACCACTAAATCGGAGGACCGGGGGCTGGGGCTCGGCCTCTCCATCTCCTACCGCATCGTGGAGATGATGCACGGCAGCCTGACCGCGGCCAACCGGGAACAGGGCGGCGCCGTGTTTACCCTGCAACTGGACCTGGCAAGTGTGGCACAACTCCGGAGCGGCCAGGAGCTGGCCAAATGAGCCCGTTAACCGAGACCACCGCCGAGCCGAAACCGCAGATGATGAACAGTCCCGAACCGATTATCTATTTCATCGATGATGAGAGGCACATCCGCATGGCCAACCAGCAGACCCTGGAACTGGCCGGTTTTGCGGTGCAGAGTTTCAATGGCGCGGAGAAGGTGTTGCCGCTGCTGTCGCTGGAGTGGCACGGCGTGGTGGTGTGCGATATCAAGATGCCGGGCATGGATGGTCTCACCTTCCTGGAGAAGGCGCTGCAGGTCGACCGGGACATACCGGTTATCCTGGTGACCGGCCACGGCGATATCACCATGGCGGTGAGTGCGATCCAGGATGGCGCCTACGACTTCATCGAGAAGCCGTTTGCCGCCGAGAAGCTGATCGAGACGGTGCGGCGGGCGGTGGACAAGCGGGCCCTGACCCTGGAGAACCGCTGCCTGCGCCGCGAGCTGGAGGCGCAGGATGTCCCGGGGCCGCGCATCATCGGCCGCACCCCGGCGATGCAGAAGCTGCGCGCCACCATCGCCCAGGTGGCCAATACCGCCGCCGACATCCTGCTGCTGGGCGAGACCGGTACCGGCAAGGAGCTGGTGTCGCGCTCGTTGCACGAGCAATCGAAACGCCGCGACAGAAACTTCGTCGCCATCAACTGCGGCGCGGTACCGGAAAACCTGATCGAGAGCGAGCTGTTCGGGCACGAACCGGGCGCCTTCACCGGCGCCAACGAACGGCGCATCGGCAAGTTTGAACACGCCAATGGCGGTACCCTGTTCCTGGACGAGATCGAGAGTATGCCGATGCCGGTGCAGGTGCGCCTGCTGCGGGTGCTGCAGGAGCGGGTGGTTGAGCGGCTCGGTTCCAATGCGCTGATCCCGCTGGACCTGCGCGTGGTGGCCGCCACCAAGGTCGACCTGAAAGAGGCGTGCGCGACCGGCGGCTTCCGCCAGGACCTGCTCTACCGGCTCAATGTGGTGACCCTGGAGATACCGCCGCTACGCGACCGGCGGGAGGATATCCCGCTGCTGTTCCACCACTTCCTGCTGGTGGCCAATGCACGCTATCAGATGGAGGCCCCCCTCCCCTCCAGCCACCAGATCCGTACCCTGCTGACCCACAACTGGCCCGGTAACGTGCGCGAACTGCGCAACGTGGCGGAACGCTACACCCTGCTGGGCGAGAGTTGCGGCTATGACCTGGAACAGCTGGTGCACGGTACCGACGAGGAGCAGGGCGAGCCTCAGGTGACCCTGCCGGAACAGGTCGACTGTTTCGAGAAGAGCATTATCGAGCAGGTGCTGATCACCCATAAGGGGAACATCAAGGCCACCATGTCGGCGCTGGGCGTGCCGCGCAAGACCCTGTATGACAAGATGCGCAAGTACGGGTTGGACAAGAGCCATTTCAAATAGTGACACGGGGCCGATAACAGGTTTGGTGCGAATCGGCTGGGCGGCATGCACCCTTCCACCTGATATTGTAACTACTCACCCGAGGTATCCATTAACGCCGCTCCAATGCACCACGGAGGCACAGAGGACACAGAGATTAACTGAACGTAACTACTCACGGGGTGATGGGCCTGCCTAGCCGGCCTCACACGATGGTTGGATCAAGATCAGTTTTGTAGGGTGGGTTAGGCGCGCCCTGCACAGGGGTGGCCGTCTGCATAGTGCCGTGCGCGCGCCGTAACCCACCATTTGGTGGTGGGGGAGTCGGTGGGTTACGCGGCGCCCGGATTTTGGCGTGGTCTGGAAGTGCCGTGTCTGTGCGCCGCTAACCCACCCTACATCTACCTTCTCCATCCCTGCACAAAAAAGGCGCGGACTGCCGAAAACTGTCCGCGCCTTGCCGCCCCCGTGCCAACGGTTACTTTTTAACGGGTGCCTTCTCGGTTTTCCTGGCCTGCTTGCGCACCGGAACAACCAATACCGGCCGGTCGCTGATGTTGATCAGCTTGCGCGCGGTGGAGCCGAGCAGGGATCCGCCGAAGCTTGGGCTGGTATGCGTGCCCATGACGATCAGGTCGACGTCATGGGCGGCGGCAAATTTTTGGATCTCTTCGGCGGGTCGGCCGGTAACCACGGACACGTCGGAAACCAGGTCTGCATCCTTGCCCAGCTCCTCGGTGTAGAAATCTTCCAGGCGTTGCTCCATCCGTTTGATAATGCCCTGCAACTCCTCGTGCTCGAAGTCGTCGCTCATGTCCGGTACGTAGAGTTCCAGGACCGCCATCCCGGTGCTCCCGATCGGCTCCGCCACATGCAGCATAATGATCTTGGCCTGATACTGCTGCGCGATGCTGATGGCATGACGAAATGCCGGGCGCATGTTCTTGCCCAGATCGGTGGCATAGAGGATGGTCTTGAATGTTGGAATGCTCATGGCGTCAGCCTCAGGTGATGTAAAGGCAAATGATGTGGTGGAAAGCGTGGGACGCCGAAGCATCCCGCGCCCGGTTTCCCATACTACTTGGTGATGATCTCCGGGCCCATCATGGTCGTCGGGAGCCAGGTGGAGACCCAGGGGACATAGGTGACGATGATCAGGAACAGGAACATCACACCAAGCCAGGGCGCCGCCGCCCTGACCACCCGCATCATCGACATTTGCGCCACACCGGCGGTGACGAACAGGTTGAGTCCGACCGGCGGCGTGATCATGCCGATCTCCATGTTCACCACCATGATGATACCGAGATGGATCGGATCGATGCCCAGTGCGATGGCAATCGGGAATACCAGCGGTGCCACGATGATCAACAGCCCGGAGGGTTCCATGAACTGGCCGCCGATCAACAGGATCACGTTGACCACGATCAGGAACATGATGGGACCGAAGCCGGCCGCGAGCATCGCTTCGGTGATCACCTGGGGAATCCGCTCTTCGGTCAGCACGTGCTTGAGGATCAGCGCATTGGCGATGATGAACAGCAGCATGATGGTGAGCTTGCCGGCCTCGAACAGGGTGTGCTTGGTATCCTTGTGCCAGAACACGGTGAACAGGGCGGTAAAGAAGTTGCCCCGGGTTTTGTCGGCCAGCGGCCCCATGTCCTTGTAGATGAAATTGGCGATCAGGAAGGCGTAGACCGCCGCCACCGCCGCCGCCTCGGTCGGCGTGAATATGCCGCCGTAGATACCGCCGAGAATGATCACGATCAGCATCAGGCCCCAGCCGGCGTCCCGGGCCGACTCGAACACCTCTCGCCAGCCGGCGAACGGTTGGGCGGGTAATTTCTTGATTCGGGCGGCGATGTAGATGGCGATCATCAACATCAGGCCCGCCAGCAGCCCCGGTATCACGCCGCCCAGGAACATCCGGCCGACCGAGACATCGGTGGCCGCCGCGTACACCACCATCACGATGGAGGGCGGGATCAAGATGCCCAGCGTACCGGCATTACAGATCACGCCGGCGGCGAACTCCTTGGTATAGCCGCTCTTCACCATGCCGGCGATGACAATACTCCCGATCGCCACCACCGTCGCCGGCGAGGAACCGGACAGCGCGGCGAACATCATGCAGGCGAATACCGAGGCCATGGCCAGACCGCCACGGAACCAGCCCACCATGGAGATGGCGAAGCGGATAATCCGGTTGGCCACACCACCGGTCGACATGAAGCTGGAGGCGAGAATAAAGAATGGGATCGCCAGCAGCGTGTAGTGACCCTCGAACGCCGAGAACAGGGTCTGGGCAACCGAGGCCAGCGAGGCGTCCGAATGGACAAGCAGGAAAATGATACTGGAGAGGCCCAGTGCAATGGCGATCGGCACGCCGATCAGCATGAAGCCTACCACCATGCCGAAGAGAAACAGTAAATCCATGATCAATCCTCTCCCGCGCGGTGTTGTTGTTCTTCGTGAATCGCATCTTCAGCCTCGTGGCTGGCGATAATGGTGTCCTTCTCGCCCTTGATCACCTTCCAGGCGACTTCAAGAAAGCGAATAGTGAGCAGCAGCATGCCGAGTGGCAGGGCGGCGTAAGGAATAAATCGGGGTATCTTTTCGTAGCGTTCGCCATCGTTCAGCCAGGTGGCGAAAAACTGCAGGAAATCGGGCATCGGTACATCGTTGGCTTCGAGGAATGCGCGTTTGGTGGCAAACGCATACCAGTAGTCCCAGGAGCCGATCAGCAGCAGGATGGAGAAGGTGAGACAGGCCGTGATCGAGAGGTAGGCCAAGATACGACGGGTGTTGGTCGAAAACAGATTGATCACCACGTCCACACCGATATGAAACTGCTTTTTCACGCCATAGGAACAGCCCATCAACACCAGCCAGGCGAACAGAAATACTGTCGCCTCCAGGGCCCAGAGGATATTGCTGTTGAACAGGTAGCGGGCGACCACATTGGCGAAGGTGATCAGGGTCATGAGACCGAGGCAGATGGCGATCGCCGTCTCCTCTAGCTGATCCATGGCTCTGGCGAACCGGGATGTGGGTAAGGGGTGCATCACAGCCTCCTCGAAGGCACTTGAATCTGGGTTTTGGGAACAACTGGGTCAGGCGGCCGCCGGAGCAGCGGCCGCCTGTTACGGCTACAGCTTATTTCTTATTGGATGCGACGGCTGCTTCGATCAGGTCAGCACCGATGTCGCCTTCAAACTTCTTCCACACCGGCTTCATGGCGTCGACCCAGGCCTGACGCTGTTCCGGGGTCAGGGTGCGCACCACACCGCCGGCATCGATCACGCGCTGCATGCTCTGGGCATTCACCTTGGCGGATTCGGAGTTACGGGTCTCGGTCACCTCCTGCAGGATCTGCGCGAGCTGGCCGCGGATATCGGCCGGCAGACCCTCCCACCACTCGTCGGAGGTGACTACCAGGTAGTCGAGGATACCGTGGTTACTGGCGGTCACGCCGTCTTGCACCTCGAAGAACTTTTTGCCATAGATGTTGGACCAGCTGTTCTCCTGGCCGTCGACCACCTTGGTCTGCAGTCCGCCGTAGACCTCGCTGAAAGCCATCTTCTGCGGATTGGCGTCCAGCTGTTCGAACTGGGCTACCAGCACATCCGATGCCTGTACGCGGAACTTCAGGCCCTTGGCATCCTCGGGGTTGATCAGCGGCCGGTTGGCGGAGATCTGTTTCATGCCGTTGTGCCAGTAGGTGAGACCGAGCAGACCGCGCTTTTTCATCGAGCTCTTCAGCTTCTCACCGGCGTCAGAGTTCTGGAAGCGGTCCACCGCCTCCACATCCTCAAACAGGAACGGCAGATCGAATATGCGGAATTTCTTGGTGAACTTCTCGAACTTGGAGAGCGAGGGCGCGGCCAACTGAACATCGCCGTTCAGCATCGCCTCCAGTACCTTGTTGTCGTCATACAGGGTGGAGTTCGGATAGACCTGCATGCAGGCCTTGCCGTTCATCTCGGAGTTCACCCGGCTCTCCAGCAGGGAGGCGGCGATGCCCTTGGGGTGTTTGTCGGAATTGGTCACGTGGCTGAATTTGATCACCATTTCGCCGGGATCGCAGTTAGCGAAGGCAGCGGAAGACGAGACGGTGAGTGCTGCGGTTACGGCGAGGCCGATCAGAGCTTTGCGCATTGGATTCCTCCTGATTAGGATCTATGTAATGGTCCAGGCCGGGACTGGATTCGGATAAACCGGATACCGGGCTGGTCCCTATAAGGATAGCAAGGGCAGTGCCAACTATCTCGCAGCAACCGGCAGGATACTTAACCGATTGATTATCAAGGATATGAGGCGGGTGGCCGGGTTTCGCCCGCCGGGCAAAATGGGTGGAAACCCACCCATCCGTCCTCTGGGGATGGCCGGGCATCCGCCGAAAAGCGCAGTGTGATCGGCGGTTAATGACTATCCCGGTCGGGGATTGCGACACGGTGGCCGGTTTCGCCGCCCGGTTTAGTCAGCGGTGCGCCGCCGATGCTATACTCACGTGCCTCCCCGCGGGAGGCTCTATTCAATCAAGCGGAGCAGTATGTTATGTCCAGCGAAGTCATCAAACCCGGAAAATTTGTCTCCCTCACCTACCACATTACCGACCTGGACGGTAACGTGCTGGAGCAGAACGACATCCCGGTCAGCTATGTCCACGGCGGTGAGACCGAATTGATCGGCAGCATGGACCAGGTCATCGCCGGCAAGGGCGTGGGCGACGAGGTGGAGATGATCGTACCGCCGGAGGACGGCTTCGGCGAGCATGACCCGGACCTCACCTTCACCGACGATATCGACAACGTGCCGCCCCAGTTCCGCCAGCTCGGCGCCGAGGTGCAGATGCAGAACCAGGACGGCGAGGCGCGCACCTTCTATGTCAGCAAGATCGAGGGCGACCAGCTGACCGTGGACGGCAATCACCCGCTGGCCGGCAAGACCCTGAAGGTGATGATCAAGATAGTCGAAGTGCGGGACGCTACAATGGAAGACATGGCCCCGCCCGAGGGCGGCTGTTCCATCAACTGACCGGCAACCGATCGACCGGATACCGGAACTATCTTGTGGGGGAGAGAGATGAAGCTAGGCGTGGTGATCCTTGCCGCGGGGCAAGGGACAAGGATGAAATCCGCACTGCCCAAGGTGCTGCACAACATCGCCGGCCGGCCGCTGCTGGCGCATGTCATCGACACCGCCCGGGTGCTGGGTGGCGACAAGGTGGCGGTGGTCTATGGGCATGGCGGTGACCGGGTACAGCAGGCCATTGCCGATCCGGGGCTGATCTGGGTCGAGCAGGCGGAGCAACTGGGCACCGGCCATGCGGTGGAGCAGGCGATGTTCGCCATGGCCGACATGGACCGGGTGCTGGTGCTCTACGGCGATGTCCCCCTCACCACCCAGGCGACCCTGAACAGCCTGATCCATCAGGCGGAAGGGAGCGCGCTGGCGCTGCTCACCGTTACCCTGGATGATCCCACCGGCTACGGCCGTATCGTGCGGGTGGAGGGACACGTCACCCGGATTGTCGAACAGAAGGATGCCTCGGAAGTCGAGCAGCGCATCCGCGAGATCAACACCGGCATCCTGATCGCGGACCGGACAAAACTCGCCGGCTGGCTCGCCCGGCTGGAGAGCAACAACGCCCAGGGCGAGTTCTACCTCACCGACATCGTCGCCATGGCGGTGGATGACGGGATCGAGGTGAAGACCGCCCACCCCGCCGCCACCTTCGAGGTGGAGGGGGTCAACGACCGGGTGCAACTGGCCATGCTGGAGCGCCGCCACCAGCAGATGCAGGCGGAACGGCTGATGCGCCAGGGCGTCACCCTGCGCGACCCGGCCCGCTTCGATCTGCGCGGCCGTCTGCACAGCGGCGAGGATGTGGAGCTGGACGTGAACGTGCTGATCGAGGGCGAGGTCACCCTGGGCAACGGCGTGCGGGTGGGCGCCAACACGGTGATCCGCAACAGCCGCATCGCCGACGGCGTCTGGATCAAGGAGAACTGCGTGATCGAGGATGCGGTGATCGGCGCCGACTCCATCATCGGCCCCTTTGCCCGGCTGCGCCCCGCCACCACCCTGGCGGAGCGGGTGCACGTGGGCAACTTCGTCGAGATCAAGAAGAGCGACGTGGCCGCCGGCAGCAAGATCAACCACCTCAGCTATATCGGCGACACCACCGTCGGCCGCTCGGTGAACATCGGTGCCGGCACCATCACCTGCAACTACGACGGGGTGAACAAGTTCCGCACCGTGATCGGCGACAACGCCTTCATCGGCTCCGACACCCAGCTGGTGGCGCCGGTCGAGGTGGGCGCGGGTGCCACCATCGGCGCCGGCTCCACCATCACCCGCGACGCCCCGCCTGAGACCCTGACCCTGAGCCGCGCCAAGCAGCTCAGCCTCAAGTGCTGGAAGCGGCCGGAAAAACAGAGTGACTGATCGTAACGACTGGGCGCAAGTCCATCGGGTATTAATAAATCTTGATCAAAGCGTCCCTTCTCCCTCAGGGAGAAGGACAGGATGAGGGGATTACAGCCTATGGCGACAGCCATCCAGAACCCGCTCTTCCTACGCTACGTCATGAACCAGTGGTGAAGTAACACAGCCTCCTCACCAGAGAGAAAAGGACAATCGAATATGTGTGGCATTGTTGGCGCCGTGGCCCGGCGCAATATCACCCCCATCCTGCTCGAAGGGTTGCGCCGTCTGGAGTACCGCGGCTACGACTCCGCCGGCATCGCCATCCGCGACCAGAGCGGTCGCATCCAGCGCATCCGCTCGGTGGGCAAGGTTGCCTCGCTGCAGCAGCGCATGGACGAACACCCCATCGAGGGCGAGCTGGGCATCGCCCATACCCGCTGGGCCACCCACGGCATGCCGGCCGAGCGCAACGCCCATCCCCACATGAGTGGCGAGCAGGTCGCGGTGGTGCACAACGGCATCATCGAGAACCACGCCGAACTGCGCGAGGAGCTGAAGGCCAAGGGCTACCAGTTCACCTCCGAGACCGACACCGAGGTGATCGCCCACCTGCTGGCGGACGCTCTGAAAACTGAAAGTAACCTCTGCGACGCCTTCCGCTCGGTGGTGGGCCGGCTGGTGGGCGCTTACTCCCTGGCGGTGGCCAGCCCCGATGATCCGGATCGTATCGTGGTGGCCCGGGCTGGCTCGCCGCTGGTGGTGGGCCTCGGCGACGGGGAGAACTTCGTCGCCTCCGACGTGTTCGCCCTGCTCTCCGAGACCCAGCACTTCATCTTCCTGGAAGAGGGCGACCTGGCCGACGTGCGCCGCGAAGGGGTGCAGGTGTACGACAGCGAGGGCAACCCGGTGGAGCGCCCGGTGGTCTCCTCCCGACTCAACCCCGCCGCCACCGACAAGGGGGCCTACCGCCACTACATGCTCAAGGAGATCTTCGAGCAGCCCGCCGTGGTGGCCGAGACCCTGGAGGGTCGCATCCACAAGGGGCGCCTGCTGGAGGAGAGCTTCGGCTACGAAACCAAGGCGCTGCTGGATCAGACCAAACGCATCCAGATCATCGCCTGCGGCACCTCCTTCCATGCCGGCATGGTGGCGCGCTACTGGTTCGAGGAGGTCGGCATCCCCTGCAACGTCGAGGTGGCCAGCGAGTACCGCTACCGCAAGTCGGTGGTGTCGCCGGACACCCTGTTCGTTACCATCTCCCAGTCGGGCGAGACCGCCGACACCCTGGCCGCCCTGCGCGGCAGCCGGGCTCAAGGTTTCCTGGGCAGCCTGGTGGTCTGCAACGTGCCGGAGAGCTCCCTGGTGCGGGAGTCCGACGTGGCGCTGATGACCCGCGCCGGTCCCGAGATCGGCGTCGCCTCCACCAAGGCGTTCACCACCCAGTTGGTGGCCCTGCGGCTGCTGGTGCTGGCGATGGCGCGTCGCCAGGGGATCGATGAGGCCCAATTGACCGAATGGGTGGAAGAGCTGCACGCCCTGCCCCGCCAGATGGAGGTGGTGCTGCAACTCAACGACGAGATCGAGAAGATGGCCGCCGGTTTTGCCGAGCGCAGCAACGCGCTGTTCCTGGGACGCGGCCCGTTCTATCCCATCGCCATGGAGGGGGCGCTGAAACTGAAGGAGATCTCCTACATCCACGCCGAGGCCTACCCGGCCGGCGAACTGAAACACGGCCCCCTGGCCCTGGTGGACGCCGAAATGCCGGTGGTCTGCGCCCTGCCCGACGACCCGCTGCTGGAGAAGGTGCTCTCCAACCTGCAGGAGGTGCGCGCCCGCGGCGGCGAACTGTTCTTGTTCAGCGACAAGCGGGTCAAGATCGAACTGGACAACTACCAGAGCCTGACCCTGGACGACATCTGCCCCACCACCGCACCCATCGTCTACACCGTGCCGCTGCAGTTGCTCTCCTACCACGTCGCCTTGCTCAAGGGCACCGATGTCGACCAGCCGAGGAACCTGGCCAAGTCGGTGACGGTGGAGTGATTGGCGAGTTTTTCAAACCCCGTGGTCTTATTCGCATCTGCGGGGTTGGCTATTGGCGCAAAGGTAAGCAGATCTATGAGCGCGAAAATCAAATGCACTGATGAACCGGTCGGCCCGATAAAGGTTGTGCCGGATCTTCTGCCTTCACCAGAAGAACTTGTGTTTAAGGAAGATACGGTAAAGGTTACGATTGCACTGAGCAGGGAAAGCGTTGAGTTTTTCAAGCATGAGGCGGAGAAGCATCATACCCAGTACCAGAAGATGATCCGTCGGCTACTGGATGCATTCACGCTGGCCCATAAGCAACGGCGATGAACCGGAGAAACTGGAAGTAATACGGCGCAATCCTGACAAAGGGCTACCTTGCGGCGTAGCGCAGTACATCCAGAAGCTCGAGAAGATCACGGGACAAGAGTTGCAAAGTAACTGGGACAGACCACGGTTTTGAAATTTCGGGAAGCTATCGAAAACACTATGCAATTATCCAGCGAGCGCGCGGCTAAAACGGTTCGAGACATAGACCAGCATTACTGGCGTAACGCACACATGCCCCATTTGGAGATTCGAAGTACGTATGAAAGTTCGCAGGGCTATAAAGCGCATAGCCATTCAGAGCTTTCGATAGGCGTGATTGTATCAGGACAGACCCGGCTTACCTGTCACGGAAAAGACTTTGTGGTGCGGGAAGGGGATTTGGTTCTTATTGATCCGGGGCGCGTCCACTCGTGTAATCCTATTGAGGGCAATCCGCGTAGCTACCACATGATCTACGTAGATGCTGATTGGTGTCTTCGCAGACTTTCAGCGCTATACAAGGTTGGAATAAATAACTACGTGTGTGATGGCCCGATTATCACAGATCCAAAGATTTATGCTGCGTATCTGTCGATGATCGATACGCTGCGTCATAAAGATCTCTCAACAGCTGCACCTGCCTTGGATAACTTGCTGTTAACTACGATTAGCCGCTACTGCGTACCTTGCGAGAATAATGATGAGGCGCTTGAAGTTGCACAATACACCAAGCAGTGCCTGCTTAAGAATTTAGCAGAACCACCCCGGTTAGGCGATCTTGAGCGTGAACTGGGTAGCTCCAAGGAAACGGTCATTCGTTTATTCAAGCGAAGCTTTGGAATTACTCCGAAGGCCTTTGTCGCCAACGCGCGGATCGAGAAATCAAAACTGTTGCTGAAGTCCGGTATGAATGTAGTCGATGTATCTGCGGAAGTCGGATTCTCTGACCAGAGCCAGTTTCATCGGACCTTTGTCAAGTACACGGCATCGACTCCCCGTCAATATCAGAAGGCGATATCAATTTTCGACAATAAATTTTGAACATAAGGCACTAAGGTCGAGACATTCATTCACGAACAGGTGATGTATGTCTTCTCTGGAAGTCCTACTGCCGGCTACTTTTCCGGCTTTGGTTCTGGCCCACCTTGTGGCACTGTTGAGTCCGGGTCAGGATTTTTTCCTTGTCGCGGGCCATGCGATCAGGCACAAACTTCGTGGCAGCATTTTCATTTGCCTAGTATCACGAACCATTAATTACGAAACATAATGTCGAGCCATTTTCATATCTGCATCCTGCCGAGTGAACGACCACGCGATACCGCACTGGTCTGCATTGCGGCGCTGTTGCCAGGCGTCGACCTCGGAGACCAACGTGGCGCGGTCTGGCAAGCGGCGGTCAAGACATTGGCGGTCAAGAATACCGATCTCGATTTCAGCCATATTCAGCCAGCTGGCGTGTTTCGGAGTGTAGTGAAAGACGACGCGACGCAGGAGTGCTTTCGCCGCTTTGGCCCCGAGCACTTCTTCGAAGCATTTGCGAAAGTGGGTGTTGAGATTATCCATGACCAGATGGACACGGCGCGCCTTGGCGTAGACCGTGTTGAGCAGATACTGAACGAAGGCCACGAAGTCTGGCTTGGTGCGGCGATCGGTAACCAAGACCGTCCGCCGCCCACCCTTGGGCTCCACCGCCACGAACAGATTGCAGGTGCCACCGCGCAGGTATTCGTAATCCTGCCGTACGGGCACTCCGGGACGGATGGGCAAAGGCGTACGGGAATCCTTGAGCAGTTGCTTGCTCTTCTCGTCCAGGCAAATGACCGGCTCACCCGAACGGAACGGACGGGCATAGAGGTCGAGCAGATCGTACATCCGTTGCCGATACTCCTCCGTCAGTCGTCCGATGCACCACATCAGCTTGCGCCACGGCTTGATGCAGTTTTTTTTAGCAGCCGGCGGACTGTTTCGCGGCTGATGGGGCCTATCCCGGGTTGTTCCCGCGCGGCTTGCTCCAACAAGGCAATGGTCCAGCGTGAAGCACCCGGTGGCGGCGTCGAACAGGCCAAAGCTGAAATCTTCGCTTCGACGTCGGTATCGTACTGCCGTGGTTTGCCCGGGCGTGGAACATCGTGCAGCGCGAATTCAGCACCACCTTCCAGGTATGCCGCTCGTGTCCGCCAAATGACCGTACGCCCGACGCCGAGAACCGCCATGATCTGGGTTTCCGGAATGCCGCGATCAAGCGCGGAAAGAACATGCGCCCGATTGACTTCCCGTGCATGGTGTAGTCCCTTCGCCCGGTATGACTCGATCAACTCGCGATCCTCATCGGTGAGATGTAATTTAGTCTGTCGCATGGCCAACTCCTCGTCTCGGGGTAGATATGCAACAGTATAATATATGTTTCGATATTTATGTGTTTTAATACTAGGGATAGCGGTAGGCAATGCCGTCTACATTGCGATCGCAATTCTGGGATGGACCGGCATTCGTGATAATCCACGGATTTTCTCCATCATCGAGGTCATGGGCGCCAGTTATCTACTATGGATAGGTTGGCAACTGCTCAAGCGCAAACAGGAAGAGATCATCCCTGATATTTCGGCGCTTCGCCCTCCTCCGGCGGCCAAACAACTGATGCTCGGACTGAACTCAGCCCTTTTGAATCCGAAGAATGCGCTATTCTACATGAGTCTTATGACGGTTATTCTGGGGAGTGAGGTGACCTTTACTCAGCAACTGGTATGTGGCCTCTGGATGTTCATGGCCGTATTAGTTTGGGACATTTTGCTGGCTGCCTTGATAGGGCAGCCGAAGATACAGCGCTGTCTGAATAAGAGGATTCATATAGTCGAGCGGGGTGCCGGGGTGGTCTTGATGAGCTTTGGCATTGGTCTGTTCGTTGAAAGCAGTAGCAAACCTTAAAGTCGACACACACGAGCCGGCTTAATCGCAGTCTTGAGCGCAGTCCTGAGGCTCAGGTCTTTCATATTGCCTATTCGCCGTTTTTGGATCAGTGTTCGTTCATGGCAAGACCATCACGGATCGAATTTGCTGGCACCTTGTATCAGTTTGCGCTATTCGTACATCAGCAGAATTATCAGCCGGGTGGTAAAAGCCAAATGAAAGACCAGTTGCACTTTCCTTGATTGGCGAATATTTTGACCACCAGACAGTACAAAGCGACGGCTATGGGGGGTTTTAATGTCGCAGGTTAATTCATCTCTGGGGTTGGGTGTCACTGTCCGGGATGCGACGAAAGCTGACATCCCGGCAATCGAGCAGATCTATACGCAGGAGGTGTTGCACGGTCTGGCGACCTTCGAAGAGATTCCACCCACAGCGGACGAGTTGCTGTCTCGGCGGGAAAACGTGCTGGCCCTCGGTCTCCCCTACCTGGTTGCGGAACTGGACGACCGGGTCGTTGGCTATTGCTATGCGACGACCTATCGGCCCCGTCCCGCCTATCGTAATACAATCGAGGATTCGGTCTACGTGGCGGACGGGATGCAGGGCCGGGGTATCGGGATGGCCCTGCTTGCCGCTCTGATCGCCCGTTGCGAAACCGGCCCCTGGCGTCAGATGGTGGCGGTGATCGGGGACAGCGGCAATGCCGGTTCCATCGCCCAGCACGAGCGGCTTGGTTTCCGCCGCATGGGCACGCTCGAGGCCGTTGGCTTCAAGCTTGGCCGGTGGGTCGACACTGTGCTGATGCAGCGGGCGCTGGGGGCGGGCAGTAGTACCTTGCAGAACAGGATGAGTGGTGCGGTTCCCGGGGTGTGATCGCGCTGTATGCAGAACAGTAAGTGCAGCGAAGGCAATGAGGAACATGATGTGCGCGGGGACAACCAAGTGCCTGTCCCCACAAAGACCACCAAAACCTATCTTTCATCGAGTCTGACCCGAATGGCACTTACTTAAGCCAAGAACCACCGTCATTCCGGCCTGCGCCGGAATGACGAAAATCCTGCGATTCGCTTTAAGTAAGTGCCATTCGAATCTGACCC
>NZ_JAQGEI010000024.1 GCF_029017505.1 Sedimenticola hydrogenitrophicus
TTATTTATATAATTATCTAGCTTGGCAAAGCCTTTATCTTTTGCTGCCACTTCACATAGTAGCCTTAAAGACATTCTAATGACTGAAATAAATGTTGATGATAGTACATGTTGATTATTGTTGTAGTAATCGTATAAATCAGAGATATCTCTATAAATATTATTCACCTCACAAGATTTCAAATACAAAGGCCCGCCGAATATTTTATTCTTACTATTTGATCTAGGTGAGCGTTTCCTGTTTTTAATTAACTGGCCCCCGTGATTCTCTGATATAACTGCACACTTCTTATTTGCCTTACCTGTTTTATTGTCTTCAATTATCTTTCTTGTAGATCCTTCGAGAACACCCAAGACGTCCCCACGATTTTTACGGGTCGAGATCTCTGTTGCCTCAATCTTTTTAGCCAAATCTAATAGAATAATATTTGCTGTTTTTGCATCATATTTCGACTTTAGCTCACCAGAATCAGTAGAGAAACCTAATTTCTTAATGTTTTCAGCCCTAAATATTTCATTTTTAACAAAACCTTTGTTCATCGCTGGATTACTACCAATCAAGCCAGTGGCTTCTTCTATGATCAAATAATCACTTTTCTTATAGCCCATATGCCTGTGTAAGAATATATCTCGTTCCAGTGGATTCCATGAGCCCGAATCGCCATGCTTTCTCCATATATGCTTTAGTGCCACATCCTGCGTACACACATTACAGGGAATTGAATATGGGAAGTCTGGTATCAAAAAGCGTTTTTCTTCTGTGATTGTTACTAAATTGTGTTTTATTTTTGCGAGTATAATCCTTCTGTTGCCATCATAAACTATTGGTATTCGGTTATGATAAACAACGATTGGTAGTTCGCTATGATCAAAAATATCCCCCATATTCTTCGCGAGCTTGTCTAATGCCCAAATTTTGTTATTTTCTCCTAGCGCACGATCAACAATTTTCTGGTCATTATTATCTTCATAAATAGGATCTCTAGGATTCTCAGACCACAGAACTAGCTCACTTATAGGTATGTATTCTACTTTTTGTTTTTCCATCAACTGCTCCATGAGATCCACAGATATTGCTTTTAAATCTATCTTTAATTGATGTGGTAATTAAAAGGGATAGCGAAAAGAGGTCAAGGCCATTTAAGCGGCGACCCATTTCACTTGCCGCTAATGTATTGGGCTTGACCCTAACTTATTGAAGATTACCAGAGATTCAATCACTGAGGAACCCATTTCAGGTTGTTATGTCGGGTGAGGTGTGCGGCAGGCTGCGTAGCACTCCCGACAACACCCCCATTTGTCGTGTCCATTACCCTACATTACCCGACCTGGCTCATTAAAAAACACCCAATAAACAGCCTATTAGCTTCCTAGCAGCAACTGGGCACAGCCTTTGCATCAAGGGTCTCAAGCAATGTTAACAACCCTCGACAGGGCATTGATCAGGAGACCCAGTGATGGAGTTGACGGTAATAGGTCAAACGGCAGGTGAGGCGGCTGAGGGCGGCTGCAGTTCGTCCGGTTGCGGCGGCAGCAGCGATCAGTTGTCGCATCTGCCCGAGCATATCCGCGCGAAGGTGCACAACCACCCCTGCTATTCTGAGGAGGCGCATCACCACTATGCCCGCATGCATGTGGCGGTGGCGCCGGCCTGTAATATTCAGTGCCACTACTGTAATCGGAAGTACGACTGCGCCAACGAGTCGCGTCCCGGTGTGGTCTCGGAGGTGCTGACGCCGGATCAGGCGGTGAAGAAGGTGATGGCGGTGGCGGCGAATATCCCGCAGATGACGGTACTCGGCATCGCCGGTCCCGGCGATCCGCTGGCCAATCCGGAGCGCACCTTCGAGACCTTCCGCCAGCTGACCGAGAAGGCGCCAGATATCAAGCTCTGCGTCTCCACCAACGGTCTCTCCCTGCCGGATCAGGTGGAGGAGCTGTGCAAGCACAATATCGACCACGTCACCATCACCATCAACTGTGTCGATCCCGACGTGGGCGCCAAGATCTATCCCTGGATCTTCTGGAACAACCGCCGCATCAAGGGACGCAAGGGGGCGGAGATCCTGATCAAACAGCAGCAGAAGGGGCTGAAGATGCTCACCGTTGATCAATGGGGTCAGTGTCATTGATTTCCTCTCATCGGAGAAACATCAATGACTCCGACCCCATTGATCCGCAATCAATATTCCAACCGCAGCAGTTCGTACAGCAAATGAATAGCCCATAGTGAGTTCCCTCTTCATGACTTGACTAAGAAATATAAATCCCTGATCAATGGGGTCAGTGTCATTGATTTCCTCTCATCGGAGAAACATCAATGACTCCGACCCCATTGATCCATTCATTGATCCCATTGAACCAAAAAGTCCAATTGAAACAAAAATAGCGAGAAATATTCCTATGGTTTTTTTCATGCGTATGACCTTAGGTGCCTGATTTTTTGCCCTAACGCCTAAAGCAGCCGAGCGCGCTTTTCGCGCGTCGGTTGCCTTTACTGGTTATGTTCGTATTTGTTCGGGAGCAGAAAAACAACCCCGTTATCTGTGACCCTAAACTCGCCATTATAGAAATCACCTCGATTGGTTGATTGGCCACTTTTTAGCTTGGTAACATCTGCATCCGATATAGGCATTGTCATGTTTTGTTTCTTAAACCCGACATTGTCACTTACTAGCTTGCTCGCATAGTCGACTGCCTTAGATTTAGGGTAATCGACCTGTTTCACGGTAGGAATATTTTCCACGGTACTAATGATGTACGCTTCAGATTCTGTAACCCAAGCTTGGAACGTTGACGGCCTGTCTTGTTGGCCGTCATCTTCAAGCACGGAAATAGAAAGCATTCCTCCTCCATCGGGAATTTTCCTCTCGACCTCCCTGCCTTTATGAATAAAATATTCTCTGCCTTTTGTTTGCTTTGGATCTACGGGTAATACCTTAGCTGTTTGAGCACCACTCATGTCTGGTGATTTATTAGCCATTTTTTCAATCGCAGGTGGTATCACATAGGACATAGCAACTAGCCAAACAGCTACAAATGCTATTGCGGCCCCCGCTCCGAAAACGATTCCCTGTATAAACTTCTTCAACATTCATAGATCCTTTTCTTGTAGAACAGCGTTATTCACCGACATCAGACGTCTATCCCTCCGACGCCTATCCATTAGTTTTAAAGCCCAGAGTATTACTTGAATTCCCAATCGATACAAGAACTTACTTCGATTTAATTTGCGCCTGATGTTATCTGGATAGGCGGACGCGTTCGCATCATTACTGTCGTCTATCCAGTTTGCACACAACCTATATGTGTCCTGGTAAGCGATTGTATTTTGTCCGGTATTTGTATTCAGGTGCATTTGTGATTCAGGAGATATACGCCAGAGTCCGCTGAATTCCGCTCGTGATGAGGTCATCAACAGCCACATCCACCCAATTCATCCCCTTCGATGCGTAGCGTAGCACTCCCGACAACCCCGCCATTTGTCATGTCCATTACCCTACATAGTCCGGTTATCCGTATAAAAAAATAACCAATAAACAGTATGTTAACTTCCTGGCAGCAACTGGGCACACCCTTTGCATCAAGAGTTTCAAGCAATGTTAACAACCCTCGACAGGGCATTGATCAGGAGACCCAGTGATGGAGTTGACGGTAATAGGTCAAACGGCAGGTGAGGCGGCAGAGGGCGGCTGCAGTTCATCCGGTTGCGGCGGCAGCAGTGATCAGTTGTCGCATCTTCCCGAGCACATCCGCGCGAAGGTGCATAACCACCCCTGCTATTCCGAGGAGGCGCATCACCATTTTGCCCGCATGCACGTGGCGGTGGCGCCGGCCTGTAATATCCAGTGCCATTACTGTAACCGGAAATACGACTGTTCCAACGAGTCGCGGCCGGGGGTGGTGTCGGAGGTGCTGACGCCGGATCAGGCGGTGAAGAAGGTGATGGCGGTGGCGGCCAATATCCCGCAGATGACGGTGCTCGGCATCGCCGGTCCCGGCGATCCCCTGGCCAATCCGGAGCGCACCTTCGAGACCTTCCGCCAGCTCACCGAGAAGGCGCCGGACATCAAGCTCTGCGTCTCCACCAACGGCCTCACCCTGCCGGACCAGGTGGAGGAGCTGTGCAAGCACAATATCGATCACGTCACCATCACCATCAACTGTGTCGATCCCGACGTGGGCGCCAAGATCTATCCCTGGATCTTCTGGAACAACCGCCGCATCAAGGGACGCAAGGGGGCGGAGATCCTGATCAAGCAGCAGCAGAAGGGGCTGAAGATGCTCACCGAGCGCGGCATCCTGGTGAAGGTCAACTCGGTGATGATCCCGGGGGTGAATGACGCGCACCTGGAAGAGGTGAGCAAGGTGGTGAAGGCCAACGGCGCCTTTCTGCACAATGTGATGCCGCTGATCGCCGAGGCTGAACACGGCACCTTTTATGGCGTGATGGGCCAGCGCGGCCCGACCCACGGTGAGTTGCAGGCGCTGCAGGATCAGTGCGCCGGCGACATGAACATGATGCGCCACTGCCGCCAGTGCCGCGCCGATGCCGTCGGCATGCTGGGCGAGGACCGGGGCGATGAGTTCACCATGGACAAGGTCGAGAACATGGAGATCGACTATGAATCGGCCATGCAGCGGCGCGCCGAGTATCACGCCTCCATCGAGGCGAATCGCGAGGCGCAGAAGCAACAGAGCGGCCAGGCCTTCGTCGCGCTCTCGTCGCTGCAGTTGAAGAAGAAAGAGACCCGGCCGGTGTTGATGGCGGTGGCCACCAGCGGCGGGGGTGTGATCAACCAGCACTTCGGCCACGCCAAGGAGTTCCTGGTTTACGAAGCGTCGATGACCGATGTGCGCTTCATCGGCTACCGCAAGGTGGATCTCTACTGCAGCGGTGGTGACAGCTGCGGTGACGCGGAGACCACCCTGCAGAAGATCATCCGCGCCCTGGAAGGCTGCGAGGCGGTGCTCTGTTCCAAGATCGGTTACGAACCCTGGGAGCAGCTGGAGACGGCCGGCATCCAGCCCAACGGCGAGCACGCCATGGAGCCGATCGAAGAGGCGGTGGCCGCCGTCTATGCCGAGATGGCCGGGAACGGTCAGCTGGATGAAGCCCGGGAAACGGCTCAGTTGCAGATCGGTGCCTAACAGGAAACCTATGGCTGGAGATATCCGCATGGCTTATGAAATTATCGAGAGTTGCGTCAACTGCTGGGCTTGCGAGCCGCTCTGTCCCAGCCAGGCGATCTTTGATGCACGCCCCCACTTCCGCATCGATGCGAAAAAGTGCACCGAGTGCGAGGGCGATTTTGCCGATCCCCAGTGCGTCAGTATCTGTCCCATCGAGGGAGCCATCCTGAGCCCGTTCGGCGAGGCGGCCAATCCGCCCGGCTCCCTTACCGGAATCCGGCCGGAACGGATGGCCGAGGTGATGGCGGAGATCCAGGCGCGCTAACGACAAAGGAGCTAAACCGTGTCCACGAACCTGACATTGCCTGGCATCGAACGTTTCAGCGCGTGGCGCAAGCCGCGCCCGCAGCGGTCGGTCGGCACACAACCCGATTGGGCGCATCTGCCGGAGCGGCTTTGGCGGCGCAACTCAGCGTTGCTGAACTCCCTGCACGAAAAGCAGTTGCGCAACGACCCATGAACCAGTTGCTGTTTTACGAAAAACCGGGTTGCACCGGCAACCAATACCAGTTGGCGCTGTTGCGTGCCCGGGGCCATCGGCCGGAGGTGCGGGATCTGCTGAGTCACGCCTGGACGGCGGTAACCCTGCAGCCGTTTTTTGGCGACAAGCCGGTGCCCCAGTGGTTTAACCCGTCCGCCCCGGCGGTGAAGTCGGGGGCCATCGATATCACCGCTCTGAGTGCACGGCAGGCGCTGAATTTGATGCTGGCCGAGCCGTTGCTGATTTGTCGGCCGCTGCTGGAGTACGGCTTGCTGCAACAATCGGGGTTTGTCGACGGACCGGTATTGAAGGCACTGGGTATCGTGCTGGATCGCAAACGGGATCTGAACGCCTGCCCGATGGGCGGGGATGCGCTTGCATGTGAACCGCCGGCTTAGCGGGTTGAATAACCCCGGTCGTTGCAAAAATCGACCTGTAGGAGCGCCTCTGGCGCGAAGTTGTTCGCGGCGAAGCCGCTCCTACGGGTGCAATTCTGGACTTCACCAGCGGTGCATTCCAGGAAACGATGCAACATGTCTGTTTCATCCGGCAGTTGAATTCGTAGGGTGGATAAGCGTCAGCGCATCCACCGTGAGTCGGATGGCGGTGGATGCGCAAGCTTATCCACCCTAGATGTACATATGCCATCCTCGGGTCCGTGAACGGTACATCCATGTACCACTCCTCACCCTACAAGTACCGCGAGTTCAGCAGATTGAATTGAATAACGCTTCATCACGGCAACGTATTACACCCTACAGGTGAGCAAAGATGGCGAAAGCAAAGATTACATTTGAGGATATCGGAAAGAGCGTCAGCGTGCCGGCCGGCACGCGGGTGATTGAAGTCTCCGAGCAGATCGGTGCCGGGATCGTGTACGGCTGCCGCGAGGGCGACTGCGGCACCTGCATGATGCATGTGCAGGAGGGGTGGAACAATCTCAGCGAACCCTCGGTACTGGAAGAGAAGGTGCTGAAGGAGAACATGGCGAGCCGGCATGACCGGCTGGCCTGCCAGGCGCAGATTATCGGCGACTGTACCATCAAGCCCGCCTGATTGAACCTGCTTGACCGAAGAGGAGTAGACCGATGCCGCTGATCACCTTTTCCAGTCCCGATTTCAAGGACAAGACGGTCTATGCCGTGTTCGGCCACGCACCCGATACGCTGCTGGCCATCGCCCGGGCCAACCGGATACCGCTGCGATTCGAGTGTGGCGAGGGTAAGGGCTCGCGCAAAAATAAGGTTCGGTATTCGGTCGCAACTGGACCCCGCTGGAGGCGTTACGCTTTTTGGCAAGGGAACAGCCATTGCCTGCAAAGCGTGCCTTGCCAGCGTGACCCAGTTACGCCCTCGGTACTGCGAAATTATTCTTGCGCGAGCCCTAAGTGCGGCAACTGCGCCATCCGGGTTCAGCCTGCCGATGACCAGGTAGCCCGGGCGTATCCCCTGGATAGAAAGGAGCGACGGGTGCTGCAGGCGTTGGGCAAGCTCGATGTGTCGGCGCCGCCGGGACGACATCCGCCCGGTGAATGGCATCTGGCTTGCCGCTTCATCCCCCGGGATGAGGATATTGTCGTGGCGTATGAGGTGGCGTGATGGCGCATGCGGTCAGGGCGATTGATAGCTTGGAGACGGTGTATGCCGGATTGATGGCGGGGCGCCGGGGCGAGCCGGTGGAGAAGCCGCTGGCGCGCATGCTCGCCTCCTGGTCGGTGGGGCTGGGCGTCATGCCCGACTGGCTGGGCCTGGGTGAGATGCCGTTTCGCCGGATGATGGCGCGGCATTTTCCCGCGGCCGATCCAGACCGGGTGGTGCGGCTCGGCCGGCCGCTCGGTTTCAACCGTCACGATGAGCGGGAGGAGCTGAACCAGCTGCTGCTGGCGGGGCGCACGGGCGCCAGTGAATCGGAGGTGTGGATGGCCGGCATTGTGACCGTGGGTTGCCTGGGGAACGATCACCTGTGGCAGGACCTGGGCCTCTGGAGTCGCCCCGACCTGTCGCAACTGATGCTGGACAATTTCGCGCCGCTGGCGCTGCGCAACGACAAGAACATGAAGTGGAAACGCTTCCTCTACAAGCAGCTGTGCGAGGCGGAAGGCATCTATGTCTGTCGCTCGCCCAGTTGCGAGGTGTGTGTCGATTACGCGAAATGTTTTGTGCAATCGTAGGGGCAGGCCCCCGTGCCTGCCCGGATGGGATGGTGGCGGAATCGAACGGGCAACCACGGGGGGTTGCCCATACGTGGGGTGCGGGGGTCGGTGCAAACATCACTATCACTGGAGCAACGCGCCCTCGGCGCCTACCTGGGGCTGGCCGTCGGCGATGCCCTGGGGGCCACGACCGAGTTCCTTACCCCCCAGGAGATCCGGGAAAATCACGGGGTCCACAAGAAGATTGTCGGTGGCGGCTGGTTGCATTTGAAGCCCGGCCAGGTGACCGACGATACAGGCATGAGCCTGGCCCTCGGCGAATCGATCCTGGCGCAGGGCGGGGTGCGCGCGGTGCCGGTGGCACGGGCGTTCAGTGACTGGATGCGCACCAAGCCGGTGGATATCGGTCACACGGTGCGGCGCGGCATTGTCCACTTCCGCGACAGCGGCGTGCCGTGCGTGCCGGAGAATGAATTCGATGCCGGCAATGGCGCCTGCATGCGCTCGCTGCCGGTGGCCATCGCCTACTGGAATGCCCCCCATGAGCGGCTGGTCGAGGCCTCGCGTACCCAGTCCCATGTCACCCACAACAACCCCCAGGCCGATGCCGGGACGGAGGCCGTATTGCGCATGCTGGTAGCCGCCTTCCGGGGCGAACCGCCGGCGACCTTGCATAACATCGCTCTGGAGTTGGTGGCGCAACAGCGCGCCTACCGCTTTGACCGGCGCCCGGTGGAGAATCCCAGCGGCTGGATGGTGGAGACCCTGCAGGCGGTATTTCAGGCCTTCTTCGCCCATGACAGCCTGGAGGCGATCCTGATCGACGTGGTCAACCGGGGCGGGGACGCCGATACCACCGGGGCGATTGCCGGCATGCTGGCCGGTGCCTGCCATGGGGTGGAGGCCATCCCCCGGCGCTGGCTCCGGGCGCTGGACCGGGAGGTGCGGGTGGCCTGTGAAGACCAGGCGCTGGCGCTGCTTGAGTTGGCGCAGACGGCTGAGTGGGGTCGGGGTTGTTCTGTTGAGGGGAAATACAGCCACGCAGGATGTGCTGAGCCCGGCGACACGCATCACCGGTGATTGATGCGGTTCGTTTTACTCACCGCATCCTACGATTTCGGAATTCGTAGGGTGGATAAGCATCGGCGCATCCACCATGAATAGGAGGCGGTGGATGCGCAAGCTTATCCACCCTACAAATACTTCGGCGGTGGTCCGTAGAAGGTGTCGGAGTCGCGCGTCGAACTCCGTGATGAATTCCTCCGGAAGTGGATGCGCGACTCCGACACCTGTTGCCGCTCGGTATGCATTCCCACGCGGAGCGTGGGAACGAGGAACGGACTCGTAGGGGCAGGCCCCCGTGCCTGCCCGGACGGGGTGGGGGTTGTGTCGAGTGGGCAACCACGGGGGGTTGCCCCTACGTAGCGCATGAAGGTCGCGGCATGGCGTGTAGAGGTCTGTTCATCAGGGGGTAGACGGGCACGTTTTTTGTGCCCACGCGGAAGCCACCGACCAGACAACGTCATCAGCCATTGCCGTTCAGTTTGAGGTGCGCCGCCAGGGCGCTGTCCATGGTGCGGGCGTGCAGGTCGAACCAGCCGGGCAGGTGATTTTGTACATAGTCCTGGCCCATGGCGATTGAACCCCGCGCCACCTTTTCGCCGAACCGGTCGAGTTCCCCAAGCACCCGCTGGTGTTCATCGGTATGTTCGCGGATGGCCGAAAAGCGGTACTGCTCCATCAGGGCCGCCTCCGAATTGAAATGGGCATGGGTGTGCTTCACCAGCTGCGCAAACAGGGTGACAAAGTCATCCCGCTCCGAGACGGCGAGTTGATTGACCAACGCGATGAATTCGTGATGGGTCTGGTCCATGGTGGTTACGCCCAGCCGGTAACTGGGGTTGTCGGCATCGATCATCGGTTGCATAACTTGAACTCCGGTCATGCGGAATTGTTGGAAGGGATCGGCGTCGAATGGCACTTACTTAAGGCGAATTGCAGGATTTCCGTCATTCCGGCGCAGGCCGGAATCCAGGAATACCGCCACCATTAGGCAGTCTGGATCCCGGCCTTCGCCGGGATGACGGTGGTTCTTGGCTTAAGTAAGTGCCATTCGGGTCGGAGTCAAATTGGTTTAGGATTGTTTGCTTCCACCCGCATCATTGATCCAATTTGACTCCGACCCCATCGATTCCGATCCCGGTCTCATGTTTCGGCACGATGGCGGCCGCTGCCATCAGGTCGCTGACGTCGGCCTCGATGATCTCGATGTTCAGGCGTTGGCAGAAACGCCGCTCCTTGGCATTCGGCTTGGCAATCAGCGCCCAGCCGGCAGGGGTGGCAGCGTCATAGATCATGTCGGAGAGTACCATGCGTTCGGTGTCCCGGGTCATGCGCAGGCCGATGAACAGGTACTGTTTTTCCTTGCGGTAGCGCTTGACGAAATCGGGGATGGCGAAGCCGCCCATCAGCTCGGAGATGTAGTCGACGTAGTCGGCGTCCGAGGCGATATAGGTGGCGTCCGGCAGCGGGCTGCCCATCGGTTTGAACAGGATGGGCAGGGAGGTGTCCACCGCCTCCTGTTCGATCTCCCGCTCGGAATAGCGCATGCCGTCGTAGTGGTGAATGCGGAAGCGGTAGTCGGTGCCGGCAATCCGCGAGATGCCGCGGATCAGGGTGTGGGGCCGGTCGGCATAGCCCAGCTGCAGCTGGTTGTCGCGGTTGATGTCGATCACATAGGGTGTCCCGATCGCCGCGAGCCACGCATGCAGGGGCGAGCGGCTCCAGCGGGTTGCACCGTAGGTGCTGTCGAGAAAGCGGTTGACCGCACTGCGGCCGCGTTTCAGTTCGATATCCATGGCCGCCCGGGGAAACTCGTACATCAGCCGTGGGGACATGGGGTTGCCGTTGTTCATGGCGAGGATCAGGCTGTCACTGTCGGCGGGGATCGGTTCACCGGTCTCGATATTGATCACGCCGTCGAGTGCGCCGGCCCCCAGGTAGGGCACGATGTCGCCGCTACCGATGCCGTCGATCAGGTCCTGCATGCTTGTCTCTGCCATTTTCCGTGCTCCTTAATAATGGGGATTCACAAGGCAGCAGCAAGAGCCGGGCCAGATTGGCCGATCCGTATCGGAACAACGACTTAGCGATATCCGGGGTGGGCATTGTGAATACGATTGTCGGCTTTGCTACACAACGTCGTGGTCTTCCAATCTAATATTGCCGGGTAAATCTGTTTCAGTTTCGTAGGGTGGATAAGCCGGTAGGCGCATCCACCATTGCTTTGTCCAGTAATGGAATTATGCCGCGGAGATCATGGATGGCCGGGAGCGGTCGCGGTGGATGCGCTGTCGCTTATCCACCCTACGAACTATTGGGTAGTTTTGTGCGGCGGGCTACTACACAGGACTAAAATGGCTTCAGCGCGACTTCATACACCCCACCGATCACCAGGTACTCATCCTCGCCACTCAGCCGGCCCGGCAGTAGCCCCGGGAGATAGACCAGTTTGCTCAGCGGGATCTTGGCTTCAAGAATATAGTCACCGAACTCGTCGGCCCGTTCGCGGTTGCCGGTAAAGGAGTTGATGTTGTTCAGCACCAGGATATAGATATGCCGGGCCGGTTGATGCAGCACCTCATGTTCATCGATGCGGTTGATGCCACGGTACAGGGTGAGATGGGTCTGCGCGGGGAACTGGCGGCGCACCTCGTACTGGCAGTAGGTGTAGAGCAGGTCGAGCTGGGACTCCAGGGCATTGGTGTTGTACAGCCCCTGGGTGCGGGCCGCCAGATAGTGCTGGTAAGTCTTGGAGTTGATATCGCCCACCGGTCCCTGGTGGTTGCGCGGCAGCAGGCCGAAGCGCGATTCCACCCAGCCTTTCAACACGGCCGCCTCCTTGCCGTCGGCATCGAACAGCCAGCCGCGCAGGATGCGCAGGTAGTCCGCCCGGCGCCGGTTCTGTTTGCCGGGTTGGTCGGGCAGTCCGGCCTCGTCCGGATTATCCAGCAGAAAACCGGAACGCATATAGTCCTGAAAATTCTCCGCCCGCTCGGCGGCATCCGCTATCTGCTGCAGATTGCTGAACAGCGCGGCATGCAACTCCTGCACGCCGTCCAGGTGGAGCGGCGCCGGGTGGTGCTGGAAGGTCAGGCTGCCGAGGATCACCGGCGGCAGATTGCAGTGGTTGATGGAGAGCCGGGCGCTGGCCGGCAGCGAGGCGCTGTCAGGCGCGGTTTGTCTGTATTCATCCATACAATTGACCGGGGTTTGTAGCAAACCCGACTGTTGAATCCTGCCCTTGCTTAATAAAAATACCGTTTTATTACAGTCAGTTAAAATCAGTTCCTGCTTTTGGCACAGCCCTTGCTCAATACCCGTTGTCCAGGTGATTCAGCGTTTTCAATCACCACTGATTCAACAACGAGTAAGGAGATCGACATGGCACTGCGTCAATGTGCAATTTACGGTAAAGGTGGTATCGGCAAGTCTACCACGACCCAGAACCTGGTGGCCGGTCTGGCCGAACTGGGTAAGAAGGTCATGATCGTCGGTTGCGATCCCAAGGCGGACTCCACCCGTCTGATTCTGCACGCCAAGGCGCAGAACACCATCATGGAGATGGCGGCAGAGGCCGGTACGGTCGAGGATCTGGAGCTGGAAGATGTGCTCAAGGTCGGCTATGGCGATATCAAGTGCGTCGAGTCCGGTGGCCCGGAGCCCGGTGTCGGTTGCGCCGGCCGTGGTGTGATCACCGCCATCAACTTCCTGGAAGAGGAAGGCGCCTATGAAGAAGACCTCGACTTCGTCTTCTACGACGTGCTGGGTGACGTGGTGTGTGGCGGCTTCGCCATGCCCATCCGTGAAAACAAGGCGCAGGAGATCTACATCGTCTGCTCCGGCGAGATGATGGCCATGTACGCGGCCAACAACATCTCCAAGGGTATCGTGAAATACGCCAGCTCCGGTGGCGTGCGTCTGGCCGGTCTGATCTGCAACAGCCGCAACACCGCCCGCGAGGACGAGCTGATCATGGAGCTGGCCCGCCAGCTGGGCACCCACATGATCCACTTCGTGCCGCGTGACAACGTGGTGCAGCGCGCCGAGATCCGTCGCATGACCGTCATCGAGTACGACCCCGAGGCCAAGCAGGCCCAGGAGTACCGTGACCTGGCGCAGAAGATCATCGACAACAAGAACTTTGTCATCCCCACACCCATCACCATGGATGCCCTGGAAGACCTGCTGATGGACTTCGGCCTGATGGACGAGGAAGACGAGAGCGTCATCGGTCAGAAAGCCAGCGCCGAGGCGTAAGCGAAGGGGATGTCAGCTGTAGGTTGGGGTGAGCTTGCGAACCCCAACAATTGCAAGGCCGAACCATCCCGGTTTGTTGGGGTTCGTTCCTCACCCCAACCTACGGATTATTTCATGACCCCGCGTATCCATGGATTAGTGGTGCCGGGAGAAGGAGAAGATTTATGTCAACCATGACACGCGAAGAGACCGCCGCCCTGATCCAGGAGGTGCTTGAAGTCTACCCAGAGAGTGCACGTGAAGAGCGTGCCAAACATCTCACGGTGAATGACCAGGAGGTGGAGCAGTCGAAAAAGTGCATCACCTCCAACCGTAAATCCCTGCCGGGTGTAATGACCATCCGCGGTTGCGCCTACGCCGGCTCCAAGGGCGTGGTCTGGGGTCCGATCAAGGACATGATCCACATCTCCCACGGACCGGTCGGTTGCGGCCAGTACTCCCGTGCCGGGCGGCGTAACTATTATGTCGGCACCACCGGCATCAATACCTTCGGCACCATGAACTTCACCTCTGATTTCCAGGAGAAGGATATCGTCTTCGGCGGCGACAAGAAGCTGTCCAAGATCATGACCGAGATCGAGCAGCTGTTCCCGCTCAACAAGGGCATCACCATCCAGTCCGAGTGTCCCATCGGCCTGATCGGCGACGACATCGAGGCGGTGGCCAAGCAGGCCGCCAAGACGCTGGAAAAACCGGTCGTGCCGGTGCGTTGCGAGGGTTTTCGCGGTGTCTCCCAGTCCCTGGGTCACCACATCGCCAATGATGCGGTACGCGACTGGGTGCTGGGCAACCGCGACGAGGACACCAGCTTCGTGAGCACCCCCTATGACGTGACCATTCTCGGCGATTACAACATCGGTGGTGACGCCTGGGCCTCCCGTACCCTGCTGGAGGATATGGGCCTGCGGGTGATCGCCCAGTGGTCCGGCGACGGTACCCTGGCGGAGATGGAGAACACCCCCAAGGCCAAGCTCAACCTGCTGCACTGCTATCGCTCGATGAACTACATCTCGCGGCACATGGAAGAGAAGTACGGCGTGCCCTGGATGGAGTACAACTTCTTCGGTCCGACCAAGATCGCCGAATCACTGCGCCAGATCGCCGCGTTCTTCGATGAGACCATCCAGGCCAATGCCGAGAAGGTGATCGAGAAGTACCAGGCCGAGTACCAGGCGGTGATCAACAAGTACCGTCCGCGCCTGGAAGGCAAGCGGGTGATGCTCTACGTGGGCGGTCTGCGTCCGCGCCATATCATCGGCGCCTACGAGGACCTGGGCATGGAAGTGGTCGGCACCGGCTACGAGTTCGGCCACAACGACGACTACGATCGCACCATCAAGGAGATGGGCAACGCCACCCTGATCTACGACGACGTGACCGGCTACGAGTTCGAGGAGTTCGTCAAGCGGGTCAAGCCCGACCTGATCGGTTCCGGTATCAAGGAGAAGTACATCTTCCAGAAGATGGGCATCCCCTTCCGCCAGATGCACTCCTGGGATTACTCGGGTCCCTATCACGGCTATGACGGCTTCGCCATCTTCGCCCGCGATATGGACATGACCCTGAACAATCCCTGCTGGAGCAAGGTCCAGGCGCCCTGGCTGAAAAGCGAGGAGGCCGCGGAAGCCGCCGTGGCCGGCGCCTGATTCCATGGAGGTAGGTTGGGTTGACGGAGGAAACCCAACGTTGGGCTTCGCAAGCTCAGCCCAACCTACATTCGAGGCATAACAAGTTTATTTTTATCTGACCCGTCGTCCACGGATTAGTGGCGCGGGAGGAGAAAGATCATGAGTCAGCTAGTCGAAGACATCAAACCGAGTTATCCCCTGTTCCGGCAGGACGAGTACAAGGATACCCTGAAGAACAAACAGGAGTTGTTCGAGGAGAAGGTTCCCCAGGAGAAGATCGAAGAGGTGTTCCAGTGGTCCACCACGGTGGAGTACAAGGAGCTCAACTTCAATCGCGAGGCGCTGACCGTCAACCCGGCCAAGGCGTGTCAGCCGCTGGGTGCCGTGCTCTGTGCCCTGGGCTTTGAAAAGACCCTGCCCTATGTGCATGGTTCGCAGGGTTGCGTGGCCTATTTCCGCACTTACTTCAACCGCCACTTCAAGGAGCCGGTGGCCTGTGTCTCCGACTCCATGACCGAGGACGCGGCGGTGTTCGGCGGGCAGAAAAACATGTTAGCCGGCCTGGAGAACGCCAAGGCGCTGTACAAGCCGGAGATGATCGCCGTCTCCACCACCTGCATGGCCGAGGTGATCGGTGACGACCTGAACGCCTTTATCGGCAACGCCAAGAAAGAGGGCAGTGTCGAGCAGGAGTTCCCCACCCCGTTCGCCCATACCCCCAGTTTTGTCGGTTCCCATACCACCGGCTGGGACAACATGTTCGAGGGCATCCAGCGCTATTTCACCCTCAACTACATGGAAGACAAGGTGGTCGGCAGCAACGGCAAGATCAACATCGTGCCGGGCTTTGAGACCTACCTGGGCAACTACCGGGTGATGAAGCGCATGATGGTGGAGATGGACGTCGAGTGCAGCCTGCTGAGCGATCCCAGCGACGTGCTGGATACCCCGGCGGACGGCGAGTATCGCATGTACGACGGCGGTACCACCATCGATGAGATTAAGGACGCGCCGAACGCCATCGACACCCTCTACCTGCAGCCCTGGCAGTCGGTGAAGAGCCGCAAGTTCACCAAGAACACCTGGAAGCAGCCGGCCTCCGATATCGCCATTCCCATGGGACTGGAGGCGACCGACGAGTTCCTGATGAAGGTGTCGGAACTGACCGGCAAGCCGATCTCCGCTTCGCTGACCCGCGAGCGCGGCATCCTGGTGGACATGATGACCGACAGCCACGCCTGGCTGCACGGCAAGTCGTTCGGTGTCTACGGCGATGCGGATTTCGTCCTGGGCATGGTGCGCTTCCTGCTGGAGGTGGGCGCGGAGCCGACCCAGATCCTTTGCAGCCACGCCAACAAGCGCTGGAAGAAGGCGGTGGAACAGCTGCTGGCCAACTCACCCTACGGCCAGAACAGCGAGGTGCACATCGGCAAGGATCTGTGGCACTTCCGTTCCCTGATGTTCACCAACAAACCGGACTTCATGATCGGCAACTCCTACGGCAAGTTCATCCAGCGCGACACCCTGCACAAGGGCAAGGAGCACGAGGTGCCACTGATCCGTATCGGCTTCCCGATCTTCGACCGGCACCATATGCATCGGGACACCACCCTGGGTTACGAGGGTGCCATGTACATGCTCAAGACCCTGGTCAACGCGGTACTGGAACGGCTCGATGAAGAGACCCGGGGCATGGGTACCACGGACTACAACTACGACCTGATCCGTTAATCAGGTTAAGGGATCGGAGTCGAATGGCACTGACTTAAGGCGAATTGCAGGAGTTTCGTCATTCCGGCGCAGGCCGGAGGAGTGGTGCAGGGATGCACCGTTTACGGACCTAAGGATGGAATCCAGGAATGCCGCCACCATTAAGCAGTCTGGATCCCGGCCTGCGCCGGGATGACGGTGGTTCTTGGCTTGAGTAAGCGCCATTCGGGTCGCAGTCAATATTTCTGACTCCGACCCCCGATCTACGGACAAGTAATGCGGCATTCAATTTTGCCGGCTGAAGTGAGGTAAGAACGATGCCCAGTGTAATGATTCGTGTGAAAGAGAATGGCGCGCTCCTGTTCTATATCGCCAAGAAGGACCAGGAGGATGAGATCGCCGAGGTGGAGACGGATACCGAGGAGAGCTGGGGAGGCGAGGTGTTGCTGACCGACGGTTCCCGCTACTACGTCGATCCGATCACGCCCCGGCCTTCATTCCCGACCACATTGCGTTTCAAGCGTGTCTGAACCCCCTTTTTGAAGGAGACTTATCATGGCTCTAGCAATTGTAAGAGATATCTGCACCGCCTGCGGTGACTGTGAACCGGTGTGTCCCACCAAATCCATCAAGCCCTTCAAGGGCGTCTATATGATCGAGGCCGAGACCTGCACCGAGTGCGAGGATGAGTTCGACGTTCCCCAGTGTCTTGATGTCTGCATGGAAGACGACTGCATCATCTCTGCCTGAAACGTAACTACTCACCCGGTTCGTAGGTGATTGGACTGCCTTGTTGGCCGATCTTGGTGGCGCCTCGAATCCGGCCCATTTTTCAGATTCAAGCCTGCCCTTGTTTGAGCGAAGCGAGTCTGGGCAGGCGCTGAAAAATGGGCCGGATTCGAGGGGGCAAGCCATCGTGTGAGGCCGGCAAGGCAGGCCAATCACCCCGTGAGTAGTTACATTGAAACTGACATAGGGCGCCCCGTGGGCGCCCTCCGGACAACCCAGATCGGGACCCAGATCAGGAGACAGCAATGAACAGCCCAACCCTCGATAAAGAGATCGCCCTGCGCATCGGACTGGCGGCGCGCGAACTGCCGGAAACCGATATCCCCCGCCTGCTGCGCGTGCTGGATGATGCGGTGGGTCTGCCACCCGGCAAAAAACAGCTCGCCGACCTGACGGTGAAGCAGCTGAAGTCGGCTGACGATGGCGAGTTTGCCGATCTCGATACCGGGTCGCTCAAGGCGGCGCTGGCTTGCCTCAAGGGTGAGGTGCATGAGTTCACCGAACCCTTGCCCGAGGTGGTGGCCTATGCCGAGGCGGATATGCCGAACAGCATCCGGGTCGCCTGTGCCTCCAACCGCGGCGCCCAGCTGGACGGGCATTTCGGTTCATGCCGGCGTTTCCTGATCTACCAGGTGTCGGCATCGGAACAGCGACTGATCGATATCCGCGAGGTCGGGAATGCGGCCGCCGGTGAGGACAAAAACGCTCATCGGGTCGCACAGATCACCGATTGCCAGATCCTGTTTGTCGCTTCCATTGGCGGGACGCCCGCCGCCAAGGTGATCAGGGCCGGTGTGCATCCGGTCAAGAAACCCCAGGCCGGGCCGGCGGACGTCGAGATCGGTGCCCTGCGGGCGGCGATCGGCAAGAGTGCGCCGCCCTGGTTGGCGAAAATCATGGGCCAGGCGCCGGAACAGCGCATTCGCTTCACTCCTGTGGAGATCGAGGGAGCGGACATCGAGGCGACGGCATGATCACCCAGGAGCAGCTGAACCAGATCGGCTGGCTGGCGGGGGAGACGCCGCTGTCGGAGAGTTCGGTGAATCGGCTGCGCCTGCGCTTTCCGGAGATCCATTTCACTTACTGCATGGATGATGATGTGATGGCCGCCCGCCCGGTACTGGAAGCGTCGGGGTTCAATCTCTACCTGATCGACAGCAGCCGGCACTGCCTCGGCTTCACCCAGGACATGGAGCTGGCCACCGGCGTGGTGGTGGCCGAAATCGAAGCCGAATGAACGCCGTTGTCATGCCTGACGAAGACGACGCCACACCCCGGGCCGACTGCCGCACCTGCCCGCATCGCGAGGACCGGTTGCAGAAGGGCCGTTGTCATCCGGGGGATGCCTGTGTCGGCGCCCTGAGCGGCCGGCAGATCGCGCGCTTTTTCAAGATCAACCCGGACCTGGCGGAACAGTACGCCGGCGACCCCTTCTGGGAACGGCGCGCCATCGCCGCCCGCTACCTGTCGGTACAGCGGCTGCTGCGCATGCTGGACGATCCCGACGAAGTGGTCAGGCGGGTACTCGCCTATCGCCTGCCGGTGGATGCACTGGCCGCCCTGATTGATGACCCGGATCGAGAGGTGCGGGTCACCGTGGCCGACCGGCTGCCGCCGGAGCAGCTGGAGCAGCTGGTGACGGATAACGATTACCTGGTGCGCCAGTACGTGGCGAAACGCCTCAAGCCGGGGCGTTTGTTTCGCATGCTGCGGGACCCGGAGCGCGAGGTGCGCAAGACGGTCGCCAGCCGTCTGCCCGAGGAGAGTCTCGGGCTGATGCTGGATGACGCGGAGGCCGAGATACGCCTGATCGTGGCCGAGCGGATCGACGCCGATGCCCTCGGCGCGCTGTTGCGGGACCGGGACTGGCGGGTACGGCTGGCAGCCTGCCAGCGTGCCCCCGTCGCCCTGCTGGCGCCCCTGCTCGAAGACGATGATGAGGATGTCAGGGCGGTGGCACGGGAGCGGCTTGGCAAGCGCCAGGCCTGAATCAGACCAGCAAGATAGGAGAGTCATGCATCCATTCGCACGCTTCATCCAGATCCTCGGCAAGGGCCGCAACGGCATGCGCGCCCTGAGCCGTGACGAGGCCTACGAGGCGATGCAGATGATCGCCCGCTACGACGTGGAGCCGGAACAGCTTGGCGCCTTCCTGATGCTCATGCGGGTGAAGGAGGAGAGCGCCGAAGAGGTGGCCGGCTTCACCCAGGCGCTGCGCGAGAGCTTCCATGTGGCCGAGTCGGCATTTCACCCGGCGATAGATTGGGCCGCCTACGCCGGCAAGAAGCGGCACCTGCCCTGGTTTCTCCTGGCGGCACTGATCCTGGCGGCGCGTGGCTATCCGTTGCTGATGCATGGGATCAATCGCAGCGACGGGCGGCTCTATGTGCCGGATGCGCTGGATGCCCTGGGGATGGAGCCCGCCCTCTCGCTGCACGAGGCGCAGGCGCAGCTCCAGTTGCGCGGCTTCGCCTATCTGCCCATCAGCAAGCTCTCCCCGCTCACCGCCGAGCTGATCGAGACGCGCAAGCTGTTCGGTCTGCGGCCGCCGCTGCACACGGTGGCGAGGATGCTCAACCCGCTCTCGGCACCGCTGTCGGTGATGGGCGTGTTCCATCCCAATTTCGCCGCCATCCATCAACAGGCCGCGGTACTGCTGGGGCAACCCGGCGCCCTGATCTGCAAGGGTGACGGCGGCGAGCTGGAACGCATACCCGACCGGGCGGTCGAGCTGTACGGGGTCGGCGCTGGCGCGGCCTGGTCGGCCACCTGGGACTGCCTGATCCGTCCAGGAGGTGAGGTAAAGCCCGGGCGACTCAACCTGTACCATTTTATCCAGGTTTGGGAGGGCGAGGCCGAGGATAGTTATGGCGAGCGCGCGGTCGTCGGTACCCTGGCACTGATCATTCGTGCACTCGGCCTGGAGGTTGCGCCGGGGCCGGCGCACCAGCTCGCCGAGGTGTGGTGGCGGGAGCGGCGGCAGCACCCGTTGGTGCATCTGGAAAGGCCGGCCACGACCTGCGCCTGCGGGCGCGCGGAGACCGTCCGATAAACGATCAAAGGCGGCTGGCCCTCGCCGGGGCCGGTCGCCCCGAACAGAACCGAACAGAAGGAATCGACAGTGAAGACCCTGATTGACCGGCCCGATCGGCTGGCGGAAATCTGCGCCGCGGCGGATGCCGAACAAGGCATCGCGGCGTTAGAACAGACATTGCAGCAGCTTGTCCCGGAGGCCGGGTTAAGCTGTGTGCTGACCCGCGGCAACTGGCATCGGCCGGGGGGCGTGGTCGATGCCGAGCTTAATCCGCTCAGCAGCAATATACGGCGCTGGGCCGAACAGGAGTCGGCGGGTGATGTGGATGCGTTGATCGCCGGTTATGCCGATGCCGGCTACCTGGCCACCCAGCTGTCCGGCAAGACCCATTACTTCACCGTTGCCTGCGGCGACGCGCCGGCGGATTTCATCCAGCTGGAGATCGAGGAGCTGCAGGAGGTGATCGACCGTCCCCTGGTGGCGCCGGACTGGTACCCCGACAGCCTGGAGGATTTCCTCGACCCGCTCGATTGTCCGCGCCTCGATCCGGTCCCGGTGGGACAGCCATGCTATCGCTTCCGGCGCGTCACCCCCATCGCCCGCCTGCTGGATGAAGCCGGCAGCGGCCAGCGCGCGTTCTCCGCGCTGCGCCGGTTTCTCCATGACTGGGGTCAGAGCAGCGCGGCGGAGGGGGAGCACTTCTGCCGCCACTGGATCCTGGCGTTGCGCGAATACATGGATCGGGACGGCGAGGTCAGACTGACCGCCACCCCCGTCACCACCTTCGGCGGCAGCCTGCCCGATCTGCCCCCGGGCGACGCCCTGACCGGCGCCGAGCTGGCCAAGGCCATCCACGGTTACGATCGGGTGGTGGGCTATCCCTTCGCCTGGTATTTCCACATGCTCAGCCGCAAGGCGGAGAATTACCAGCTGGCCAAGGCCGTATTGCGCGATCTGATGGGTGCCTACGCCTACCTGCCGGCCCGGGACCTGAAAGTGCTGCGGGAGTGGGAGGCGCGGTCTTACGCCGTGTAGCCCCTGACCACACCACCGAATCCGGATGTCCCCATCCGATGGGGTTCGCAGGCCCAGCCCAACCTTAGGCTGTTTAATTACCCAAGCCGGTTAATAAGGAACCACGGATGGACACAGATTTACACAGATAGGAGATCAGAATTCTAAATCTGTGGTAACTACTCACGGGGCGATTGGCCTGCATTGTTGGCCTCACACGATGGCTTGTCTCCTCGAATCCAGCCCCATTTTCAGCGCCTGCCCAAACTCGCTTCGCTCAAACAAGGGCAGGCTTGAATCTGAAAATTGGGCCGAATTCGAGGCGCCATCAAGATCGGCCAACAAGGCAGGCCAATCACCTACAGACCGGGTGAGTAGTCACAATCCGTGTTTATCTGTGTGAATCCGTGGTTCTCCAGGGTCTCGCCCAGAATAGTAGGGTGGATAAGTGACAGCGCATCCACCAGTTTGGTGGTGGATGCGCCTACCGGCTTATCCACCCTACGAAACTGAACTGCAGGTGTCGGAGTCAAACCGGGCGATACACCGAATTCAAACACCCAGCTTTAATCCGGTTTGACTCCGACCCGAATGGCACTTACTTAAGGCGAATTGCAGGATTTTCGTCATTCCGGCGCAGGCCGGAGGAGTGGTGCAGGGATGCACCGTTTACGGACCTGAGGATGGAATCCAGGAATACCTCACCGTTAAGCAGTCTGGATCCCGGCCTGCGCCGGGATGACGGTGGTTCTTGGCTTAAGTAAGTGCCATTCGACTCCGACCCCTCGTGATGGCGGAAGCAGAATTGGTCGCAGACCCTCCAATCATTCCCCGATTGTCATGTTTGCGACAATCGATCCGGCGCTAAAAAACCTTATAAAACAACCGGTCTGACAGGGCAATCCGATATGGCATGTCGCTTGCACTAACCCTGGGTAAGGCAACAACAGAGTCCTATCAGACCATGAAGCAGAAAGATATCGCGGCGCTGCTGGATGAACCGGCCTGCGCCCACAACAAGAAATCCAAGTCGGGCTGTGCCAAACCCAAGCCCGGCGCCACCGCCGGCGGTTGCGCCTTCGACGGGGCGCAGATCGCGCTGCTGCCGATCGCCGACGTGGCGCACATCGTCCACGGCTCCATTGCCTGCGCCGGCAGCTCCTGGGACAACCGCGGCACCCGCTCCAGCGGTTCGCGGCTGTTCCGCATCGGCATGACCACCGATCTGACCGAGCAGGATGTGATCATGGGGCGCGGCGAGAAGCGCCTGTTCCACTCCATCAAGCAGGCCATCGAGAGCTACCAGCCGGCGGCGGTGTTTGTCTACAACACCTGTGTCCCCGCGCTGATCGGCGATGATGTGAGCGCGGTCTGCAAGGCGGCGGCCGAACGCTGGGGTACCCCGGTGATCCCGGTGGACGCGGCCGGTTTCTACGGCACCAAGAACCTCGGCAACCGCATTGCCGGCGAGACCATGGTGAAATATGTCTGCGGCACCCGCGAACCGGATCCGCTGCCGGCGGCCGCCCAGCGCCCGGGCATCCGGGTGCATGATGTCAGCCTGGTGGGTGAATACAACATTGCCGGTGAGCTGTGGCACGTGCTGCCGCTGCTGGACGAGCTGGGGCTGCGGGTGCTCTGCACCCTGTCCGGTGACGCCCGCTACAGCGAGGTGCAGACCATGCACCGTTCCGAGGCCAATATGATGGTCTGCTCCAAGGCGATGATCAATGTCGCGCGCAAGCTGCAGGAGGCCTACGGCACCCCCTGGTTCGAGGGCAGCTTCTACGGGGTGCAGGATGTCTCCCAGGCGCTGCGCGATTTTGCCCGGTTGATCCGGGACCCCGATCTGTATGCCCGTACCGAGCTGCTGATCGAGCGGGAAGAGGCGCGCATCAGCCGGCGCCTCGCCCCCTGGCGGGAGAAACTGAAGGGCAAGAAGGTGCTGCTCTATACCGGCGGGGTCAAGTCCTGGTCGGTGGTCGCGGCGCTGCAGGATCTGGGTATGCAGGTGGTGGCCACCGGCACCAAGAAATCCACTGAAGAGGACAAGGCGCGCATCCGCGAACTGATGGGGGGCGAGGCGCTGATGCTGGAGGATGGCAATCCCCGGGCGCTGATCGATATCGTGCGTGACCAGCAGGTGGATGTGCTGATCGCCGGCGGGCGCAACATGTATACCGCGCTGAAGGCGCGTATTCCCTTCCTCGACATCAACCAGGAGCGCGACTTCGGCTATGCCGGCTATGAGGGCATGCTGGAGCTGGCGCGTCAGCTGGTGCTCACCATCGACAGTCCGGTGTGGCCGGCGGTGCGCCAGGCTGCTCCCTGGCATGCCGTAGAGAGTAGTTCAAAGGGGTCAGACTCGATTGATCATCGTCCACAAGTTCGGGACCAACAGCTCAATAGATCAATCGAGTCTGACCCCATTGATACTGCGGCGGCGGAGGCGTGAACCATGGTTGAGATCATCAAACGCAACAAGGCGCTCTCGGTCAGTCCCCTGAAGGCGAGCCAGACCATCGGGGCGGCGCTCGCCTTCCTCGGCTTCCGCCGCGCCATTCCCATGCTGCACGGGTCCCAGGGTTGCAGCGCCTTCGGCAAGATATTCTTCGTGCGCCATTTCCGTGAACCGATCCCGCTGCAGACCACCGCCATGGACCAGGTGACCACGGTAATGGGTTCCGAGGAGAGCGTGGTGGAGGGTCTCAGGACCCTCGCCGAGAAGAACCGGCCGTCCCTGATCGGGGTGCCGACCACCGGCCTCTCCGAGACCCAGGGCAGCGACGTGCCGATGGCGGTCAAGCTGTTCCGCAAACGCCATCCCGAGTTCGCGGCCATTCCGGTGGTTCCGGTCTCCACACCCGACTACAGCGGCTGTCTGGAGACGGGTTTCAGCAAGGCGGTGGAGGCGATCATCCAGGCGGCCGTACCCACCGCCGAGGCGGCCGGCACCCAGCCGGGGCGCCGCCGCCGGCAGCTCAACGTGCTGGTGGGCTGCTTCCTGACTCCCGGTGACCTGGAGGAGCTGAAGGAGATCATCGAGGCGTTCGGACTGCGCCCGGTACTGGTGCCGGACCTCTCCGACTCCCTGGACGGTCACCTGGGCGAGGAGGATTTCTCGCCCCTGACCATCGGCGGCACCGATGTCTCCGAACTGCGGACCCTGGGCGATGCCGTGGCCACCCTGGTGATCGGCCGCTCCATGCACAAGGCGGCCGACCTGCTGCGGCAGCACACGGGGGTGCCCGATTACCGGTTCGATCACCTGATGGGGCTGGCGGCGGTGGACGCCCTGGTCGATACCCTGCAGCGGATCTCCACCGAGCCGGTGCCGGCGAAACTGGAGCGGCAGCGCGCCCAGTTGCAGGATGCCATGCTCGACGGCCACTTCATGCTCGGCCTGGCGCGCATCGCCGTGGCCGCCGATCCCGATCTGCTCACCGCCTTCAGCCAGCTGCTGGCCGGGGTCGGTGCCGAAACCGTCGCGGCGGTGGCGCCGGTCAATGCGCCGGTACTGCAACAGGCCGCGGCGGCGGCAGTGAAGATCGGCGATCTGGAGGACCTGGAGCAGCTGGCGCGCACGGCAGAGGCCGAGGTGCTGATTTGCAATTCCCACGGGGTGGAGAGCGCCGCGCGACTCGGTATCCCGTTGTTGCGCGCCGGCTTCCCCCAGTACGACGCCCTGGGCGGCTACCAGAAGACCTGGATCGGTTATCGCGGCAGCCGCCAGACCCTGTTCGACCTGGCCAACATCCTGTTGTCCCTGGAGAAGGGGGAGATCCATCCCTACCGCTCCATCTATTCACAAAAACCGGAGGTGACCCATGACGCTACAGCGGCGACTGCAGCTGGTGGGCAACAACAGCGAGGCGCAGTGGATGGGCAGCGCCCTGAAGGTGGCCTTTGCCACCCGCGACATGAAGCATGTCGACCAGCACTTTGGCGCGGCCCAGTCGTTTGCCATCTATGCGGTGGACCGGGAGCGGGCCTGTTTTGTCGAGGCGTGCGAGTTCGGCGACCTGGACATGGACGGCAACGAGGACAAGCTGGCGGAGAAGATAACGGCGCTGGACGGCTGTATCGCCGTCTACAGCCAGGCGGTCGGCGCCTCGGCCATCACCCAGCTCAAGGCCCAGGGGATCCAGCCGGTGAAGGTCTCCCCTGGCGCCGCGATCAGTGACCTGGTCGCGGCGCTGCAGGAGGAACTGCGCCAGGGCCCCGGCAGCTGGCTGGCCAAGGCCATCGCCAGCACCCTGCCGGCCGATCCCGGCCGCTTTGATGCGATGGAAACCGAGGGCTGGGAAGAGTAAGGGCGGCGGAACGGAGCAAGCAGATGATCGAACAGACCGGCATCGTGGTGGCGACAAGCGATACAACCCTCTGGGTGGAGACCCGCCAGGTGAGCGGCTGCTCGGCCTGTGCCAGCGGCAGTTGCAGCTCGGCGGTGGTGTCGAAGCTGTTCGGTGAGCGGCGTCAGCGTATTCAGCTGCCCAACACCCTGTCGGCCAACACGGGCGATACGGTGGTGATCGGCATCCCCGAGACGGTGTTGGTAAGCGCCTCGCTATGGGCCTATCTGCTGCCGCTGCTGGTGATGATCGGTGCCGCCCTGGCGGGCCGGCTGCTGGATGCCGGCGAGGGCGTGCAGGGTCTGATGGGTCTGGGTGGTCTGGTCGCCGGCCTCCTGCTGGTGCGCCGGTTGACCGGTGGCGGCACTGGTGGGGGCACTGGCGGGGGCGCGGGCGATGCCCGTCTCAATCCCCGCCTGTTGCGCCTCTCCGTCCCGGCTTCCGGTCGGGCGGTGAGCTTCCCGGTCGGGATGAATGGAATAACGGTTGACACAACCCATGATGAATCTTGAATCACAGGAGCAGAAGATGAGTGAAGCGGTATTGTCTATCAGCAGCGACGATCCGGTCCTGGGGACCGATTTCGCCAAGGAGATGGTGCGTCAGATGCGTGCCATCGACACCTACGGCAGCTACGACAACTGGCCCCTGGAGAAAATCCTGGAGCCCTTCGTCCTGACCAAGGAGAAGAAACGGGAGATCCCGGTGGTGGGGGACCCGGACGAGATCGTGATGGCGCGGGTGCGGGCGTTTTACAACGCCATCTCCGTGCTGATCGAAAAGGAGTGCGGGCTGATGGCGGTGCCCATGCTCAACCTGACCCATGAGGGTTTCGGCCGGGCGCTGATCACCGTCGGCAAGCTGGTGGTGATGGACCGGACGCTGCGCGATGTCCACCGCTTCGGTTTTCCCAGCCTGTCGAAGATGAAGGACGAGGGCGACAAGTTGTTGTCGGTGGCGCTGGAAATCATCGGCCTGCACCCGAAGGTGGCAGGGCTGTAGCCAACCACCCTCTCGGAGGCGGCCGGGTTCCTCGTTCCCACGCTCTGCGTGGGAATGCATACCCAGCGGCAATGGTGGATGCGCCCCTCGGGCTTGTCCACCCTACGTTAGAGGCTGAGTGTAGGGTGGGTTAGGCGCGCCCTGCACAGAGGTCGCCGATTGCCGCGCACCGTGCGCGCGCCGTAACCCACCGTTTGACGGCTGCGGATGCGTTGGGTTACGCAGCGCCCGGACATTGTCGTGGTCTGGACGCGCAGTGCCCGTGCGCCGCTAACCCAACCTACGGGATGGAACGGAGAAACGAGATGAATCCGGAAGAGTTGAAAGGCATGCAGAAGGCAGTGCGAAAGGCCAAGCGCATTGCCACGGAGAAGGCGGGTGAACTGCACGATCTGGTAGAGGATCGGCTGCCCGCCGCCTATGAGGATATTCCCGCCCTGGCGCAGGCCACCTACGATGCCTGCAAGGCCTGGGCCGAGGTGGAAGCCGCCTTCAGGGCGGCCGAAGTAGAGATAAATTGAGGAACTCACAATGCAAGTGATAACCGGTGTTACCCGGGGTGGTGAACCCTATACCCCCGCCTTCGTGATGGCGATTGAACAGACCAAATGTATCGGCTGCGGCCGCTGTTTCAAGGTCTGTCCGCGTGAGGTGTTCGATCTGGTCGAGCGTGAAGAGCTGGAGGCGCTGGAAGCCGACGATTATGACGACGACTATGGCGATGATGACGACGACGGCTTCTCCGATGATACGGCCATGGTGATGAGTCTGAAGAACGATCAGGATTGCATCGGTTGCGGCTCCTGTGCGCGTATCTGCCCGAAGAAGTGTTTTACCCACCAGCCGCAGACCCTGTCGGCGTGAGGAGAAGAGCATGGCAAAACCCGAAAAGCACGTGTTTATCTGCATGCAGAACCGGCCCCTGGGCCATCCCCGGCCCTCCTGCGGGCAGAAAAACTGCGGTGAAGTGGCGGACGAATTCTACTGGCACCTGCAGGAGCGCCAACTGTTCGACAAGGTGCGGGTGACCACGGCGGGTTGCCTGGGTCCCTGCAGCGAGGGCCCCTCGGTACTGGTCTACCCGGAAGGGGTGATGTATGGCGGCGTCGGCAAGGAGGATGTGGCGGCGATATTCGACGAGCACCTGGAGAACGACCGGCCGGTCGAGCGCCTGCTGATGTCCAGCGAGTTCTGGGGATAGTCAGGGCAGATCCGGTCGGCATGATGAACGATACCATCGCAAGCCGTTACGCCAAGCTCAGCGCCCTGGCCGAAATGATCCATGAGCGGCTCGGTGACGAACTCTGGAGAATGGGGTTTGCGGAGCACGAGGTAACACTGATGCCGCCGTCGGCAGCCAGCTACCGGCTGGAGAAAGATGTCTTCTCCGGTGCCCACGCCCTGGTGGGACGCTGGCAGGACGACCAGGGGATGAGCCGGGGCAGCCTGGTGTTTCATGCCGACGGCAGTTTCTTTGTGGAACAGGATATCGTCAAACCGCACCCGCGCAAAAAGGCCTGGTTCGTCGAGGCACTGACCGCCTGGGGGCGGGAGGCGACCCTCCAGGTGGAGTCGAAGTTGCTGCCGATGCCGGAGTGAGTTCGCGCCATGGGTGCTCCCGTAGGAGCGGCTCCGCCGCGATTCGGCCCCGGGGCGGACCTCCTAGAGCCGTAGGGTGGATAAGCCGGTAGGCGCATCCACCATGCTGCGGTGGATGCGCTGTCGCTTATCCACCCTACATCTGCTGCCGATGCCGGAGTGAGTCGCGTAGCCCGTAGGTTGGGGTGAGCCTGCGAACCCCAACGTGGTTTTCTGCGTGTGCGCCATGATGTTGGGGTTCGTTCCTCACCCCAACCTACGGGCTGTTTGATGGGTTACGTCGTTCCTCCTCCACCCATCCTACATTCCTACGCGATTTGTAGGGTGGGTTAGCGGCGCACGGGCACTTCACTTCCAGTCCATGATGATGCCTGGGCGCCGCGTAACCCACCGATCCCTGACTCGCCAAACGGCAATCCATCCTTATCCCACACCCTCCAATCTGTTGTGCGTTGTCGTAATCGCGACAAGTTTTTCATTCGCTAGGCACGGCAAAAAAACCAGCCAATTCAACGACTAACAATTCTCGCAAGCGCATGGCACAGCCCTTGCACCCTGTCTGGTGAAGCGTAACCAAACACATTTGTCACGGGAGTTAGCCATGTTGACACTCACTGAAAGTGCCCAGAAGGCTGTGGGCCGTTTTATCAAAGGTTCGGATGCCCCGGTCGCGGGGCTGCGGATCTCCGTCACCGGGGGCGGCTGTTCGGGCATGCAGTACGGCCTGGCCCTGGAAGCGTCCGCCCTGTCCGAGGATACCGTTGTCGAAGTGGGCGGGTTGAAGATCTTTGTCGATCCCCACAGTGCGCCCCTGTTGCAGGGCGTGACGGTCGATTTTGTCGACAGCATGGAGGGGAGCGGGTTCAAGTTCGTGAATCCCAATGCCAGTGCCAGCTGCGGCTGCGGCAACTCATTTTCAGCGTGATGCACCGGGAGAACCGTCATGTGGGACTATTCGGAAACAGTTCAGGAACATTTTTTCAATCCACGCAATGCCGGTGCGGTCGAACTGGCTAATGGGGTGGGCGAGGTCGGCTCACTCTCCTGCGGCGATGCGCTGCGCCTGACCCTCAAGGTCGACCCGGAGACGGAGACTATCCTGCAGGCGGGATTCCAGACCTTCGGTTGCGGTTCGGCCATCGCCTCCAGTTCGGCGCTGACCGAGATCATCAAGGGGATGACCCTCAGCGACGCGCTGAAGGTGAGCAACCAGGATATCGCCGACTATCTCGACGGCCTGCCGCCGGAGAAGATGCACTGCTCGGTGATGGGGCGCGAGGCGCTGCAGGCGGCGGTGGCCAACTATCGGGGCGAGGAGTGGAAGGATGACCACGAAGAGGGCGCGCTGATCTGCAAATGCTTCGCCATCGACGCGGTGATGATCGAGGAGACGATACGCGCCAACGGCCTGCGCAGCGTGGAAGCGGTGACCAACTACACCAAGGCGGGCGGCGGTTGCTCCTCCTGCCACGAGGGTATCGAAGAGATACTGGGCCGGGTACTGGCCGAGCAGGGCGAGCAGTTGGAGATCAACGCGGTGGCAGCGGAGGCCCGCCAGCCCCGCACCGGCCTGACCAACCTGCAGCGCATCAAGCGTATCGAGGCGCTGCTGGACGAGATCCGTCCCAACCTGCAACGTGACCACGGTGATGTGGAGTTGGTGGAGGTCGACGGGCGCCATATCTACGTCAAGATGACCGGCGCCTGCGCCGGCTGCCAGATGGCCGCCACCACCCTGGGGGGCATCCAGCAGCATCTGGCGGAGGGCATGAGTGAATTCATCCTGGTGCTGCCGGCGGAAGAGCTGGCCCGCCGCGCAACCGTGGGGGGCTGAGGCATGGACAAGGGCATCTATCTGGATAACAACGCCACCACCATGGTGGCCCCCGAGGTGGTGGAGGCGATGCTGCCTTTCTTCACCGAACAGTTCGGCAATCCCTCCTCGCTGCACCAGTTCGGCAACCAGGTGGGGCGGGCGTTGAAGGCGGCGCGCAAACAGGTGCAGGCGCTGCTCGGCGCGGAGCATGACTCGGAGATCATCTTCACCTCCTGCGGTACCGAATCCGACTCCACCGCGATCCTCTCCGCGCTCAAGGCGCAGCCGGAACGCCGCGAGATCATCACCAGCGTGGTGGAGCACCCGGCGATACTCACGCTCTGCCAGTACCTGGAGAAGGACGGCTATACCGTGCACTACCTGAAGGTGGACAAGCGCGGGCGGCTGGATCTGCAGGAGTACGCCCGGCTGCTGTCGGACCAGGTGGCCGTGGTCTCCATCATGTGGGCCAACAATGAGAGCGGGACCCTGTTCCCGGTGGAAGAGATGGCCGAGATGGCCCGCGCCGCCGGGGTGATGTTTCACACCGACGCGGTGCAGGCGGTGGGCAAGCTGCCTATCAATCTGCAGGAGAGCTGTATCGACATGCTGTCGCTGTCGGGCCACAAGCTGCATGCCCCCAAAGGGATCGGGGTGCTCTACCTGCGCCGTGGTGTGCGTTTCCGCCCGCTGCTGCGCGGCGGCCACCAGGAGCGTGGGCGGCGTGCCGGCACCGAAAACGCCGCCTCCATCGTCGCCCTGGGCAAGGCCTGCGAGATGGCCGGCGAGGCGCTGGCCTACGAGGAGCGTGTCGTGCGCTCGCTGCGCGACCGCCTGGAGCAGGGGATTCTCGAACAGGTCTCCCACTGCTTCGTCACCGGCGATCCGGAAAACCGCTTGCCGAATACCTGCAATATCGCCTTCGAATTTATCGAGGGCGAGGCCATCCTGCTGCTGCTCAACAAGATGGGCATCGCCGCCTCCAGCGGTTCCGCCTGCACCTCGGGCTCGCTGGAGCCGTCGCATGTGATGCGCGCCATGGATATCCCCTTTACCGCGGCCCACGGCTCGGTGCGCTTCTCCTTCTCCCGCTATAACACCATGGAGGAGGTCGAGCGGGTGATCGCGGCGGTGCCACTGATTGTCGAGCGGCTGCGAAAACTCTCCCCCTACTGGAATGGCGATGCGCCGGCCGACGAACCCGGGCAGGAATTTGCACCAACATACGCCTGATAACAAAGACCGTGCACCCGAATGTGACCGGGTGACCCGGCGGTTGACCCGAACCCCATCTTTTGCCGCAACTCCGTTGCGGCATTTTTTGGTTCCAGGGATGGAGTTGTGCCGCGGAGGCCGTGGATGGCCGTAGAGGCAACCCCCCGTGGTTGACCTATCGGCCGGTGGCCGACGGGTCCGGGCAGGCACAGGGGCCTGCCCCTACGGGGGCGGTACAGAATCCGGCGCAAGGGTCAATGAACGGAAGGTCAGGATGGTCGTAGGGGCAACCCCCCGTGGTTGCCCGGTCGGCCGGTGGCCGATGGTTCGGGCAGGCACAGGGGCCTGCCCCTACGGGGGGTCGCACAGAATCCGGCGCAAGGGTCAATGAACGGAAGGCCGGTGAGTGTCGTAGGGGCAACCCCCCGTGGTTGCCCGCCCCCGTGGTTGCCCGGTCGGCCGGTGGCCGACGGGTCCGGGCAGACACAGGGGCCTGCCCCTACGGGGGCCAGAAAATTATGAGAACCCGGGCGGCCCTGTCCGGTTTGCGACAATCGCCCCAAACCCTACATAAATTGCTGTTTCAGACAAAACTATCTTGTTGAAAAAGTGGGGGTATTTCGGCTGGCACACTGTTTGCACTAGCTCCTGGTAAAGGAGAGATCCATGCATACACAGACAGCGAACATCACGATCAACGACACCACCCTGCGGGATGGCGAGCAGTCTGCCGGCGTTGCCTTCACCCTGGAGGAGAAACTGGCCATCGCCTGTGCATTGGATGAACTGGGCGTGCCCGAACTTGAGGTGGGCATCCCGGCCATGGGTCAAGAGGAGCGCGATTCCATCCGCGCGGTCGCCGAGGTGGTGCTGCATGCGCAGCTGATGGTCTGGTGCCGGATGCACAGCCAGGACATTGCCCAGTGCCGTGACCTGGGGGTGCGGCGGGTCGATCTCTCCATCCCGGTCTCCGATCAACAGATCTACCACAAGCTCGGGCGCAGTCGGGAATGGCTGCTGGAGCAGATCGTCCGTTGCACCGGCGAGGCGCAGGAGCTGGGCCTGGAGGTGTGCGTCGGTGGCGAGGACGCCTCGCGTGCCGATCCCGAGTTCCTCTGGCAGGTGGTGGAGGTGGCCGAGCAGGCCGGCGCGGCCCGGTTCCGCTTTGCCGATACCCTGGGCATCATGGAGCCGTTCCAGGTGTGCGAAACCATTGCCGATCTGCGGCGCATCTGCGACCTGGAGATCGAGATGCATGCCCATGATGATCTCGGTCTGGCCACGGCCAATACCCTGGCGGCGATCCGCGGCGGGGCCAGCCATGTCAACACCACGGTGCACGGCCTGGGCGAGCGCGCCGGCAATGCCCCCCTGGAAGAGGTGGTCATGGGGCTGCGGCGCTTTTTCGAGCAGGGACGGGAGATCGACATGGCGCACTTTTCCGCCGTCTCGCAACTGGTGGAGCTGGCCTCCGGGCGCAGTGTCGGCTGGCACAAGAGTCTGGTCGGGGCCGGTGTCTTCACCCACGAGGCGGGTATCCATGTGGATGGCCTGATCAAGGACCGGCGCAACTACCAGGGGATCGATCCAGCCGAACTGGGGCGCGAGCACCAGATTGTGCTGGGCAAGCACTCCGGCAGCCACGCGGTGATCCAGGCCTACGCCGATATGAGCATCCACCTGACCCGCCAGCAGGCGGAGTCCCTGCTGCTGCTGGTCAGGCGCTACACCGTCCTGCACAAGCGGCCACCGGCGGATCAGGAACTGCGCCAGTTCTATTTCGACGTCAATCAGGCCCACAAGGAGCGGCGGCCACAATGAACAGCAGCGAACTGATCAACCCGGCGATGCTCCGGACCACCGGACACTCGGTCTGGCGCAGCATCGGCGAGGATATCTCCTGCGTCTTTGAACGCGACCCGGCGGCCCGCACCCGCCTGGAGATCATCACCACCTATCCGGGGGTGCACGCCATCATGCTCTACCGCGTCGCCCATCGCCTGTGGCGGCGCGGCTGGCGCTACCTGCCGCGGCTGATCAGCTACGTGGGGCGCATCTGGACCGGTGTCGATATTCATCCGGGTGCCACCATCGGCCGGCGATTCTTTATCGATCACGGGGCCGGCGTGGTGATCGGCGAGACCGCCGAGGTGGGGGACGATGTGACTCTCTATCACGGGGTCACCCTGGGGGGCGTCTCCTGGAGCCGGGGCAAGCGTCACCCCACCCTGGGCGACCAGGTGGTGGTCGGTGCGGGGGCCAAGATTCTCGGGCCCATCCACATTGGCCGCCAGGCGCGCGTCGGCGCCAATTCGGTGGTGATCGCCTCGGTGCCGGAGGGGCGGACGGTAGTCGGTATTCCCGGCAAGGTGGTCGGCCCAAAGCGGGTGACCCCCGCCCGGGGCATCGATCTGGACCACCATATCATTCCCGATCCGGTGGCCGATGCCGTCAACTGCCTGTTGGAGCGCATCGGCCGCCTGGAACAGCAGGTGGGGCTACATGACGACCTGCTGGCGGGCGACCGGCCGGCACAGGGGTGTGACGAGTGTGATGCGAACCAGGTCTGCGAAACGGCGGGCGGGAGCGAATGGAGATGATTATGGACATGCAGGATTTTGAAGCCGGCGAGCTCTACTTCAACGAGCCGCTTACGGATGAGGTGAGCCGGTGTCTGGACTGTGCCGCCGAACAGTATGCCGAGGGCGAGGCCGAGTGGTCGCTGATGCGGGCCTATTTTCTCGAGCCGGAACATCCAATGGTGCTGGTGGCGCTGTACCGCTTTTTCTATTACCAGCACCGGTTGGAAGAGGCCCTGATGGTGGCCGAGCGGGTACTTGCGGTGTTCGCGGAACGGCTCGAATTGCCCGACGACTGGCGCGAGATCACCGAGCTGCGCATCGGCAGCGGGGTGATGATCTCCATGGCCCTGATCCGTTTTTACATGCTGGCGCTGAAGGGGGCCGGTTATCTGGAGTTCCGGCTGGGCCGCTACGACTCGGCCATCGAACGTCTGGAGAAGGTGGCCGAACTGGATAGCCGGGACCGCCTGGGCGCCAAAAGCCTGCTCAGCATCGCGCGCGATGCGCTGGGCAGACGGGTGCCCCGGACCTACCTGGGTGCGACCTGACGGTATGTTGAACCTGAAAGACGCTAAGTGAGGCAGCAATTCTGATTTTGCCCTTCAGCTCGTAGGATGCGGTGAGTAAAACGAACCGCATCAGGAAGCTTGCGCCGTTTCCAGTGATGTTGGTGCGGTTCGCAAGCTCACCGGCACCCTACATCCTAAAGGGTACCAGCTCCCGGAAAGGGAGTGACCCGTCCGGTGTTTGGAACTGAACACCGACACGGGAGCTTGGTAGGGTGGGCACGCTTTTTGTGCCCACGCGGATGCTGCAGACGGGATGACGGCGTGGGCACAGAAGACGTGCCCACCCTACGCGCCGGCTATGCCGGCGGTGGTTAGATTTCAATCGGGAGATAGAAGATGAGTGACAGCGAATTTGATCTGGACCTGGAAGAGCTCAGCAGTGCGGAGGAGTTTCTGGAGTACTTCGGTGTGGCTTACGACCCGGCGGTGGTACAGGTCAACCGGCTGCATATCCTGCAGCGCTTCCACGACTACCTCGATGGCGCGGATGCGATGCCCGCGAGCGACGACGCACGACGCACCCTGTATGCCGGGCTGCTCGACAGCGCCTATAACGATTTTGTCGCCTCGGACGCGCGCACGGAGAAGGTGTTCAAGGTCTTTCGTATGCACCAGCCGTTCAGCGTGGAGGTGCCATTGACTGATCTTTTCAAAAAGGAACCCGCATATGCGTCCAAGATTTGAATATGGCGAGGCGGTGCGAGTGATCCGCAACGTGCGCAACGACGGCACCTATCCCGGCGAGCCGACCGGCCGCCTGTTGGTGCGTCGTGGCAGCGTCGGTTATGTGCGTGATGTCGGTACCTTCCTGCAGGATCAGATTGTCTACTCGGTGGATTTCATCGACAGCCAATGCATGGTGGGTTGCCGGGAGCCGGAGTTGCAGTTGGCCAGCGATCCCTGGGTGCCGACCCGTTTCGAATTCAGGGACAAGGTCACGCCGCGCATGCCGCTGGCCATTCAGGGTGAGGTGATTGCCCGGCCCGGCGATTCCGGCGAAGTGGAAAAGGTCCTGCGCGAGCAGGAGAACGGCCCGGCCTATCATGTCCGTTTCAGTGGCCGTACCCTGCAGGTTCCGGAGTGTGCGCTCGACTTGCTGCAGGGCGAACCCGAGGAGGCCTGATGAGCGGTTCCGACAGGCAACCCGATAGCGGCCCCGCGTTCAGCTACCATCTGCTGCGCAACGCCTTGCACGGTTTCGGCAGGAACCTGGCGCAACTGGCGCCGGAGGAGTATCGCCGGGTGCATGACCAGGCGCTCAAGAGCTTTGACCTGGAGTCGCGGGTACTGGCAGCGGACGAGGCCCGGGGAGTGGTTGTTTCCGGGGCGTTGCTGGATGCCTCGCTGGCGCAGTTGTTGTCGCGCTATGCCAGCCGGGAGGAGTATCTCCAGGACCTGGAGGTCAATAGCCTGGACGAGGCCGGATTGCGTCGCGCCCTGCATCGGGAGCTGCTGTTCGACGCGGTTCTGCAACGGGTCGCCGCCGCCAGCCCCGGGGTCAGCGACCTCGATGTCGGCCTGTTCTACGAGATGCATCGGGAACGCTTCGAGGCCCCGGAACAGCGGGTGGCGCGGCATATCCTGATCACGGTGAATGCCGAATTCCCGGAAAATACCCGCGCCGCGGCCTGCGCCCGGATGGAGCAGCTGGTCGAGAAGTTGTCCGGGCGGGTGAACCGGTTCCCCGATTTCGCCAGGCGTTACTCCGAGTGCCCGACCGCCATGCAGGGGGGCGCGCTGGGTGATGTCAGGCCGGGGCAGCTGTATGCCGAGCTGGACGCCATGCTGTTCAGTATGCAGGCGCGGGAGATCAGCCCGATTATCGAGACGGAGATGGGTTTTCATATCCTGCTGTGTGAAAAGATCAAGCCGGGCAAGCGTGTGTCGCTGGCCCGGGCGCAGGCGCGGATTCGCCAGCTGCTCCAGGAGCGCCACCGGCTCAACCGTCAGAAGGCGTGGCTGGCCGCCTTGCCGGAGCGGGACCCTGCACACCTGAGCGAAACTCCGGCGCCGAGGCCGCTACCCGGGGACCGGCATATCCGGTCATGAGCCGTATTCAACCATGCCCATATTGAATGGCACTGACTCGAATGTAGGCTCAAATGTAGGGTGGGTTAGGCGCGTTGTTTGCGCCGTAACCCACCCTACATTGGATACGAATCCGCTTAAGTCAGTGCCATTCATGCCCGTATTCAAACATGGCAGCGTCACTGCTGCCCGGAGAGGTGAAGCCCGTGAGTCAGCTAAAAGCGCACTGTTCATTCTGTGGTCAGGAGCAGAGTCCGGACCTTCCGCTGATCGCCGGTGAAGAGGGGCACATCTGCGAGGAGTGTGTCCGCCTGGCCTCCCAGGTGGTCGGCAGCTGGGGACGCAAGCGGGCGGCCGCCAAGCCGTTGCAGAACCTGCTCAAGCCGGTCGAACTCAAGGCGCAACTGGACCGCTATATCATCGGTCAGGATCTGGCCAAGGAGACCCTGGCGGTCGCGGTCTATAACCATTTCAAACGGCTGAGCATGGAGCAGGCGGGCCCGAAGATGCCGGTCTGCAACCCGGATGTGGAGATCGAAAAATCCAACATCCTGCTGCTCGGCCCCTCCGGCACCGGCAAGACCCTGCTGGCCAGTACCCTGGCGCGTATCGTCGGCGTGCCCATCGTGATTGCCGATGCCACCACCCTGACCCAGGCCGGTTATGTGGGGGATGACGTGGAGAGTATCCTGGCACGCCTGGTGGACAGCGCCGAGGGTAACCTGGAGCTGGCGGAGTGGGGGATCGTCTACATCGACGAGATCGACAAGCTGGCCCGTGCCGGCGAGTCATCCCACGGCACCCGCGACGTCTCCGGCGAGGGAGTGCAGCAGGCGTTGCTGAAACTGGTGGAAGGCGCCCGGGTCAAGCTGAGTGCCAACGGGGCGAAGGGGCAGGGGGGCGATCTGCTGCTGGATACCCGCCATATCCTGTTCATCGCCGGCGGCGCCTTTGCCGGGATGGAGGGCCTGCTGGAGAAACGCCTGGGCAGCGGTGGCGGGGGGATCGGTTTCCATGCCGAACCCGCGGCCGCCGGCCCGGGGTATGACCCGTCCTGCCTGTTCGAGCAGGTACAGCCGGACGATCTGCGCCATTTCGGCCTGATTCCCGAGTTCATCGGCCGCTTTCCCGTCATCACGGCACTGCATGACCTGGATGAGTCGGCGCTGCTGCGGATTCTCACCGAACCGCGCAACGCCCTGATCCGCCAGTACCAGCGGCTGTTCGAGTACGAGGGGGTCGCGCTGGAGTTTACCGCGGAGGCGTTGCGCCTGATCGCCCGCCAGGCGATCGAACGCGGCACCGGGGCGCGCGGACTGCGGGCTGTCCTGGAGGGGCTGTTGCGCAGGATCATGTATGAAATACCGTCGATCCCCGGCGTCACCGGGTGCCGGGTGGATGAACAGGTGGTACTGGGAACCGGGGAGCCCACCCTTGTCGCGGATCCGGATATCCCCAGGGAGCTGGTCGGGGAGGCCGCGGGGCGCTGATCCCGGGTGGCTTCTTCCCAAGGATGGCGGGGCGTGGCGATCCGCGCTCCGTTTGCCGCCCGTACCGCCGACCGCCGTTCTGTCCAGACCGCCGGCTCTATTCCATCCGCTGCGCAATCGGCGTATAAGGGCGCCATGAAAATTCCTAAAAGAATCCAGCCCTTGGTCGACGACGGCCTGGTGGATGAGGTGATCCGCCCGCTGATGAGCGGCAAGGAGGCCGCCGTCTATGTGGTGCGATGCGGTGGCGAAACCCGTTGTGCCAAGGTATACAAGGAGGCGGACAAACGCAGCTTCAAGCAGGCGGCGCAATACCAGGAGGGCCGCAAGGTGCGCAATAGCCGCCGCGCCCGGGCGATGGAGAAGGGCTCCCGGTTCGGCCGCGATGAACAGGAGCGGATCTGGCAGAGTGCCGAGGTGGATGCGCTCTATTGCCTGGCGCGTGCCGGGGTACGTGTCCCGCAACCCTTTGGCTGCTTCGACGGCGTCCTGCTGATGGAGCTGATAACCGATCATGAGGGGCAGGTGGCGCCGCGCCTGAACGATCTGTCGATGTCCGCGGCGGAGGCGCGGGAGGGCCATGCGATCATCATGCGCTACGTGGTGCGCATGCTCTGTGCCGGACTGGTACACGGTGATCTGTCGGAATTCAATGTCCTGGTGGATGCGTCCGGTCCGGTGATTATCGACCTGCCGCAGGCGGTGAATGCGGCGGCCAACAACAACGCCCAGGGGATGCTGGAACGGGATGTGAACAGCATCACCGGCTACTACGCCCGGTACGCCCCCGACTTGCTGGAGAGCCAGTACGCCAAAGAGATCTGGGCACTGTACGAAAATGGCCGGTTACACCCGGAGGTGCCGCTCACCGGCCGCTTCGAGGCGTCCGAGCAGATCGCCGATGTGGTTGCCGTACTGGATGAAATCAACGCGGCACGGGTCGAGGAGCAATCCCGCCGGGAACGCCTGCGCGAGGCGGGTTGATTACGACTCCCGGATCGCGGATGCGTAGCCGGTCGGGCGAGCTTGTAGCACCGTAACCCAACAAAATCCGAGTTCGTAGGGTGGGTTAGCGGCGCATAGGCACCCCACTTCCAGACCACGACAATAGCCGGGCGCCGCGTAACCCACCGTTTTCCCAACCCGCCGCGACCGCCACAAAAACAGGTCATATGACCTGATTGAAGCGCCCCCCTGTGGCATATCACACGATCAAAAACTCTATATTTATCAAATTGATGGTTATCAGAAACGATTGACGGTTATCAATGTCCAGCGGTTTCGCCAGTCGGTAGATTAACCCTCAACCTGTGTTGATGCGGCCACCGAACCTCCCTCTATGCGTAAGTCAGATCCTCTCCTGTCGCTCTTCGCCCTGTTGGCGGGGCTGTTCCTGTGGACGCTGGCCGGCAGCACGCGCTCCCCGCAGGTGGCGGCGGAGCGGCTCGACCCTGTCCGGCGGCTGGTGAGCGAGCTGGGCCTGAGCGATCCGGCGCTGTTTACCGAGGCCCGCTACACCCGGCACCTCTCCCAGGCCGACCTGCACTCGGCCTTCCAGGATCACCCGATGGCGCTGGAGCACTTCCCCAGCGGCTCGCTGCTGGCGCCGCCACGCCCGGGGGCTCACGGGAGGGGCGAGTGATGGGATGGCTGCGGCGCCAGCGCTACCTGCTGGATTTCATCCTCGCCTCGCTGCTGCGGCGCAAGGGCAAGAACCTGGGCCTGCTGCTGGTCTACAGCCTGATCGTCTTCATGCTCGCCTCGGTGATGCTGTTCACCCATGCCCTGAAGCGGGAGATGGGGCTGGTGCTGCAGGCGTCGCCGGAGATCATCCTGCAGCGCATCGAGGCCGGCCGCCATGCCCTGATCCCGGAGGATTATTTGCAAAAGATCGGGCGCCTGCGCGGGGTGACGGCACGCAAGGGGCGGCTGTGGGGCTATTTCTACGATCCGGCGGTGCGGGCCAACTACACCCTGATGGTGGCGCCGGAGAGGCGGCTGGCGGATAGCGAGGTGATCATCGGCAGCGCCATCGCCCGCACCCGGGGCATCGGCCCGGGGGACTACCTCACCTTCCGCGCCCACGACGGGGAGGCCTACAGTTTCCGGGTCAGGGAGCTGCTGGCGAGCGATACGGAGCTGTTCAGCGCCGACCTGGTGCTGATGTCGGAACGCGCCTTCCGGATCAGCCAGGGCGTCACCGAGGGCTGGTACACCGATATCGTGCTGTCGGTGAGCAACCCCCTGGAGCTGGAGAAGATCGCCGAGAAGCTCACCCTGCGCCTGCCGGACACCCGGCCGATCCTGCGCGAGGAGATCCTGCGCACCTACGACGCCATCTTCTCCTGGCGCCAGGGGATCCTGTTCGTGCTGCTGCTGGGAGCGATCCTGGCATTTGTCATCTTCGCCTGGGACAAGGCCTCGGGCCTGAGCGCGGAGGAGCGACGCGAGATCGGCATCCTCAAGGCGGTCGGCTGGGAGACCGGCGATGTGCTGCGGATGAAGTTCTGGGAGGGTGCCATCCTCTCCCTGATGGCGTTCCTGCTCGGCTACCTGCTGGCCTACCTGCATGTGTTCCACGCCTCGGCCAGCCTGTTCGAACCGGTGCTGAAGGGCTGGGCGGTGCTCTACCCCGCCTTTCGCCTCACCCCGGTGATCGATGGACTGCAGGTCGCCACGCTGTTTTTCTTCAGCGTGTTTCCCTACGTGGTGGCCACCATCATTCCGATCTGGCAGGTGTCGGTGACCGATCCCGATGCGGTGATGAGGTAGGCCCATGCGCATTGTCCTGGAGGATGTACACAAGGTGTTCAACCAGGGGCGCCCCAACGCCCACGAGGCGATCCGCGGCGTCTCCCTGAGCATCGAGCCGAACCGGGTCACCTGTCTCAAGGGGGCCAGCGGATCGGGCAAGAGCACCCTGCTCTCCATGATCGGCTGCCTGTCGCGGCCCACCGCGGGGCGTATTCACCTGGGCGAGCGCCTGCTCTCCGGCCTGCCGGAGCGCTTTCTCACCGATATCCGCCGTCACACCTTCGGCTTCATCTTCCAGCAGTTCAACCTGATCAGCGGCCTGAGCGTGCTGGAGAACATCATGCTGCCGGCCTATCCCCTGGCGCCCGACCACCGCCAACTCACCGCCACGGCGAGCGCGCTGCTGGACCGCTTCGGCCTGGCGCACAAGGCGCGCAACCCGGTGCAGTGGCTGTCCGGCGGCGAGGCGCAACGGGTCGCCATCTGCCGCGCCCTGATCAATGATCCGCGGATTCTGATCGCCGACGAGCCGACCGCCAATCTCGACACCCGGCTCTCCCGCGACTTCATGGAACAGATCCGCCGGCTGCGCGAGTCCGGCCGGACGGTGCTGATCACCAGCCACGACCCGGTGGTGTTCGACTCACCGGTGGTGGAGCGGGTGATCGAGCTGTGCGACGGCCGGGTGGTGGGAGGCTGACCATGCTGCTCAACCCGGCCATCATGGCGCTGATCCTGGTCTCCGGCGTGGTGCTGTCGATGCTGCTGCTCGCCGCCGGTTTCGCCATTCAACTGCTGCGCCACTGGGATATCAGCAGCGGCAGCGAACGGCAACTGCGGCTGGAGCGGCGTACCTACCTGATCTCCACCCTGTTGGCCTGGGCGTTCGCCGCCGAGCTGGTGTCGCTGCTGCTGTTCGTCTACAACGCCGAGGCGATGTCGGGCCAGTTTGTCGGCGCCATGTGCGCCACCGGGGTGTTGAACGTCAATGCCTGGGGCTGGCCGACGCTGCTGCTGAAGATCGCCATTTTCTTCAGCGGCGCCAGCTGGCTGATCCTGAATGCGCTGGACAACCGCGGCTATGACTACCCGCTGGTCCGCCTCAAGTACCGCCTGCTGTTGCTGATCGTGCCCCTGGTGGCAGTGGAGAGCGGGCTGCAGCTGCGCTATTTCCTGGAACTGCGCCCGGATGTCATCACCTCCTGTTGCGGCTCGCTGTTCTCCGCCAATGCACGGGGCGTGGCCGGGGAGGTGGCCGCGCTCTCCCCTGCGCTGGCGGTGTGGGGCCTGGCGATGTCCGGGGTGCTGGTGCTCGCCGCCGGCCTGCGCTTCCAGCGCACCCGCCGCGGTGGTCCGCTGTTCGGCCTGCTGGCGCTGCTGGCGTTCGGCATCGCCCTGGCGGCCATCGTGTCGGTGATCTCCCCCTACATCTACGCCCACCCCGAGCATCACTGCCCGTTCTGCATCCTCAAGTCCGGGCACGGCTTTGCCGGCTATCTGCTCTATATCCCGCTGTTCGCCGCCACCGCCTGGGCCCTGGGGGTGGCGGTGGTGGCGCCCTGGCGGCACATCCCCAGCCTGGACGCGGCGGTGGCGGACGGCGCGAGCCGGCTGGTGCGCCGCTCGCTGGGCATGTTCCTGCTGTTCTATCTGGCGGCCGGCTGGTTCGTCTACAGCTCGCCCCTGGTGATGCAGGGGGTGTGGTGGTGACGCGCTGGTTGCCGTGGCTGCTGTGGCCGCTGTTGCTGACCGCCTGTGATGCCACGGACCGCCCACTGGCTATCGGACAGGAGGTGCCCGCTGTCGATCTGGTGCGGTTCGCGGGAGGGACCGTGCAGTTTCCGGTTGCCTATCGGGGGCGCGTGCTGCTGATCCATTTTTGGGCCGACTGGTGTGCGCTCTGCCGGGAGGAGCTGCAGGAATCCGAACCGCTCTACCGGCGCTACCGCGACCGGGGGCTGGAGGTCCTAGCCATCAATCTGCAGCAGCCTCGTGAAACGGTCCGCTCCTACTTGGCAGGTCTGGATATCAGTTACCCGGTATTGCTCGATAGCGGTGGCGAAATGTCCAGGCGCTACGGCGTCTCGGCGCTGCCGGTTATCTATCTCCTCGACCGGCGTGGCCGATTGCATGCGCGGATGCTGGGTGGCGCGTCCCCGGATCAGCTGGAACGACTCGTCAGGAGTCTGCTGTAAACGTATCAAGGGCCGGTCCGACCTGCGGTTTGGGTCCGGCGTTGTCAGATAACACCGCAGAGTTAGCGATTGATAGGGAGAGACGTAATGTGTGAAGAGAAGATGCTGGATCGACGTGGCGTGTTGAAACTGCTGGCGGTGGCCGGTCTCGGCAGCCTGGCGGGGCCGGTGGTTGCCGGTCCCGGTGTCGGCGCCATGGTGCCGGGCAAAGGTTGGGTGAAAGCGTCCGGCGAGGCGTGTCAGGGGGACGGCACGCCGCTGCAGTTTATCCCGAAGAGGGCGCCGGATGCCGATCCGCTGGAGAACGAACTGGAGAAGTATCCCGCCTGCCCCTACTGCGGGATGAACCGCACCCAATGGCAGCACAGTCGCCACCTGGTCCAATACGACGACGACCTGGTGGACGGCACCTGCTCCATCCACTGCCTGGCCATCAGCCTGTCGCTCAATCTGGATCGCGGTCCCAAGGCGATCTATGCCGCTGATTTTGGTGCGGCCGATAAAGTCAAACCGTTGGTCAATGTGGATACGGCGACTTATCTGCTCGGCTCAAAACTCAAGGGCACCATGACTGCGAGTAGCAAGATGGCATTCGCTTCGGCGGAGGCGGCGCGCGCGGCCCAGGCGGAGCAGGGCGGGGAGTTGACCTCGTTCGACGAAGGGCTGAAGGCGGCCTACCTTGGCATGGCGCAGGATACGCTGATGATTCGCAAGCGCCGGGCAGAGAAAGTCAGGAAGATGATGCAGATGAAAAAGAGTGGCGGCTGAAGCGTAAGCCCGCGGCGGCCGGTTGTGACCGGCTGCCGCGCTAACCGGTATGTGGGGAAGTGACATGAAGTGGACGTCGAGAATTCTGGTAAGCGTGCTCCTGCTGCTGGGTGTGCCGCCCGTGTTGTCGGGGCCGGTGGAGATAGCGCCGCCCCGGGCGGACGACACCTGCCCGGTGTGCGGCATGTTCGTCGCCAAGTATCCGGCCTGGGTGGCCAGCGTGCGCTATCGCGACGGCCACCTGCACCATTTCGATGGCGCCAAGGACCTGTTCAAGTATCTGCTGGACCTGGCACGCTGGGCACCGGGACACCGCAGCGAGGAGATCGACACCATCGGTGTGACCGAGTACTACACCCTGGGTCGCATCGATGCCGGGTCGGCCTGGTTCGTGATCGGCTCGGACGTGCTCGGTCCCATGGGGCACGAGCTGATCCCGCTGGAGACCCGGGAGGACGCCGAGGAGTTCCTGCGTGATCACCGCGGGGTTAGGATCCTGCGCCGGAACGAGGTGACGGCGGAGCTGCTGGAGAGGCTTGACCACGGGGTGTTCGAGTAGGGCTGGCGCGGCAGGGGAAGGCGGGCGCGGTCGAATCCGGCCGCGGTGCCGGCTACCGGGGCAGGGCGGCGTAGAGCCCGGTCACCTCGTTCATCTGCAGCAGGATCTTGTCCAGCATGCGCACCGCCAGCCCCGGCACGAACTCGTTCTCGCCCATGCGGTTGCTCAGGTTGTAGAGGTCCCAGTTCTGTCTCACCTGGGCGAGGATCCGGCCGATCTCCGGGGTGTTCTCGTTGGCGTTGCTCAGCTCCTGCAGGGCGTTGTCGAACTGCTCGGTGGCGGTCCGGTAGTCCTGGCGGTAGAGCTCATGGTCGAACTTCCAGCTCATCAGCATGTAGAGGTTGCCCATGCGCTGGCTGAGCATGCGCTGGCGGCCGGCGATATTGACCAGGTGGCCCTGCTGGGTGCCGGACTGGTCGGCCAGGATCAGCACCACCTGGTGGGCGGCCGCCAGCAGCTGTTCGGCATTGGCCCTCAGCTCCTCGGCCTTCTCCCGCTGTACCGGTCCGCTGGCGATGGTCTTGACCGGTTTCCAGAGCTTCTCCACCAGGGCGAGTCCACGCTGGGTCTCCGGGTCCTGGCTGAACTCCTTGAGCATGTTGAGCTGCTGTTCGAACAGGATGATCGACCCCTTGAGGTGACCCTTGGCCACCCGGTAGCGGACATCCTGTCCCATCTGCAGGTAGGACTTGACGATGCGCTGGCTGAGCATACGCTGGCGCCCGGCGATATTGATCGCCTCGGCCAGGTTGATCTCCGTGGCGGCCTGGGCCAGCGGCAGCTGGCACAGCAGGATCAGCAGTCCGTATACCACGGTCCGTACGCCTTTCATGATCATCTATCTGACTCCCCGGATTGGTTCCGAATTAAATTTATATCGCCTTCCCGTACGGCAGCGCAAGTCGTGACGGGCTTACGCCAGCGTACGGTTGCCGGTTCTGCGCGGTCGGTCACCCTGGCGACGCCCCGTCAGTTGCCGTACCGCTGGGTCAGATGGGCAATGGTGGCCGTGATGCGCATCAAAAGCTGCTGCTTATTCCTGGACGGCCATCACCTTAGCGTCCGCAAATGCCCATCCCTGAGCCGTTTGTCGTTATAAAAGGGATTTCCGCCGCCGGGCGCGGATTCTATCAAGCGGATGGCGACGCTCTGGCCGCTTGGTGTTAAAATGTCCCATTTTTTCCCGGCGGAGATGGCTGACATGTTCAGTAAAGATATGCAGATCGGTGGTTATGATGATGAGCTTTGGGCGGCGATCCAGGCGGAGGAGATCCGGCAGGAGGAGCATATAGAGCTGATCGCCTCGGAGAACTACACCAGCCCTCGAGTGATGCAGGCCCAGGGCAGCGTGCTGACCAATAAGTATGCCGAAGGCTATCCCGGCAAGCGCTACTACGGTGGCTGCGAGCATGTCGATATCGCCGAGCAGCTGGCCATCGACCGCGCCAAGGCGCTGTTCGGCGCCGACTACGCCAACGTCCAGCCGCACTCCGGTTCCCAGGCCAACGCCGCCGTCTACATGGCCCTGTGCGAGCCGGGCGACACGGTACTCGGCATGAGCCTGGCCCACGGCGGCCACCTGACCCACGGCGCCAAGCCCAATTTCTCCGGCAAGCTCTACAACGCCGTCCAGTACGGACTCGATGCGGCCACCGGCGAGATCGACTACGCCGAGGTGGAGCGCCTGGCCCGCGAGCACAAGCCGAAGATGATCGTGGCCGGCTTCTCCGCCTACTCGCGGGTGGTCGACTGGCAGCGCTTCCGCGCCATCGCCGACGAGGTGGGCGCCTACCTGTTTGTCGACATGGCCCACGTCGCCGGGCTGATCGCCGCAGGCCTCTACCCGAGCCCGGTGCAGATCGCCGATGTCACCACCACCACCACCCACAAGACCCTGCGCGGTCCGCGCGGCGGCCTGATCCTGGCCAAGGCCAACCCGGAGATCGAGAAGAAGCTCAACTCGCTGGTCTTCCCCGGCACCCAGGGCGGCCCGCTGATGCACGTGATCGCCGCCAAGGCGGTGGCCTTCAAGGAGGCGATGGAACCCGAGTTCAAGGCCTATCAGCAGCAGGTGATCGACAACGCCCAGGCGATGGCCAGCGTATTCATCGAACGCGGCTACGACGTGGTCTCCGGCGGCACCAACGACCACCTGTTCCTGGTCAGCTTCATCCAGGCGGGCATCACCGGCAAGGACGTGGATGCCTGGCTGGGGGAGGCCAATATCACGGTCAACAAGAACACCGTGCCCAATGATCCCCAGTCGCCCTTCGTCACCAGCGGCATCCGCGTCGGCACCCCGGCCCTGACCACCCGCGGCGTCGGCGAGGCCGAGGCCAGGACCCTGGCCGGCTGGATGTGCGATGTGATCGATGCCCGCGGCGACCAGGCGGCCATCGACCGGGTCAAGGCCCAGGTGCTGGATCTGTGCAAGCGGCATCCGGTCTATCGGTAAGCGTGCGCCCGGACCAAGGGCGAATGCTCCGCTGTCATTGCAAGGCGGAGCCGATGTGGATGTAGGGTGGGTTAGGCGCGCCCTGCGCAGGGGGTGGCCGTTTGCATGGTACCGTACGCGCACCGTAACCCACCGTTTGGCAGGTTGAGGTGGATTGAAAAAACGGTGGGTTACGCGGCGCCCGGGTATTGTCGTAGTCTCAAAGCGGGGTGCCTGTGCGCCGCTAACCCACCCTACGCAACCGGGCAAATCTGCAATCAATGGCCCAGGGCCAAGTTTTTCATGCGCTTTCTGGAAAGATCAGGTTAAATCATGCGATGCCCTTTCTGCGGTGCCCAGGATACCAAGGTGGTGGATTCCCGACTGTTCGGGGATGGGGACCAGGTGCGTCGACGGCGTGAATGCGCCATCTGCAAGGAGCGCTTCACCACCTACGAAACGGCGGAACTGACCTTGCCGATGCTGATCAAGCAGGACGGTAGCCGGGTGCCGTTCGACGGCCGCAAGCTCGCCTCCGGCATGTCCCGCGCCCTGGAGAAACGCCCGGTCAGCGCCGAGCAGGTGGAGGAGGCGATCAGCCACATCCGCCGCAAGCTGCTGGCCCATGGCGAGCGCGAGGTGCCATCGCGGCAGATTGGCGAGTGGGTGATGGAGGAGCTGCGGGCCCTGGACCAGGTGGCCTATGTGCGCTTCGCCTCGGTGTATCGCAGTTTCGAGGACGTAAACGCCTTCCGCGAGGAGATCGAACGGCTGGAGAAACAGCTGCCGCCGGACGTGCGCCGCGATCAGCTGGACCTGCTCAACGGCAACAAAGACGATGACGGCTAAAGATCATAGCTACATGGCCCGGGCCATCCGCCTGGCCGAACAGGGACTCTACACCACCCATCCCAACCCCCGGGTCGGCTGTGTGCTGGTGCGGGACGGCGTGATCGTCGGCGAAGGCTTTCACCGCCGCGCCGGAGAACCCCATGCCGAACGCAACGCCCTGGCCAAGGCCGGCGAGCGGGCGCGCGGCGCCACCGCCTACGTGACCCTGGAGCCGTGCTGCCATCACGGCCGCACCGCGCCCTGCAGCGACGGCCTGATCGAGGCCGGGGTGGCGCGGGTGGTGGTGGCCATGACCGACCCCAATCCACGGGTGGCCGGCCAAGGCATCGCCCAGCTGCAGGCGGCCGGCATCCGGGTCGACCAGGGGGTGATGACGGCCCAGGCGCAGGCCCTCAACCCCGGTTTTATCGCCCGCATGAGTCGGGGCCGGCCCTTTGTGCGCTGCAAGCTGGCCATGAGCCTGGACGGGCGTACCGCCATGGCCAGCGGCGAGAGCAAGTGGATTACCGGCGAGGCGGCGCGGCTGGACGTGCAGCGGCTGCGCGCGCGCAGCGACGCCATCATCACCGGGATCGGCACGGTGCGGGCCGATGACCCCTCGATGAACGTGCGCCTGAGTGCCGCCGAACTGCCGGGGGTGGCCTCGGACGACTACCTGCTGCAGCCGCTGCGGGTGGTGCTGGATCCCGACCTGCAGATGTCCCCCGCTGCGCGGATGCTGAATCTGCCGGGGCCGACCCTGGTGGTCAGTACCACCGATGATGAGAGCAGAAGGCGGGCGTTGGAGGCGGCCGGGGCCGAGGTGATCCAGCTGCCGCGTCGCGGACTGGGCATCGACCTGGAGCGGCTGATGGAGACTCTGGCCCAGCGCGGCATCAACGAGGTGCTGATCGAATCCGGCCCCACCCTGGCAGGCGCGGCGGTGGCGGCCGGGGTGGTGGATCAGCTGACCATCTACGCGGCACCGATCCTGATGGGCAGCGATGCCCGGGGGCTGCTCAATCTGCCGGCCCTGACCGAGATGAAACACCGCATCGCCCTGGAGATCGAGGACCTGCGCATGGTTGGGTCCGATCTGCGCATCCGGGTGAAACCCACACGAACCATCAAGGCGGGCAACTGATGTTTACAGGCATTATCCAGGCCGTCGGCACCCTGGCCGGCCGTGAACCCCGTGGTGGTGACCTGCGCCTGGCCATTCGCGCTGACCGGTTGCCGCTGGCCGATGTGCAACTCGGCGACAGCATCGCCACCAACGGGATCTGTCTGACGGTGATCGAACTGACCGGCGACGGTTACCTGGCCGACGTCTCGCGCGAGACCCTGGCGCTGAGCACCCTGTCCGAGCTGGCGGTGGGCAGCCGGGTCAACCTGGAGAAGGCGCTGACCCTGAGCACCCCGCTGGGCGGCCACCTGGTGAGCGGCCACGTGGACGGGGTGGGGACCATCCTGGAGCGCCGCGAAGAGGCCCGCTCGATCCGTTTTTGGGTGGAGGCGCCGCCGGCGCTGGCCCGCTATATCGCCCACAAGGGCTCGATCTGCGTCGACGGCGCCAGCCTCACGGTGAACGCGGTGGACGGCCACCGCTTCGATCTGAATATCGTCCCCCACACCCGGCAGGAGACCATCACCGCCGACTACCGCCCGGGCAGCCGGGTCAATCTGGAGGTGGACCTGGTGGCGCGCTACCTGGAGCGGCTGCTGCTGGGCGAGCGGGCGGCGCAGCCGGCCACGCCCGAATCCGGTGTGACGATGGCGTTGCTGGCGGAGCGGGGTTTTTTGCGCTAGCCGGGGCGCCGTGGCTTTGGGATTGGATTTGGGGGTTTGGTTCGTATGTTGGAAGTGAGCCCGGGAACCCCAACGGGGTTTCATGCGTGTGCGCCATGATGTTGGGGTTCGTTCCTCACCCCAACCTACGGGCTGGCGCCTCGCAAATGGGGAGCAGACCCTATATGAGGCGTGGTACAAGGATGTACCGTTTACGGGGGTGAGGACGGCATAAGCTCAGCGCATCCGCCGATCAGATTTTTAATGTCTTGGGAGATTCCCCCGGCTTTGTTACACTTTTCCGCTGTTTTCGGTGCTTTGAGGCACGGTAGTAATTATGGCTTTTAATACGACAGAAGAGATTATCGAGGATCTGCGCCAGGGCAAGATGGTGATCATCATGGATGATGAGGACCGCGAGAACGAGGGTGACCTGCTGATGGCCGCCGAGGCGGTGACGCCCGAGGCGATCAACTTTATGGCCCGTTACGGGCGCGGGCTGATCTGCCTGACCCTGACCAAGGAGCGCTGCCAGCAGTTGCGGTTGCCGCTGATGGTGGGGGTCAATGAGTCCCAGCACGCCACCAACTTCACCGTCTCCATCGAGGCGGCCGAGGGGGTTACCACCGGCATCTCCGCGGCGGATCGCGCCACCACGGTGCTGGCGGCGGTGAAGGAGCAGGCGATGCCCCAGGACCTGGTGCAGCCTGGCCACATCTTCCCGCTGATGGCCCAGCCCGGCGGCGTGCTGGTGCGCGCCGGACACACCGAGGCCGGCTGCGACCTGGCCCGGCTGGCCGGTTTCAGCCCGGCGGCGGCGATTGTCGAGATCCTCAACGAGGACGGCAGCATGGCGCGCCGGCCCGACCTGGAGAAGTTTGCCGAGCAGCACGACCTGAAGATCGGCACCATCGCCGACCTGATCCACTACCGGGTCAGTAATGAAAAGACCATCGAACGGGTCAGCGAGTGCACCCTGCCAACCGAGTATGGCGATTTCCGCCTGGTGGCCTATCAGGATTGTGTCGACCCCGAACTGCATCTGGCCCTGGTGATGGGCGAGGTGGCCCCGAGCCAGCCGGTGCTGGTGCGGGTACACATGCAGAACACCCTGTGCGACCTGTTCTCGACCAGTCATCCCGGTTGCAGCTGGCCGCTGAATAACGCGATGAAACAGATCGCCAAGGCGGGTTCGGGTATCATCGTGGTGCTGCGCAACCACGACACCACCCGGGACATGATCCAGCGCATGCGCGAGTTCCAGTACCACGACAAGGAGCCGCAGAACATCCCGGCCGGGGACTCCAAGCGCCATCTGCGCACCTACGGTATCGGCGCGCAGATCCTGTGCGACCTGGGGGTGCAGAAGATGCGCGTGCTGAGCGCGCCCAAGAGCCTGCATGCCATCTCCGGCTTCGACCTGGAGATTGTCGAGTATGTGGCCTGTGAATAGGCCAGACCCGGTCGCCCTGTTACATAATCCAATCGGGAAGCTTCCCGCACTAAAAGGTCGTATGAAGAGATGGCTATAAAAACCATAGAGGGTTCGCTGACGGTACAAAACGCGCGTTTCTGCCTGGTGGTGGCACGCTTCAACAGTTTTGTCGTCGAGAGTCTGCTGGACGGGGCGATCGACGCCCTGAAGCGTCACGGTGCCAGTGACGCCGATATCACCGTGGTGCGGGTACCCGGCGCCTTCGAGATGCCGCTGGTGCTGGAACGGCTGGCGGCCAAAGGCGGTTATGACGCCATCGTCGCGCTGGGCGCGGTGATCCGCGGCGGCACCCCGCACTTCGACTTTGTCGCCGGCGAGTGCGTCAAGGGCATGGCCCAGGTGACTCTCAAACACCAGCTGCCGATCGCCTTCGGCGTACTCACGGTGGATACCATCGAGCAGGCGATCGAGCGCGCCGGCACCAAGGCCGGCAACAAGGGAGCGGAAGCAGCCATGTCCGCCATCGAGATGGTCAACGTCCTGCGCCAGCTCGACTGAATGAGCATCGACTGAATGAGCAAAAAACGAAGCCAGGCCAGACACAACGCGGTACAGGCCATCTACCAGTGGCAGGTCGCGGGGCAGGATATCAAGGATATCCGCAATCAGTTTGTGGCCGATCGCAAGCCGGGAAGTTTTGAACTGGACTACTTCGAGGCCCTGCTGCACGGCGTACCGGCCCACCTGGATGAGCTGGATGAATTGCTCGGGCCCTATCTCGACCGTTCCATCGAGAGCGTCGATCCGGTGGAGCGGGCGATCCTGCGTCTCGGCGCCTTCGAGCTGCGTTACCAGTTGGAGGTCCCCTACAAGGTGATCATCAACGAGTCGATCGAGCTCTCCAAGGTGTTCGGCGCCGAGCAGGGTCACAAGTATGTCAACGGCGTGCTGGACAAGCTGGCGCGTCAGCTGCGTTCGGGCGAGCTGAAGAAGTAGCCTGGCGGGCATGGCCCGCCCTATACACTAAGTGTGGCTTTCAATAGCCGTTTAGTTATCCCGGGCCGGTTAGTAAGGAACCACGGATGGACACAGATTCACACCGATAGGAGCTCAGAATTCTGAATCCGTGTTTATCTGTGTGAATCCGTGGTTCTCCAGGGTCCCGCCCATCAGGCCCGGTATCAATTGAGCTTGGTAGGGTGGGCACGCTTTTTGTGCCCACGCGGATGCCGCGCACGCGATGGCAGCGTGGGCACAGAAGACGTGCCCAACCTACGCGCTGATTATATTTGCGTTTATTCGCGTTCATTCGCGGCTAATATCTTCCTGCCTGTGGCCAAGCAGACGGGTAATCAGGAAACATTGTGCCGAGCTCCGAATTCCAACTGATCGAGCACTACTTCTCCCGCCTCGGCGCGCTCCGTTCCGATGTGCCGCTGGGCGTGGGGGATGACTGCGCTCTGCTGCAGGTCCCGCCGGGACAACAGCTGGCAGTCAGCATCGACACCCTGGTGGAGGGGACCCATTTCCTGCCCGGTGTGGACGCCGAATCCCTGGGACACAAGGCGCTGGCGGTCAATCTCAGCGACCTGGCGGCGATGGGGGCAGCGCCGGCCTGGGTCACCCTGGCGCTGACCCTGCCGCGGGTGGACGAGGCGTGGATCGAGGCGTTCTGCCGCGGCTTTGCCCGGCTGGCGGCCCGTCATCAGGTACAGCTGGTGGGGGGCGACACCACCCGCGGCCCCCTGAGTATCACGGTTCAGGTGCATGGCTTCGTCGAGCCGGGCCGGGCGCTCAGGCGCGATGCGGCGCGGCCGGGTGACCTGATCTACGTGACCGGCACCCTGGGCGATGCCGGGCTGGCGCTGCTCGCCCTGCAGGGCGGTTACGACGCCGGGGAACATCTGGCGGCGCTGCAGCGGCGGCTGGACCGGCCCGAACCCCGGCTTGCCGAGGCCCGGGCGCTGCGCGACCTCGCCAGCGCTGCCATCGACATCTCCGACGGCCTGCTCGCCGACCTGGGGCATATCTGCGAACGCAGCAACGTGGGCGCGACGCTCCAACAAGCGGCCATCCCCCTCTCCGCAGCGCTAGCGGCCTATGTGCGGGCGACCGCGGACTGGTCGATTCCGCTCGCCGCCGGGGACGATTACGAACTCTGCCTCATAGTCCCCGCCGACCGGCAGGCGGCGGTCGAGGCGGTCGGACAGACCCTGGATATCCCGCTCAGCCTGATCGGCCGCATCGAGGCCGGCGGCGCTATCCACTGCCTCGATGCGGCGGGCAACCCCATCGCTGTCGCCCGGGGAGGGTATGACCATTTCCGCAACCCCTGAGCCCCGGCCCGACTGGCGCAATCCGGTCCATCTGCTGGCCTTCGGCCTCGGCTCCGGCGCGGCGCCCAAGGCACCCGGCACCTTCGGCACCCTGGCGGCGGTGCCGCTCTACCTGCTGCTGCAGCCGCTGGCTCCGCTGCCGTACCTGCTGCTGGTGTTGCTGCTGTTCCTGCTCGGCATCTGGCTCTGTGGTCGTACCTCGCGGGATCTGGGGGTGCATGACCACGGCGGTATTGTCTGGGACGAGTGGGTCGGCTTGCTGATTACACTGTGGATGGCCCCACCGGGCTGGTATTGGCTGCTGGCCGGCTTCTGCCTGTTCCGCTTTTTCGATATTCTCAAGCCCTGGCCGATCGGTCTGCTGGACCGGCAGGTCTCCGGCGGGCTGGGGATCATGCTGGATGACGTGCTGGCCGGGATCTACGGTTTCGTACTCATCCAGCTTGCGGTTTATCTGCTAGGCTAAGGGCGCTGACCATACGCGGGCACGGCCCACTCCATAGGGCTACCCTTTACCCACAAATGCCGATGAACACGCGTGTAGGATGGGTGGAGGCGCGGCACCTATGTTGGCGGCTGTTCGCGGCGGTCGGGCGCGCCGTAACCCATCTTCGGATGCGGATGCAGGTGCACGATGGGTTGCGCGCCGGAGAGGGAGCCGGCGGAGAGTTCATGGAGGCGCTCCACCCATCCTACGCCTGGATGCAGTCCGACCCACTTATGGGTAAAGGGCGGCCCTGGGGCACCCGGTGGGCGCCGACTTGATAAACATTCAACGGGCGGAAGCAGATCGGCCCCGCGCCATTGCGATAGAGAGAGCATCCGATGATCCGATACAGAGTGATCCGACAACTCCCCCTGGCCGGTCTCCTGCTGGGCTGTCTGCTCGCATCGACCGCTCTCCTGGCGGTGGAGAAGGTCCGGGTGATGGCGCTGTTTGCCGATAAGGCGATGCTGCAGATCGACGGCAAACAGCGACTGCTGAAGGCCGGGCAGCGCAGCCCGGAAGGGGTGCTGCTGGTCTCGGCGGATGCCAACGGGGCGGTGATCGAGATGGATGGCAGGCGCGAGCGCTACGGCCTCGGTTCCCAAGTCGGCGGTCACTTCGCCCAGCGACAGATGGCCGAGGTGAAGATCTGGGCCGACACCAAGGGCGCCTACAACACTATGGGCAGTATCAACGGCCGCATGGTCGATATGCTGGTGGACACCGGTGCCACCAGCGTCGCTATGAGTGAAGTGGAAGCGAAACGCCTGGGCATCCCCTACCGGATCAAGGGGGAGAAGACCGGGGTGCGTACCGCCTCCGGTTTTGCCCGCGCCTATGCCGTGACCTTGGATCAGGTGCAGGTCGGGGAGCTGACGTTGCACCAGGTCGACGCGGTGGTGGTGGAGGGCAACAGCCCGCACCGGGTGCTGCTGGGGATGAGCTTTCTTGGGCGGGTGAATATGCAGCACAAGGGCAGCCTGATGGTGCTGCAGAGCAAGTTCTGATTACGGCTCCACCGCCTCGAACAGCGAGGGTATCAGGAACGGATCATCGAAATGGCGCCGGCCGATGAAGGCGATGGCATGGCGGCCGACCTGGCGCATGCCCCCGGGCGAGCGTATGCCCATGGGCCAGAGGATGAACCGTTCCGGCCGTTCGCTGCCCGCCACCAGGCCGTAGTCGGCGAACAGGCTGCGATGGCCGCTCTCCGCCGGCAGGGAGCGCAGCCGGTCATAGGGCTGTTGTGCCATGCCCAGGGCGTTCGGCCCGCCCTCCAGATGGTAGAGCCGTTCGATATAGTGGGTGACCGGGGCGATGCGCAGCACCAGGGGGCCGGGGGGTGCCTTCTGAGGCATCAGCGCCGGTTCGGTGTAGGCTCGCCGCTCGTCGCGTGGTTGCAGATGTTCGGTCGGAAAGGCCATGTAGTAGCAGCCGCAGTGATGGATGCTGTCATACAGCAAGGGTGTGCCGTCCGGCCCCAGGGTGACGCGCCAGTGCAGGCCGTCGAAGCGCCCGCCATAGATGTCGCGACTCGGGCGCGACGGGAACCAGACCAGGTAGTTGAGTTGCGGCAGTATCCGGCCCTGGAAACGGGTGTAGCTGATCAGCCGGTATTCACTGGCGCGGCGGGTATCCACCGTGGCCTCATCACCCCATTCCAGGGTGCCGATGTGGTCGGCATTGCTGGCCACATCGACCTCCCACACCGGGGCGTGGCGGGCGAACAGGCGCCGTGCCGTCGCCTCGCTCAATTGGGGGATCCCCAGGGCGTCATGGTCCCACTCCGGTGTCGCGCCGGTGATGCTTTCGGGCCGGCGCGTCGACCAGCGTGTCAGCCTGCCGGTCACCGCCAGCCGGTCCAGCGGCAGGGCGAAACGTGCCGCGGTGTCGTCGTGCCAGTCGGCGATACGCAGCGACACAATCGGGGCGGTGACAGGATACAGGCCGAACACCCGCCAGCTCATCACATAGTCGTCCGCCACCGCGCTGGCGGTGCGCAGCCGGCGCAGCGATTCCGGGTCCGTCAGCAGTGCCTGGCGCAGCTGTTCCCGGCAGCGGTCCAGCCGGGGCAGCTGTGACTGGGCTTCCCGGCGGAGGGCGGGATCGGGCAGGTTGTTGATCTCCAGGCGGCGGGCGACGCCATCCAGTGCCGCCAGGTGATAGGTCCAGCGCTCCAGTGGATCGCTGCCCGTGACCTCGTTACGGAAGGAGGCCAGGAAGCGGTCGCTGCGCAGGTAGGGAAAGCCGGGAACCCGGCTGACCCCCTGGTCGCGCCGGTCGGCCCGGTCGATCAACTGGTCGTTATCCACAAACAGCTGCAGACAGCCGGGAGGGGTGGCGCCGGCCGCATCGCCGGCCGGCGGTGCTGTGGCACAGCCCGTCAGTAGTGCAAGCAGCAGCAGGCTTAGGGCTCGCGCGGCGAAGCGGGCATGCGATGACCCGGAATAGAGGTGCATGGGCCCTCCTCAAGAGATTCAGCGTTGCGGAGGCGTAAAAACCGTTACCCTCAACGGGAAGTGTAGCCCCGTTGCGGTGAGAAACCCTGCGTCGGGTTATAAACAGGATAGCCTGTTGGGGTTCGCTCCACTCACCCCAACCTACGCGCTGCGTCGGGTTATAAACAGGATAGCCCGTAGGTTGGGGTGAGGAACGAACCCCAACATCATGGCGCCTATGCGTGAACCCCCGTTGGGGTTCGCAGGCTCACCCCAACTACGGTCTCCGTGGCCCTTGAATCTGACGAGTCTCTGCCGACATGAAACGACTATTTCTGGCACTGGATATCCCGGACGCGATCAAGGAGGCCTTACTTGCCTTCCAGCCGAAGCCGGGCGTTGGCCTGCGTCCGCTGAGCAGGGAGGGACTGCACCTGACCCTGTGCTTTATCGGGGCGGTGGATATCGAACGGGTGCATCAGGCCGTCCGCAGTGTTCAGGCGCGGGAATTTTCACTTCAGATCAAGGGGCTGGGACGGCTCCATCCCGCCAGGGGAGGGGTGCTCTGGGCGGGCGTGGAGCCCAGCGAAGAACTGACGCGATTGCAGAAGCGATTGTCCACGGCGTTGCAGCAGGCGGGTTTTCAGACGGAGGTCAGGGAGTTCCGTCCCCATATCACCCTGGCGCGCTGCAAGCCGGGCGTGTCCAAGGGCAAGATCGAACGCTTCCTGGCGCAGGGCGAGCGGCTGGAGCTGGGGCCCATCCGGGTACGGGAGTTTGGGCTTTTCTCCAGCGATACCCGACCGGAAGGGGCGGTGTATCGGCTGGAGCGCAGCTACCCGCTGCGCGACAGCGATGAAAGCGAGCCCGCCTGATCTCCGAAGCGGTCCACTTCCACCCGTCCGGATCGGGCGGTGGGTGACGACAGCTATTTGAGATTGGCGATGTAGGTTGCGACCGCCCTCATCTGCGGTTCGCTCAGGCGAATGGCGACCGCCGTCATCCAGGGGTTGCTGCGCCGACCGGTACGGTCACGGAACTCCGTGAGCATCTTCATGACATAGTCGATGCGCTGACCTGCGAGTCGGGCATAGCCCTTCTCGCCATGTCCGTCTGTACCATGGCATTCGCTGCAGATGGCAGTGAATAGTTGCTCCCCCTCGGACAGCAGTGCGGGATCACCGCCACCGGACGCCTTGGGCTCCAGGTTTGAGTAGTAGAGGGCGACCTTGATCTTGTCCTCATCGCTGAAACTCTTGGCCAGCCCGCTCATCAGGTAGTCGTAACGGCGCCCATCGCCGAAGCGCTGAAACTGATCCACGATATACACCGGGTTCTGACCGGCCAGGTTCGGCACCAGCTCCTTCACCGCGGCACCGTCCTTGCCGTGGCAGGTGCGGCAGAGCACGGTCCTGTTGCGCCCCTCTTCAATCGTCCGCGCCAGTTGCTTCGGGTCGCTCTTCAGCGCCTCGATGCGTGGCTTCAACTCCTGGATGATCTTCTCCTGGGTGGCGATATCCAGTTCGGCGGGTTGGGCATAAGCCAGGGTGAAGGTACCGATCAGCAAAATGGTAAAGGCACCGCCCAGTGCCAACATCGACATGTTCTTTATCATTATTTGTCAGTCTATTCAGGTAAGTATGTTAGTAGGACTCCCGTTTGTATGGTACCACAGGAGTGTGATAGGGGGCAGATGGGTGTTGCAACATTCAAGCCGACACCAGAGTGCGGCGATCAGCGACCTCCGGGCCATGACGCCTTGCGCGAGCCCCTAGAATACCGGGGTCTCCCGGTAGGTACCCCAGACGGTTTTCAGGGTCTCGACGATATCGCCCATGGTCGCCCCCGCCCGGACCAGCTCGATCGTCATCGGCAGGATATTGACCGAGGGATCCTTGGCCGTTTCCACCAGCTGTGCCAGCAATCGGTCGACCATTGCCTGGTCACGTTGCGCGCGTACCCGGCGGGTGCGTGCAATCTGCCGGTCGGCGGTGCTCTGATCGTAGGGGTGGGTGTGGATATGTGCATCGGGCGTGTCATCGACAAAGCGGTTTATGCCGATCACCGGTTTCTCTCCCGACTGCTTGCGCAGGGCGGTTTCATAGGCGAAGTCGGCGATCTGGCGCTGGAACCACCCCTCCTGGATGAGCTGCAGGGTGCCGCCGCGCTCCTCGACTTCGGCGAGGATCTCGAATATCCCTCTTTCGTAGTCGTTGGTCAGTGTCTCCAGGTAGTAGCTGCCGCCCAGCGGGTCGATGACCTGGGTGACGTTGGACTCCTCGGCGATCACCTGCTGGGTGCGCAGTGCCAGGCGCATCGCCTCCTCGGTCGGTATGGCGAAGGCCTCGTCATAACCGTTGGTGTGCAGCGACTGGCAGCCGCCCAGCACGGCCGCCAATGCCTGCAGCGAGGTGCGCACGACATTGACCATGTATTGCGGCTTGGTCAGCGAGGCGGCCGCCGTCTGGCAGTGGAAACGCAGGCGCATGGACTCCGGCTTTTGCGCGCCGAAGCGCTCCTTCATGATCCTGGCATAGCAGCGCCGGAGCGCGCGGAACTTGGCGATCTCCTCGAAGAAATCGACCTGGCAGACGAAGAAGAACGCCAGTCGCGGGGCGAACTCGTCGATCTCCAGGCCGGTCTCCAGCACCTCCTCGACATAGACGATGAGATTGGCCAGGGTGAAGGCCGCCTCCTGCAGCGGCGAGGCGCCGGCCTCGGAGATGTGGTAGCCGGAGATGTTGATCGGGTTATAACGCGCCAGATGCCTGGCGCAGTAGGTGATGCAGTCGCGCACGATGCGCACCGAGGGCGCGATCGGGAAGATGTACTCCTTCTGCGCCATGTACTCCTTGAGGATATCGGCCTGCACGGTGCCGGACAGCTTGTTGAGGTCATAACCGCGCTCTTCGGCCAGCACGATATACATGGCCAGCAGGATCCAGGCCGTGGGATTGATGGTCATGGAGACCGAGATGTGTTCAAGATCGATACCGTCAAACAGCGCCTCCATGTCGGCGAGGGTGTCGATCGCCACGCCTTCGCGGCCCACCTCGCCCTCACTCATCGGGTGGTCGCTGTCATAGCCCATCAGGGTCGGCATATCGAAATCGGTGGAGATGCCGGTCTGCCCCTGTGCGATCAGGTATTTGAAGCGCCGGTTGGTATCCTCGCCGGTACCGAATCCGGCGATCTGGCGCATGGTCCAGGGCCGCGAGCGGTACATGGTCGGGTAGGGGCCGCGGGTGAACGGGTAGCGGCCCGGCAGCCCGATCGCCTCGACCTGCGTACCGGCCAGATCGGCGGCGGTGTAGACGCGTTTGACCGGAAAATCGCCCAGGGTGAAAAACCGCTCTTTTCGCTCGGGCCGGCGCGCCATGAAACGGCTGACCTCGTCGGCCTCCCACTGCTCCACCTCGCGGCGGATCTGCTCGGCGGCCTGAGCGGAGATGTTCGGAGTGCGCTGACGCTCATTCATGTTTGGATTCCCACGCAAGGAGGTTGGCGACGAGTTCCCGTGCCAGTGTGTAAGGGCCCGCATCGCGATCGGCGAGCCGGCGTGCAAGCGGTGGGGCACCCTCGGCCGCCACCGCCGCGAAGCGTTCGGCCAGCAGGTTTTCAGCGGTTTTTCGCAGCCGGAAATCGGCGATCGCCAGGCGTCGCGTCTGGCCTGCCGCACTCCGGAAGGCCACGGCGCGATGCCGTGTGATGGCCGTGACCAGTGCGTCGATCCCCTCGCCGGAATAGGCGCTGACGCCGATGACCGGGACTTGCCAGTCGGTGGAGGCGGCCGCGGCGTGGCCCAGCATCAGCATCTGCTTGAGATCCATCAGGGTGCGGTTGGCATCGCTCCGGTCGCATTTCGAGACGACGTGGATATCGGCGATCTCCAGCGTGCCGGCCTTGATCGCCTGGATCCCGTCCCCCAGTCCCGGAGCCGACACCACGATAGTGGTATGCGAGGCGCGGGCGATCTCCACCTCGTCCTGACCGACCCCGACGGTTTCGATGATGATCGCATCGAAGCCCGCCAGATCGAGAATATCCACCGCCTCGAGGGTGGCGCGTGCCATGCCCCCCAGCGCGCCACGGGTGGCCATGGAGCGGATGAAGATGCCGGGGTCGGCGGCGAGTTCGCTCATGCGGATACGGTCGCCCAGGATCGATCCGCCCGAATAGGGGCTCGACGGGTCGATGGCGACAATCCCCACCTTGTCGCCGACCTGGCGCAGGCGCAGGGCAAGCCCGGCCACCAGCGTCGACTTGCCGCTGCCCGCCACCCCGGTAATGCCGATGACATGCGCCGCGCCGGTGCGCCGGTAGATGGCGGCGAGGGTGGTGCGCACCTCGGGCACGCCCGCCTCGGCGCGGGAGATCAGTCGCCCGACGGCCTGCAATTCTCCCCTGGCGGCACGCTCCGCCAGGATGTCCGAGGGGATGTAGCTCATGGGGCGCGTCCCGTCCCGGCCTGGGTCCGCACCTCGTGGAACATGGCGCGGTCGTCGATCACCCGACGGGCCTTGAAATCGGTGCGTGGCAGCGAGCCCTGCGGCATCACCTCGGAGAGGGTACGCAGCCCCAGGAGTTTCCGCACCCGCCGTGCCACGTCCTGGCGGAATGCCTCGGCCCCGGCGGGATCGGCGGCGATGTCGCCGGCGTATTCGACCTGCAGCAACAGCTCGTCCATGGTGGCATCGCGGGTGATGATGATGCGATGCTCGCCGCCGTAACCCGGCGTCTCATTGAGCGCCGCATCGATCTCGCTCGGATAGACGTTTTCACCGCGGATCGTGAACATGTCGTCGATGCGGCCGAAAATGCCGTTCGGCAGATGCGGGTAGGTGCGGCCACAGGGGGTCTCCCCATCGACCCACTGCGTCAGGTCACCCGACAGCAGGCGGATCATGGGTTGCGAGGTGCGTTCGAGGTGGGTATAGACCGGGGTGCCGCGCTGGCCATAGGGGACCCGGGTCAGGGATTTCGGGTCGCAGACCTCGGTATAGACCACATCCTGCCAGCAGAGCATCCCCGCTGTTTCCGCCGACCCGGCGACATTCATCCAGGGCGTCATCTCCGCCATCGATCCGGAATCGAACACCCTGGCGCCATACAGTGCTTCGAGCCGCTGGCGCACGCTGGGGATGGAGGCCCCGGGCTCGCCGGAGAAGATCATGTAGCGCAGACCGAAGTCGCGCGGGTCCAGTCCCTCGTCGCTGGCCGTCTGCGCCAGATGCAAGGCATAGGTGGGCGTGCCGTAAAAACCGGTCGGCTTCAGCGCATCGAGCCATTGCGCGCAACGGGCGGTCATGCCAGCCGCCCCGGCTCCGAACGGAAACGCCTTCGCGCCCAGCCGCTCGGCGCCCGCCAGGGCACCCCAACTACCCATGTAGAGGCTGAAGATCGCGGCGATGCAGAGCGTATCGCCCGGGCGCACCCCCATCGCCCACATGACCCGTGCATGGGCATTGGCGATCGCCTGCCAGTCGGCGCGGCCGATGGCGAACGCGGTGGGGCGCCCGGTGGTGCCGCTGGTGCCGTGGATATGGAATATTTCGGCGTCGGGGATGCAGAGGTAATCGCCGAAGGGCGGGTGGGCGGCCTGCGATTCCCGCAGGTCCTGCTTGGTGACCACCGGGACCCGGGTTTCGAAATCCTCCAGGCTGCGCAGATGGTCGGGGTGAAACCCGGCCTCGTCCCACAGGCGGCGGTAGAAGGGCGCGTGCTCCCAGGCGTAGCGGCACACCTGTTGCAGCCGCCCGAGGATCGCCGCCTCGCGTTCGGCGGCGGGCATCGTTTCGCGCCGGGGGAACCAGTAGCGGCTGTTCTCCGGGGGGAGATAGGAGGCATCGTAGGCGGGCGGGAAAGACCAGGATTCCATGGCGGCCACCCTCAGCGTGCGCCGCGCTCGGCCACCAGCCGGCGCAACGTGGTGACAATGGTTTCCGGCGGGGTGTCCTGCAGCAGCACGGCGCGCACCCCCATCGCCTTGATGGCGGCCACGTCCTCGTCGGGCATCACGCCGCCGGCCACGACGATCATATCCCCAGCCCCGTACTGGCCGAGCAGGGCAAAGATCCTGGGAAACACCGTCAGCTGCGTGCCCGAGAGCAAGCTGACGCCCAACACGTCCACATCCTCCTGCACCGCGGCGGTGACCACCTCCTCGGGGGTGCGGTGCAGGCCCGAATAGATCACGTCCATCCCGGCATCCCGGAGTGTCCGGGCGACCACTTTCACGCCCCGGTCATGTCCGTCCAGCCCCACCTTTGCCAACAGCATCCGGATCGGCCCTGTTTCAGTCATGTCCCTTCTCCTCCATAAGCGAATACAGAGTACTGAATTCAGTATACAGAATATGAATAAGTTGCTACTCTGTCAATGTGCCAATAAATATGGGAATGGTAACTACTCACGGGGTATGGATGTAGTGTGGATAAGCCGGTAGGCGCATGCCATCCTCAGGTCCGTAAACGGTACATCCATGTACCACTCCTCGCCAATGCTCACGGAGGATTGGCCTGCCTTGCCGGCCTCACACGATGGCTTATCTCCTCGAATCCGGCCCCATTTTCAGCGCCTGCCCAAACTCGCTTCGCTCAAACAAGGGCAGGCTTGAATCTGAAAACGGGGCCGGATTCGAGGCGCCATCAAGATCGGCCAACAAGGCAGGCCAATCACTTACAGACCGGGTGAGTAGTTACTGGAAATGTTTGTATGCTGTCTCAATATGGGAGATCGGAATTGGAATCGCTCAAACCCGCCAAGAACCTGGTCGATCAGACCTATGAGGTGATCCTCGACGCGATTTGCAACGGCAAGTTCAAACCCGGTGAGAGGCTGACCCAGGAAGACATTGCGGCGCGGCTCGATGTGTCGCGGCAACCGGTGACCCACGCGCTGGTGTTGCTCAAGGCACAGGGTTTTCTGGTGCAGACCGGGAAACGCGGGTTGATGGTCAGCGAGGTCGGCACGTCGTTTTTCCGCGAAATCTACGAGTTCCGCTCGGCCGTGGAACCGCTCGCGGTGCGCCTGGCCACCCGCAGGCTCACGCCGCAATTGATCGTGCAGGGCCAGTCGCTGGTGGAGCATGGCCGCAACAGGGCGATGGCGGGCGATGCCGGGGCCTGCCTGCAGGCGGACATGGATTTCCACTCCTTCATCTATGAGCTGTCCGGCAATCAGATCATCAGCGAGACGATGCGCCTATACTGGCTGCACCTGCGCCGCGCCATGGGCGAGGTCCTGCGCCATCCGGGCATGTCGATCAAGGTCTGGCAGGAGCATGGGCAGATCCTCAACGCCATGATTCGCGGCGATGCCGACAGCGCCGCGGAATTGATGTACAGCCATCTGGTGGAGGCCGCCAGGCGGACCGGTATCCTGCCTGCCTCGTCCGAGCCTCGCGGTCAGTGATCCCCCGAAACGGGGGTCATGCCACGCCGTTGCGGTCCCGTAGCAGCTTTTCCGCCAGGGGGCTCTCTTCGGCGCCGAAATAGAGCGTGCGGTGGGGAAAGGGGATCTCGATGGCCTCGGCATCGAAGGCGAGCTTGAGGCGCCGCCGGAACTCCCGTCCCACCTCCCACTGCTTGATCGGCAGGGTCTTCAGGCGCGCCTTGATCACCACCGCCGAGTCCGCGAACTGGTCGACGCCGAACACCTCCAGATCGTCGATGATGAGCGCCTTGAAGTAGGGATCCCGACGCAATTCCACGCCCACCCGGCGCATCACCTCCATCACCCGGTCCGGGTCCTCCTTGTAGGCGACCCCGATATCCATCACATAGGCCGACCACTCGCTGGTCATGTTGGACATGCTGGTGATGCTGCCGTTGGGGATGATGTGCACCACCCCGGAGAGATCCCGCAGCACGATGGTGCGGAAGTTCACCTGCTCCACCAGGCCGCCGGTGCCGTTGATCGTCGCCACGTCGCCGACCCGCACCTGGTTCTCCAGGATCATGAAGAAGCCCGAGATCACATCCCGCACCAGGTTCTGCGCGCCGAAGCCGATGGCCAGGCCGGCGATACCGACGCTGGCCAGCAGCGGCGCCACTTCGATATTCAGTTCACGCAACAGGATCAGGATCACCACCACCCAGAGCAGGATGCGCACCGCCTGGCGCATCAGCCGCACCAGCGTCTCCATCCGCTTGCGCGCCTCGCCGGGGACCTCGCCCTGCTCCATGCTGCGCGTTACCAGGTGCTGTTCCAGGCGGCCCAGGGAGATGCGCACCAGCAGGAAGGCGATCCAGGCGATGAGCAGCACCAGCAGCAGCCGTGCGCCGTAGAGCAATAGGCTTCGCCAGTCGATAAGGGCGAAAAACTCGGTCAGGTTCTCCATGATCTCGTCTCCCTTTGTCCGCGACGGGGGGCCCGCCGGGAGTGATTTTTTAACCCGCGCGGACGGGTTTTCGGAATCCCTTCGTGAGAGGAGGGGTAGGATGGAGTATACGACGGGGTCAAAGAGTGTAAAGCGGGCAGCGGGGGTCAAGCGGTTCTGCTATGGGCGATCCTTCCTCAAACCACATTCAATTCGCGTAACGGGCGGTTCTCCACTACCCGGGATCAGCCAGGTGCGGAGAGATCGAGGCTCCGATAGCGTCCATGACAGGCCGGTTTGGCGATTGCCCGTCCGACGATCACCACATCAAATTCCTGTTGCATCGCGGGCTCCCGCAAAAGGCGCTGGAGACGAAATTACGCAAGGGTTGGCGCAACGGCAACCCCGCCGCCACGGGTGGTCGGGGCGGTTCCGCTCCGGCTGGAATCGGCCCCACCACACGGTGCTGCAACAGGGAATGAGCGTCGCTTGGGCTCCGTTCAGTACACCAGTGAGCGCCCCTCGATCTCCTTCTTGCGCCGTTCGTACTCGGTATTGTTGATGCGCCCGGCCTCGTAATCTTCTTTGAGCGCGTCCATGGCGCGTTTGTTCGAGTACTCGTAGGCGGCGCCGCCGATTGCCGCCCCGCCGACCACCTCCTTTGTCGAACAGGCGCTCGGGCCGAGCCCCACGAGGGCCGCCGTCAATAGCATGATTATGCTGAGCCGAAACATATTCACCTCCTCTGATGCCTGCCCCGATAAAGTTGGATACGGGGCTCAAATGAGCCTGAGCAGATTAAATTTTATGCCCGTCATAAATATATAGAACAGTTATGGGCAAAAAAATTCAGGACGGCCCACCGTCGCCCATCGAATGGTGCACTTACTTCTGATAGGGTGCGAGGGTTGCGCGCATGAACCGCGCCGCCCGTTGCACGGCATCCTGGGCGGCCAGGTCATCGGCCAGGGTGCGCACATGGGGCGGGCGAAAGTCAAAACCGCGGCCGACCCCGGGATAGACCACCAGTTGCACCCGACGTCCCGCGGCGGTCAGCGAGGCGACGGCCGTTTCGATACTGCGGCGGCGCTGGTACTGCTCCTGCTCACCGATAAAGATCAGCGTCGGCAACAGCAACTGGTCGATCTCCGCTGCATAGCGATAGACCTGCATCGGCTCCGGGGCATTGGGATCCTGCAAGTGGGGATACCAGGAGACGTAGCAAGCGGCCGCATCCGACTGTCGCTTGTGGGTGGTGGCCGCCTTCAGCGTCATGTAGCCGCCGCGGGTGTGCGACACCAGACAGGCCCGGCTGGTGGAGACGTCGGGGCGCGCCAGCAGCTGGTCGAGGCCGAGGCTCACATCCTGTTCCACGACATAATCGTGCTCGATCGGCAGCTTCTCGATGAAGTGGGCGCTGTAGACGTCCGGCGCCAACACCACGAAGCCGCGCGCGGCGATGCGCTTGACCTGGCGCTGCACCAGTTCATCCAGTCCGCGCCGCCCGTGTTGGTAGAGCACGGCGGGATAGGGTCGGTCGTCATCGGGGCGGGCGACCAGGGCGGGGACCGTGGCATCGCCGCTGGGGTATTCGATCCACTCGACCCGCACCGGGTGGTTATCGGGATTGGGGATCTGACCTTCCTCCCACCACTGCTCATCCCACCACCAACTTTCGGGGCCGACGGGGTTTTGGGCGGGAGTATATTCCTGCGCCGCGAGATTCAGGCTCAGGGCGAGCAGTGCCGCGCCGATGATGACGGTTCTCATGTGTTGTTTTCCTCCAAGTGAACTACAGCTTTATTTACCAGATTATTTTTGTGGCTCGTCTGGTGATTTATAATTGGGCTGTTCTTTATATTTTTAGCCGCGAATAAACGCAAATGAACGCGAATTCGCCTATTGAAATCCAAGGCATACATCTACGGACTACAAACCACAATGCCCAAGATAGAAATAACAGGTGTAGGATGCCGGTGAGCTTGCGAACCGCATCATTCCATCCTCAGGTCCGTAAACGCTGCATCCCTGCACCACTCCTCCGGCCTTCGCCGGGATGACGGCGGTTCCAGGCTTAAGTAAGTGGCGTTCCTCTCCGACCCTAAACCTCGGTCTGTTGCTCGACCTCATTGCCCCACAGCATCGCGTCGCGCCAGACGCCTGAGATCAGGTGTTCCTCTATCCGCAACACCTGGGCCTGGCGGCTGATCGCCTCGCTGTCGGCCGTTTCAATGGCGATGGCCAGCTGCAGATAATGACCGAAATGCCCCTGGCCGGTTTCCAGCCCCCGGGCCAGCGGTTCCTGCAACGACAGAATCGGCAGCAACTGATCCATGCGGACATCCAGCATCACATCCAGCAGCGACAGCAGGCCGAACAGGAACAGGCTGTCCGACTCCAGCTCTTTGCGGTCCGGGTCTTCGGCGAGCAACCGCTCGAAGAAACGTGCCCGCACGATGGACATGCGATACAGCTCCGGGGTGATATTGCGGGCCCCCACATCCGACAACACCACCATCCGCAGCCAGTATTTGAGCCGCATCATCCCGAGCAGGGAGATGGCATGCTGGATCGATTTGATCTTCACCGAAAAGCAGAAGGCCGCCGAATTGAGCAGTCGCAGCAGCCGGAAGGCGATACTGGGATCGCGTTCGATCAGTCGGGTGTAGTCCTGGGGGGTGGCATTCTGCTGTTCCAGTAACGTCAGGGTCTTGAGCTTGGAGAAACTGGTGGTCGACAGTTTTTTGCCTGAAATGGTCTGGGGATGGGCAAAAAAGTACCCCTGAAACAGATCAAAGCCCATCTCCTGCAAATGGGGGACATGGGCCGGGTTTTCGACCTTCTCCGCCAGGGTGAGCACCCGATCCGGCACCTGGGCGATCAGCGCGGCGATCTGTTCCAACTCCAGCCCCAGCAGATCGATCTTGATGATGTCGGCATACTCCATCAACAGCGACAGGCTGGCTTCACCGCGGAAATCGTCAATGGCGATCAGGTAGCCCTCCTGCTTCAGCTCGATGATCGCCTTGATCACTTCGGGACTGGCGGTCACCGATTCCAACACCTCGACCACGGTAATCCCGGGGGGCAGGCCCTTGGGGGCGCCGTTAAGCAGCAGTTTTTCGGTGTAGTTGATGAAGATCCGCTTGGACGGCTTGAAATCGGTGTCGGGGCAGACCAGGCCGGCGGTGGCGACACAGGCGGTGGCCAGGTCGTAGTCGTCAATCTGCGCCGTGCGGCAGTCGGCACTCTTGCGATACAACAACTCGTATCCCCAGATCGAGCCGCCACGGTCGAAGATCGGTTGCCGGGCAAAAAAGATATCCGAATAGATGCTGTCCTGGGTCTGGTCTGGCATACGGTTGATCCTGAACGGAAACAATCACTACTGATTGCTTATTGCTTGTAAACCAAGCGCTTGGCGAACGACGGGTGGTTTTTTGACCTGCCGGCGGAAAGAACGCAGGGCACAGTATATACCGCTGATTGCCATAAATGTGATGTGAATCACACCGACGGGTGCAATCGAAAGTGTTGGTCAGCTTATTTGGCAACCGAAAAAAACGGTTATTTACGGATTCAGCCCGTAGGGTGGATAAGCCGGTAGGCGCATCCACCATTGCTACGGTGAGGAGTGGTACATGGATGTACCGATTACGGACCTGAGGATGGCATGCGCAAGCTTATCCACCCTCAGTACTACTGACCAACACTTTCGATTGCACCCCACACCGGCCACAACATCAGGGTTAGCGTTGCACCGGTTCCCGTTGTCCCATCAGGATTAACAGACCGCGTGTCAACTGGGCCGGCGAAGGGGGGCAGCCGGGGATCTTCAGATCAACAGGCAGTACATTTTCGACCGCCCCGCAGGAGGCGTAATTGACCCCGAATTCGCCACCGTTGCAGGCGCAATCGCCACTGGCGATGACGTAACACGGTTTGGCCATCGCCTCGTAGGTGGCGATCAGCGCCGCCTCCATGTGTCGTGACACCGGGCCGGTCACCAGCAGTGCGTCGGCATGGCGGGGCGAGGCGACGAAGTGCACGCCATAGCGTTCGATGGCGTAGTAGGGGTTGTTGAGGGCATGGATCTCCAGTTCGCAGCCGTTGCAGGAGCCGGCGTCCACCATGCGGATCGCCAAGCTGCCGCGAAACTGCTTGTCGACCATCCGTTTCAGCTCCGGGGCCAGCTGCTCGATCTCCGCGTCGCTTGCCGGCTCCTCGGTGACCAGCCCGGTTTTGAAGATTTTATGGAACATACCCAACATGACTATAGATCCTGCCCCGAGTAGGAGCCGTTGATCGATTTATTGCAAACCGGAAAGTCGGGGACGATGTTGCCCTGGATCAGCTGCTCCAGCGCCGGCCAGTTGAGCCAGCTCGGGTCGCGCGGGAAGAAGCGTTCCACCCGCCCATCGGCGTCCAGCGCCAGGTAGCTGATGATCTCGCCACGCCAGCCATCGACAATTCCCAAGCCCTCGCCGCCGCGGCCCTGGGGCATCGGCAGCCGGTGTTCGCCCGGCTCCAGTAACTCGACAAAACGCCGCATCAACCCCAGGGAGATGCCGATTTCATCGGCGCGGATCTTGGCCCTGGCCGCCACATCGCCCGCGCGGTACCCCGGCACCGCCACCTCCACCCGGTGGTAGGGGGCGTAGGGGGCGTCCCGGCGGACATCGAAATCACACCCGGAGGCGCGCCCCACATAACCCAGGCAGCCCAGCTCGGCGGCCCACTCCGGGGTCAGCCGCCCGGTGGTCATCAACCGGTCCTCCAGGGACTCCGAGCGCTCGATGATCTCGATCAGCCTGGCCACCTCGGATTCCAGCTCCTGGGTGCAGGCGAACATGTGATCCGCCCCCTGACTGTCGATGTCGATCGCGACCCCGCCGGGAACGATCCGGTCCATCATCAAGCGATGGCCGAACAGCAGGGCGTTATCCCGCACCAGCCGCTCCTTCAGGCGGCTCAGTTGATAGTGGGGGAAGGCAAAGCCCACATCATTGCAGATGGCGCCGATGTCGCCCAGGTGGTTGGCCACCCGTTCCCGTTCCGCCATGATGGCGCGCAGCAGCTGGGCCCGGGGTGGGGGCTCGACCCCCAGGACCCGCTCCGCCGCCTGGCAGGCCGCCCAGCTGTGGGCCACGGTGGAATCGCCGGAGACCCGGCCGGCGAGGCGGGCCAGTCCGTCCAGGTCGCGTCCCCGCGCCAGTTTTTCGATCCCCTTGTGGACATAACCCAGGTGCTTTTCCAGATTGATCACCGTCTCGCCCACGGCCTGAAAGCGGAAATGGCCGGGCTCGATGATGCCGGCATGCACCGGCCCCACGGCAATCTCGTAGACCGCGCTGCCGCTGGCCTGAACGAAGGGGTAGCTGTCGTCCGCCGGCGTCGGGGCCGGCGTCGGGGCTGGGGGTTTGGTGGTCTGCCCGTCGCCGCGTAGCGGGAAGTCGTCCTCCCGCCAGGCCTGGTGACGGGTCCAGCGGCGGCTGTCGCACTGCCCCTCGAACGCAATGCCGAACAGGTCGTGGGCATGCCGCTGCGGCCGGTCGGCCGCCGGATAGAGGTGGGCGATCGACTCCAGCGGCTGCTGTTCGCCCAGGCGGGTCGACAGGATCAGATAGCCGCCGCCCTTCTCCAGGCAGCTGAAGGCCTCAAGCCCCGACCCGGTCTCGCGCACCCAGAAGGCGGCCCAGCGCATGGCGCACTGCCTGCAGAGTGCCGTGGCGGGGACCCAGGCGTGCGGCGCGATCTCAAGTTGCCGGGCCGGCAACAGACGCGCCGGGTGGTGCTCGACTGTCTCGATGCCCGTCGCCGCGAACTGCTGTTGTATCTCGTTCAGCCAGGCTTCGCTCATAACAGTCCGCTCCCTGAAATCAGGATGGTCGCCTGGTCAAACCAGTGCGCCAGAAAATCGGGAATCGAGAGGCCCAGCCACAACACCAGGGCCAGGTGCAGTACCACCGGCCAGACGGTCGCCTTGATCGGCATCAGGCCCTCCGGCCGGTTGCCGAAGACCATGGGATGGAGGTGGCGAAACAGGCCGGCAAAGGCGATTCCGAGACCGACCAGCAGGGGGATGGTCAGCCAGGGCAGGGTCTGCATGGTGGCGCTGAGCAGCAGGAACTCGCTGGTGAACACGCCGAACGGCGGAAAACCGGCAATCGCCAGGGTGCCGATCAGCAATCCCCAGCCCACCGCCGGCTGGGTCTGGATCACGCCGCGGATGTGGTCGATGGACTGGGTGCCCGAGAGTTGGCTGGCCTGGCCAACGGTGACGAAGATCGCGGACTTGGTCAACGAGTGCACCGTCATGTGCAGCAAGGCCCCGAACGTGGCCAGCGGGCCGCCCAGCCCAAAGGCGAAGGTCATCAGCCCCATGTGCTCGATGGAGGAGTAGCTGAACAGGCGCTTGATATCGCGTTGGCGATGCAGGAACAGGCCGGCGACGATAAACGACAGCAGGCCGAAACTCATCATCAGGTAGCCCGCCAGCTGGGGGGCATGCTCGCCACCGCCCGCGAGTGCCCCGTCCACCAGCACCTTGACCCTGACCACGGCGTACAGCGCGACGTTGAGCAGCAAGCCCGAGAGTACCGCGGACATCGGCGTCGGACCCTCCGAATGGGCGTCGGGAAGCCAGTTATGCAGCGGCACCAGGCCGATCTTGGTGCCATAGCCGACCAGCAGAAAGACAAAGGCGATGCCCATCACCGTGGGTTCCAGCTCCGTGGCGTGGCGGATCAGCGAACTCCACAGCAGTGCCTGATCCGGCCCATCCACCACCTTGGCGGCCGCCAGGTAGATCAGCACGGTACCGAACAGCGCCTGGGCGATACCGACACCGCAGAGGATGAAGTACTTCCAGGCCGCCTCCACCGAGGCCGGGGTGCGGTAGAGACTCACCAGCAGCACCGTGGCCAGGGTGGCTCCTTCCAGGGCCACCCAGAGCACGCCGAGATTATTGGTCGTCAGCGCCAGCAGCATGGTGAACATGAAGGCCTGGAAGCTGGCGTGATAGAGGCGCATCTGGCGTTCCGAGACCCGGCCGATCTCGAACTCGTGCAGCATGTAGGTGCGGGAGAAGACCGAGGTGGTGAAACTGACCAGATTGGTCAGTGCCACCAGGTAGACGTTGAAGGCATCGATATAGAAATATTGATTGTCCAGCGCCCCCTGGCGGAGTACCGCATTGGCCAGCCAGATCGAGAACAGAAAACCGGCCAGGCTGATCAGGATATTCAGCCGCGCGGCCAGCCGGGTCCCGGGGATCAGCGCCAGCAGCAGGCCGCCGGCCAGCGGCGTGAGCAGCGTCCAGAACAGCGCACTCATTCGTCCACCTCCGTCAGCTGGTTGAGCATGTCCACGTCCAGGGACTCGATGCTGTCACGGATATGGAAGAAAAAGACGCCGAACACCACGGCGGCGATCAGCACGTCAAAGGCGACCCCCAGTTCCACCACCATCGGCATGCCCTGGGTGGCGGTCACGGCGCCAAAAAAGAGGCCGTTCTCCATCGACATGAAGCCGACCACCTGGGTGATCGCCTTGCGCCGGGTGATCAGCATCAACATCGACAGCATGACCACCGCCAGACTGATGGCAATGGCGTCGCGGGTGATTGATTCGGCAAAGCGCTGGATCGGCAACGCGACGCTGTAGCAGAAGATCACCAGCGCCCCCGCCGCGATCAGCACCACCCCGGGTCGCAGCAAGCTGTCGAGGTCGCGCAGGATGCCGAGCCGCCGCGCTTGGCGGGTCAGCAGCCAGGGCACGAACCAGACCTTGAGCAGCAGCGTCAGCCCGGCGGAATAGAACAGGTGGTACTCCTGGGTGTTGAGCGCCACCAGCGCGGTGACCACCACCAGCAGAAAGCCCTGCAGGGCGAACAGCCTGATCGTAGCCACCACCCGGGACTGGGCCAGCAGGGCGAAAGAGGAGACCAGGACCATGGCGGCCAGGGTCAAGATCGCCTGTTCGGTGAGCGTCAGATAGGCATAGGTGTCGAGAAAACCGCTCATTTCGACGACTCCAGGATAACGAAGCTCAACATGCCGATCATCGCCAGCGCGAAACTCATCGCCAGGAAGGTGGGGGCCTTGAACAGCCGCATCTTGGCCACCGCCGTCTCACCCAGGGCCAACAGCAACCCCAGCAGCGACAGCTTCACCGCGATCGCCACCACGGCCATCCCGAGGCCGGCAGCGGAGGCGCTCTGGGCGATACCCCAGGGGAAGAACAGATCGATAATCAACACCGCGTAGGTGGTCAGTTTGAGCTGCGAGGCCAGCTCCATCATGGCCAGGTGCCGGCCACTGTATTCGAGGATCATCGCCTCGTGGATCATGGTCAGCTCCAGATGGGTGGCGGGGTTGTCGACCGGTATGCGGGCGTTTTCCGCGATCGCGACCATGATCAGGGCAATCAGCGCGAACAGTATGGAGGGGCGCAATACCGACTGCTGCTGCAGCCCGTGCTCGACCAGGGTCGAGAGGTTGGTGCTGGAGGCCACCATGGAGAGCGTGAACACCACCATCAGCATGGCCGGCTCGGCCAGGGCGGAAACGGTCATCTCCCGGGATGAGCCCATGCCGCCGAAGGCCGTGCCCACATCCATGCCGGCCAGCGCCAGGAAAAACCGCGCCAGGGCGAACAGGCCGACCAGCACGATCACGTCCGCCATGGCGCTGATCGGCTGGTGCAGGACCAGCAGCGGCACCACCGAGGCGGCCAGCACCGTGCAGCCGCAAATGATGTAGGGCGCGCCGCGGAACAGCACCGAGGCGTTGTCCGCCAGCAGCACGTCCTTGCGCACCAGCCGCAGCAGATCCCGGTAGGGCTGCAGCAGCGACGGCGGGCGGCGGTTCTGCAGCAGGCACTTGAGCCACTTGATCCAGCCCGAGAACAGCGGCGCCAGGAGCACGAACAACAAGGTCTGCAGCCAGACGAATACCCAGTCGGCAGGGTTCAGGAAATCAACCATAACAACACCACCAGGGTCACGAATGAATAGGTAAGATAGTGCCGGAGATTACCGGTCTGCAGCAGGCCGACCTTGCGGGCGCTGGCCTGGATCAGCTTCACTACCGGCTGGTAGAGCCAGCGCCAGGTAATGTCCTCTATCTGCAGCTGGTAACCCAGTTGCGTGGGGTGACTGCGCAGTTCCGTGGACAGCTCACGTTGCTGCTCTTCATGCACCCGCCAGACCGGCCGGAAGATCTGCTGGATCGGCATCACAAACGCGGTGCCGGTGTACTGCATGTTGGGGGTGAGGCGACCGAATCCACAGCCCCAGGCCGGTCCGCGCTGGATCGGTTTCAGGCGGCGGTGTTTGCACAGCAGCAGGTAGACCGCGCCCCAGGCGAGCAGGGCCAGGGTGACGCCGAACAGCACCATCGGCCCGCTGTAGCTGGCCACCTCCGGCGCCACCGGCGTCAGCCAGAGCCAGCCGTGGGCGGTCGCCGAGGTGACATGGCTGCCGGTCAGTCCCGCCACCACGCGGCTCAGGATGGCCACCGTCGGCGCCCCGAGGATGCCGAAGAGCAGGCACAACCCGGCCAGCAGGCCCTGGCCCCACAACATGCCGGAGGTGCCTTCGCGGGCGTGTTTGACCCGCCGCGAGCGCGGCTGGCCAAGAAACACGATGCCGTACAGCTTGACGAAGCAGGTGGCCGCCAGGGCCCCGGTCAGCGCCAGCATCGCCGCGGTGATCGGCACCACCGCGCGCAGCACGCCGCTCTCCAGGATGGTGGCCTGCAGCGCGGTCTGGAAGGTGAGCCACTCCGAGACAAAGCCGGTGAACGGCGGCAGTGCCGAGATACTGATACAGCCGATGAGGAAAAACAGAGCGGTCCAGGGCATGCGCCGGATCAACCCGCCCATCTTGCCCATGTCATGTTCGTGGGTCTGTTGCAGAATGGTGCCGGCGCCCAGGAACAGCAGGCTCTTGAACAGGGCGTGACTGAGCGCGTGATAGAGCGCCGCGATCAGCCCCAGCGACCCCAGTTTGGGATAACCGGCGCCGATGAACAGCACCGCCAGCCCCAGGCCGATGAAGATGATGCCGATATTCTCCACCGAGGAGTAGGCGAGCAGCCGTTTGACATCGTTCTGCATCAGCGCGTAGAGCACCCCGAACAGGGCGGTGACGCTGCCGACGATCAGCAGCACCACCCCCCAGCTCCAGTACAGGGTGCCGATCAGGTCAAAGGTCAGGCGCACGAAACCGTAGATCGCCACCTTCAGCATCACCCCCGACATCAACGCCGAGATATGCGACGGGGCCACCGGATGCGCCTCCGGCAGCCAGGCGTGCACCGGGAACATGCCGGCCTTCATGCCGAAACCGAGCAGACCGAGGCCGAAGGCGACGCTGGCCCAGATCGGCGAAAGTTGAATCGCGCGAAACGCGTCGAAGGTGAACGCGCCGCCAAAAGAAGCGAAAATGCCAAAACTGAGCAGTATCAGCACCGCGCCTATCTGCGCCATCAGCAGGTAGAGAAAGGCGGCCCGGCGATTGGCCGGCTGATGGTGCTGGTAGGCCACCAGGAAATAACTGGAGACCGACATCAGCTCCCAGGCGATCATGAAGGAGAACGCATCGTCGGCCAGCACCACCAGCTCCATGCCGATGATGAACAGCGAGGTCATCAACCCCAACAGCCCCAGTGGATAGGGGCCGCGCAGATACTCGCGCACATAGCCGGGACCGAACAGGCTGCTGGTGATGGTGCCGATGCCGATCAGCGCCAGGAAAAACGCCGATAGACCGTCCATGCGCAGGTGCCAGGGCAGCCAGGGCAGGCCGAGCGGCAGCGTGCTGTCGAATCCGGGATTGCCCAGCAGCACGACGCCCGCCGCCAGCAGGGCCGCCAGTCCGGCGAAACCCATCAGCGGAAATACCAGCCAGGTAATCCACAAACGCCTGCGCCCGACCAGCATGGAAGCCAGGGCCGCTGCGAACAGCAGGCCGAAGGAAACGGCTGTCAGCAGGGTGGAAGAGAACTCACTCATAGCACCGGCATCCCGATTCAGAATTTGAGACGTACACCGCGCCCGCCGGTGTCACTGACCATGCCTTCGGAAATCAATATCGCCCCCGCCGCCTCCAGTGCATCGATCACCCTGACCAGCGACTCGACATTGCCGCGGACATTGCCCTGGCTCGCCTCCATCCGCTGGATGGTGGGTACCGAGAGGCCGCACGCCTGGGCCAGCTTCTTCTGGTCCATGCCCAACAGGGCGCGTGCCGCTTTCATCTGCGCGGAGGTAATCATAGGGAAATACTCATTATTTATGCTGTAAATATCTTTAATGTACTATTAGATATTACTAACCATGTCTAAGATACATATATGCATGTTTAATATATCACTGGAATTTGTGGATTATCAACCCCCGAGCCTCGATGGCGATGGCCTTGTGGAGTAGGCAATGCGTCAAACCGCACGCACCGTAGCCCGGATGAAGCCGCTATTCCCCCAACAGGATTAAAGGCTCGCGCCCACAGCGGCGGAATCCGGGGCCGCTCGGCACAACGCCGCCCTGGATTCGCCCATCGGTGGCTGCGCGCCTTACGGTCACATTAATTCGAGTCAATTCAGACAAAACAACCGCTTCATAGGTCTTATATAAGGTGCTATATTAAGACCTGTTAAACGGACCTGTGGAGATGATCATGACCATCAAATTTTCCGAGGATCTGGTTCCCCTGACCGACCTGAAAGTGAACCCGGGGCGTGTGGTGAAGCACACCACCGAGGTGCACCGGCCGGTGCTGCTCACCAGCCGGGGCCGGGGGGTCGCCGTGGTTCAGTCGGTAAGCGATTATGAAAAAGCCGAGGAGGAGCGTGACTTCATGCGTGCTGTTGTAGCCGGGCTGGCAGATTTGGAAGCGGGGCGCGAAATCTCCCTCGACGAGGCCAGGGCCCGGCTCGGCCTGAAGTAGCATGCCTTCGGTGGTCATCAGCTTTGCCGAGTCCGCGCTGCAGGATCTGGAGGCGGTGCGGGCCTGGTATGCGGAACAGGGGGTGCCCGAGGTCGGCGCGCGGCTGCTGGCGGAGGTCTTTCAGCGCGTCCAGCCCCTCGCCGATCATCCGGACATGGGCCGGGTGGTGCCTGAATTCGATCAGCCCTTCCTGCGCGAGCTCATCCATCCGCCGTTTCGGATCGTGTACCGGCGTGATCCGCAACGGGTGAGGATTGTCCGGGTGTGGCGTAGCGAGCGCCTGTTGCGGGTGCCCGGATCTGGTCAGAAAGGCGAGCCGGGGTTGGTGGTTTGATAGTTAAAGTGCGGGTGTTCTGGTCTTTTGGGGCTGTCAAGGTAAATGGAAAGACCTGGCTCTATTGCCCTCTGGTGAAATTGCTGGGATTTGGTTGGCGTGGTAGATTCTCAAGGGAAATATGGATGCGCACTGGGGTAGATGGAACAAATGACACGAAAATATACCCAACATACAAGCTATCTTGTAGTCATCTCGCTCTCGCTGTTTCTGCTGTCTGGTTGCCAAACTTTGCAAACAGCGAAGGTTTCTAACTCAGAAGTTACCACAGAAAGAGCTAAACAAATTCGACTTGCTAAGCAGCTAGAGGCTGACCGTGCGGCGAGGTTGAGTAGAATATCCGCAAAGCTACAGGCAAACGCCTATGATATCTGCAACCGCGTGAAAGGGAGCTTCGATATCAGCTGTCGGTATCCTGTAAAATTAGTTAATAGCGAACAAATTAACGCTGCCGCGGATGGTAAAACCGTATATATATCCACCGGAATAATGAAGTTCACTGAGTCGGATGACGAACTTGCCCTTGTGGTTGGTCATGAGCTGGCTCATAACATCCTCAGTCATTCAAATAAAAAAATCGCATCTACAATTCTAGGAGCGATTATTGATGGCCTCATATTGGGTGCCAGTGGGGTTGACACTGGTGGGGCGTTTACCCAAGTAGCTAGCAAAGCTTATTCGAAAGAATATGAGCTTGAATCTGATTATTTAGGTCTCTATTTAGCTGCCCGTGCTGGATATGACATAACGAGTGCACCGAACTTTTGGCGAAGAATGGGCATAGAAAATCCCGGAAGTATTGTCTCTCGCTATAACAGCACTCATCCGAGCACTCCAGAGCGGTACGTGGCAATGGAGAAGGCCGTCAACGAAATCCAAATAAAGAAGCATAACGAACTAGCCTTAGTGCCTAACCTCATTGATAAAGAAGGTGAAAAGGGTGGGGAAGTTAGTGAGCAAGGAGAGGAGAGATATGCACTACAGACTAATTCCGCATATGATTCGAGACAGAGTGCAATAGCTGCGAAACCGAGGCCAATAAGGAGATTAACAGGTCAATGGGGCTTCGAAGCTGAACGGGTAGCAAATGAGACCTTTTGTCAAAACGGCAGCGCTTTGGCATCACTTGAGTCAGAGCCAGACTCTGATCATGGTGAGATTTACTCAATCGGATGTGGTGATACGCAAGTAAGAATGGAGTGTAACTGGGGTGATTGTGGGGTGGTTGAAAATTAATTAAAGGGGTCACCCATTAGCCGCCTCCGGTCAACAGGGCGTATGAAGCCGTGAGCTTCTTCGCCCCGTAATTATCATGCAGAACACCAAGGCGCGCCTGCCTTTTCTTCGGGTTGTGCTGATTCGATAACGAAACGCACCAGTCACCCATCGGGATCTAGGCTCGGCAATATCCTTTTGTCGGCCCCAAGAAGCATCGCTGCTCCAGAAAATTCACAGTGCCCACCTCTGGCCAGTTCATATCGTACAGAACCCGGGCTATCTCTCGATGCCAACCCTTTTCAAGCTCATCGGTGAGGCGCTTCAGTTAACCCTGCATGTTTAGGTTGCCGTGACGGCGGCAATCAGAGCCTCCGGGCTTGATGCCAACCCCTTTTCCGCCGTCCGCCACGGCAAGACTTAGCCAAAGGCCCGGTGCACGTCGAACGGTTCCTGCCGGGTCAACATGTAATAACAGGCCTTGGTCAGTTTGTTGGCAACCGTCTTCTTGGCCACCAGAATATGGCGTTTGGCCTTGCGCCTCTCGTAGAAGCGCCTGATCTCCGGGCTCCAGATGGCGGCATGGTGGGCCGCCTCCATGAAGGCCCAGGCCAGATACCTATTGCCGTTCTTTTTGTTGCCCCGGCCTTTGAGTTTGCCATTACTGAGCTTCTCGGTGCTGACGCTGCGGGCATAGGACGCATAATGGCCCGCACCGGAAAAACGATGGATGTTGCCAGTCTCCAGGATGATGGTGGGGGCGAGTATCTTGCCCACCCCCGGTATGCTGGTCAGCAAGTCATAGTCTTTGTTGGCGTTGAGCCGTTTCAATACCTCACGCTCCAGCCTGTCGATGGCCTTGTCTAGCCAGTGCATGGCCAGGATGGTGATCTGGCCGCCGAGGCAAATGGGCTCCGGCAACAGCTGATCGATCCGGGTACTATCCAGCGCTTTGACCTGGTTAGCCGACAACCGGTTGCCGGTATAGCGGGCAATCAGGCTTTGTACGCTCAAGTGGTGCAGGGTTCTTTGATGCACCAGCAGCAGGCGGCGGCGCAAAAGATCGCGCACGGCCCGCTGCTCCCGGGGCATTATGTAACCTTCCGGCAGTATGCCGAGGCGTAGCAGATGCGCCAGGTGTCGAGCATCGGTTTCATCGTTGCTGTGCTTGAGTCCGGCATACTGGGGAATGGCGCTGGTGTGTGCCAGGCGTACCGCAAAGCCGGCATCCATCAGGCCGTCCACCAGCCAGTACCAGTTATAGGTGGATTCCACCACGCAGGCCAATAGATCCTCCTTGTACGGCTGCAAACTCTCGACAATGAGGTCTAAACTATTGGGCAGGCGCTTTTCGAACAGCACGTGGTCTCGGTCATCCAGGACTGACAGTACGCTGTTGTTGGCGTGAAGATCGATTCCGCTATAGAGTGTCATGGCCGTCTCCTATTTTCAGATGGTTTGTCATCTTTCACATCCTTTGACAAACACCACCTGGCTTAGGAGGCGGCTAGGGGATTATCAGAGCCCTTTAGTGGATTATCAGGTGAGTGGAT
>NZ_JAQGEI010000025.1 GCF_029017505.1 Sedimenticola hydrogenitrophicus
TTGCCCCTACGGATGATTTCAATCGCGGGAGGTGATGCGGGGTGTTGTGGGTCCCGCCCGAATCTAGAGCGAGGAGGCGGCGCGAGCCGCCTGGTCGTAGAGCCCCGACAGGGAGCGCAGCACCCGGGCCAGCTCGCCGATCTCCTGGTTGCCGGCGCCGAGGATACCGAGGGCGTCCACCAGGCAGTCCTCGCGGATCTCCCGGTAGCGCAGGCAGAGCGCCTCGCCCCGCTCGCTGGTGGAGAAGAAGTTCTCCTTACCCTGCTTCTCGGTCTCGACCAAGCCCAGCTTGACCAGCTTGCGCAGCGAGTAGGTGGCGGTGTGGGTATCCTCGATATTCAGGTTGAAACAGATATCCGCCACCTTCTTGGCCCGTCCGCGATGGTTGACGTTGTGCAGGATCAGGATATCGGTGGGATTGAGATCGGGCATGCCGCTGGCGGTCATGCAACGCTCGATCCAGCGGTTGAAGGCGTTGTTGGCGATGATCAGGCCATACTCCAGTTCGCTCAGCTCCACACTCTTGTCCGAGACCAGATGGGAGGAGGAGACGATAGGTTGCTTCTTTTTTTCCGACATCTTGTGCTACCTGACGAGTTTTATTTAGCCGCGAGGAGTGGTGCAGGGACGCACCGCTTACGGACCTAAGGATGGAATGAACGTCAATTGCTTGTTCCCGTTTTTGCCTGTGGTGGACCAAACCCCTGCCGATCAACGCTCCGCGGTGAGAAGCAGCGAACCGAGGCCGACGAACAGCCCGCCGGTGATCCGGTTGAACCGCCCACTCCAGTCCGTGTTTTGCAACCAGCCGCCGGAGCGGCTGGCCAGAAAGGCATACCCGAACAGGAAGGTGAACGAGAGCAGGCCGAAAGTAGCGGCCAACAGGGCGAACTGCGGCAGCATGGCGGCCGTGGGCTCGACAAATTGCGGAAACAGGGCGGTGCAGAAGGCGATGGCCTTGGGATTGCTAACCGCCACCGTAAAGGCCTGGAAAAAGAGGTTTACCGGGCTGCGGGAGGCAACCGCCACCCCCTCCGCCGGGAAGCGCCCCAACCCGCTACGCCAGAGACGCACCCCCAGATAGATCAGATAGAGCCCCCCGGTCCACTTGACCAGCTGGAAAACGGTCTCCGAGGTGTGGAGCAGCGCCCCCAGCCCGATGGACGAGAGGGCCGCCAGCAGCACGATGCCAGTCACGTTGCCCAGGATGGCGATCAGGGTGCGCCGCATGCCCAGTGTGAGCGCGTTGGTGACCGCCAGCAGCACCGCCGGGCCGGGTGTTGCCGTGGCGATCAGCGCGATCAGCAGAAAGGTCAGATAATCAGTTAATGCCATGGATCGAATCCGCCTTGTCAGTTTGGGCTACAAACCACGATGCCCGGGGTAGAGTACCAAGTGTAGGATGCCGGTGAGGCACGAACCGCATCAAGCCGTACCGCGAGGAGTGGTGCAGGGATGCACCGTTTACGAACCTGAGGATGGAATGATGCGGTTCGCAAGCTCACCAGCATCCTACATCGCCGGCAAGCACCGTAGCCTGGATAAATTCGCTACTCCTCCATCGGGATACACCGAGCTATGTACGTTCATTCGCGGCTGTTTCCATCTTTCCGGAGGAATCCGGCGGCTCACCATAACCGCCGCCTCCCGGAGTTTCAATAATAAACAGATCCCCCGCCGCCATCTCCACCTGCCCCTGGTGGCCCAGTTCGGTGACCCGGCCGTCGGCGTGTTCCACCCAGTTGCGGCCCACCTGCCCCGGCTCACCGCCGGCCAGGCCGTAGGGCGGCACGCGGCGGTGCCCGGCGAGGATGTTGGCGCTCATCGGCTGCAGGAAGCGCACCCGGCGCACGGTGCCGTCGCCGCCCCGCTGGCGCCCCGCCCCGCCGGAACCCCGGCGGATGGCGAAGGACTCCAGGCGCACCGGGAAGCGCCACTCCAGCACCTCCGGATCGGTCAGGCGCGAGTTGGTCATGTGGGTGTGCACCGCCGAGGTGCCGTCGTGCTGCCGGGTCGCCCCGGCGCCGCCGCAAATCGTCTCATAATACTGGTACTGGCGATTACCCCAGGTGAAATTGTTCATAGTCCCCTGGGAGCCGGCCGCCACCCCGAGCGCCCCCAGCAGGGTGTCGACGATCACCTGGGAGGTCTCCACGTTGCCGGCCACCACCGCGGCCGGGTAGTCGGGGTTGATCATGGACCCCGCCGGGATGATCACCTGCAACGGCTTCAGGCAGCCCTCGTTGAGCGGGATCATGTCGGCCACCAGGCAGCGAAACACGTACAGCACCGCCGCCCGGCAGACCGCCGCCGGGGCGTTGTAGTTGCCGGGGTGCTGGGGGCTGGTACCGGTGAAATCGATGGTGGCGCGGCGTGCCTCGCGCTGCAGGGTGATCCTGACGCAGACCCGGTGGCCGTCGTCCATCTCATAACAGAACTCGCCGTCGTGCAGCACATCCAGCACCCGCCGCACCGACTCCTCGGCGTTGTCCTGCACGTGCTGCATGTAGGCATGCACCACGTCGAGACCGAAGTGATCCACCATGCGCAACAGCTCCTGCACCCCCTTCTCGCAAGCCGCCAGCTGGGCCTGGAAATCGGCCACGTTGGTGTCGATATTGCGCGCCGGCCAGGGGCCGCCGGCGAGCAAGGCGCGGATCTCCGCTTCGCGGAAGCTGCCCCGATCCACCAGGGTGAAGTTGTCGATCAGGATCCCCTCCTCGGCCACCGAACGGGAGTCCGGCGGCATGGAGCCGGGGGTGGTGCCGCCGATATCGGCATGATGACCGCGCGAGGCGACATAGAAGATCACCGTCTCGCCCGTTGGATCGAACACCGGCTTGATCAGGGTGACATCCGGCAGGTGGGTGCCGCCGTTGTAGGGGTCGTTGAGCAGGTAGGCGTCACCGGGCCGCATGCGGCAGGCGCGCTCGCGGATCACCGTCTTGATGCTCTCGCTCATGGAGCCGAGATGCACCGGCATGTGCGGTGCGTTGGCGATCAGGTCGCCCTGCTGGTCGAACACCGCGCAGGAGAAGTCGAGCCGCTCCTTGATATTCACCGAGGCCGCAGTGTTCTCCAGCACCATGCCCATCTGCTCGGCGATGGACATGAACAGGTTGTTGAAGATCTCCAGCATCACCGGATCGACCCGGGTGCCGATAGCCACCCGCTGCGGCAGCGGCTGGTAGCGCTCCAGCACCACGTTGTCGTCGCGGGTGCGGATCGCCTGCCAGCCCGGCTCCACCACGATGGTGCCGGTCGGCTCGATCACCACTGCCGGGCCCTGCACCGGCCGTTCCGCCGGCAGGGCCTCGCGGGCATAGAAGGGGGTCTCGCAGGTCTCGCCGTTCATCACCGTGGGATGGGTCGCCAACGGCTGCAGCGCGCTATCGACCGCTACTCCTCCGGTGATGAGTGCGGGATGCTCGCCGGCGCCGATCACCTCCACCTGGATCGCCTCCACAATCAGCGGTTTCTCCGGCGAGATGAAACCAAAGCGCTGTTGGTGGGCCTGCTCGAATGCCCGTTGAATCTCCGGTAACGCGGCAAACGGGACCAGCAGGGCGGTGTCCGAGCCGAGATAGCGCAGGTGCAGCTTGCGCTCGCAACGGATCGCCGTGGCACGCACCCCCTGGGCCCGCATCTCCGCCACCCCGTTGCTCTCCAGCCGCTCCAGCCCGGTCACCAGCTCTGCCATCAACTCCGCTGCCAGGCGCGCCTCCACCGCCTGGTCGCGCAGCAGCCGGCGATCCGCCAGCCCCATGCCGAAGGCGGAGAGCACCCCGGCGTGGGGGTGCAGGTAGACCCGCTTCATGCCCAGGGAGTCGGCCACCAGGCAGGCGTGCTGGCCGCCGGCGCCGCCGAAACAGCAGAGGGTGTATTCCGAGACGTCGTAACCGCGTTGCACCGAGATGCGCTTGATGGCGTTGGCCATGTTGACCACGGCGATGGCCAGGAACCCCTCCGCCACCTGCTCCGGGCTGCGCCGCTCGCCGGTGGCCCGGTTGATCCGCTCGGTCAGCTCGCGGAAGCGCTCGCGCACCACCGCCGCATCCAGCGGCTGGTCGGCCCGGGGACCGAACACCTGGGGAAAGTGCTGCGGCTGCAGCTTGCCCAGCATGACGTTGCAGTCGGTGACGGTGAGCGGCCCGCCATTGCGGTAGCAGGCGGGACCGGGATTGGCCCCGGCCGACTCCGGCCCAACCCGGAAGCGGGCGCCGTCGAACTGCAGCATGGAGCCGCCGCCAGCCGCCACGGTGTGGATCAGCATCATCGGCGCGCGCAACCGCACCCCGGCCACCTGGGTCTCGAAGGCGCGTTCGTACTCCCCGGCATAGTGGCTGACATCGGTGGAGGTGCCGCCCATGTCGAAGCCGATCAGCTTGGCGAAACCGGCCGCCTCGGCGGTGCGCACCATGCCGACCACCCCGCCGGCCGGGCCGGAGAGGATCGCGTCCTTGCCCTGGAAGCGGTAGGCGTCGGTCAGCCCGCCATTGGACTGCATGAACAGCAGCCGCCCGCCCGCCTCCTGCATGCCGTTCAGTTCCGCGGATACCTGCTCCACGTAGCGGCGCAGGATGGGCGAGAGGTAGGCGTCCACCACCGTGGTGTCGCCGCGGCTCACCAGCTTCATCAGCGGACTCACCTCGGAACTGATGGAGATCTGGCTGAAGCCGATCTCCCGGGCCAGTTCCGCCACCCGCTGTTCATGAGCCGGGTAGCGGTAGCTGTGCATGAACAGCACCGCCAGGCTGCGCACTCCCTGGTCATGGGCGGACTGCAGCGCGGTGCGTGCCGCGGCCTCGTCCAGCGGCCGGATCAGCTCACCCTGGGCGCCGACCCGCTCGTCCAGCTCGATGACCTGGCTGTAGAGCATCTCCGGCAGCTCGATATCCAGGGTGAACAGCTCCGGCCGGGTCTGGTAGCCGATGCGCAGGGCGTCGCCGAAGCCGCGGGTCACCAGCAGCAGGGTCGGCTCGCCGTGGCGTTCCAGCAGGGCATTGGTGGCCACCGTGGTGCCCATCTTCACGGCATCGATCCGTTCCGCCGGCAGCGGCTGATCCCTGCCCACACCGAGCAGATCCCGCATGCCCTGGATCGCCGCGTCACGGTACTGGGCCGGGTTCTCGGAGAGCAGCTTGTGGGTCACCAGGGTGCCGTCGGGACGCTGCGCCACCACGTCGGTGAAGGTACCGCCGCGGTCGATCCAGAACTGCCACTTGGGCGTCACACCCCGGTCTTCACTCGCTAACACTTCACTCATGGACTAATCATTCCAATAAAAAATGGGTTAACCCCGGGTCATCATCGACGGCAGCCAGGTGGCGATCTGCGGAAACGCGGTCACCAGCACCACGGCCAGCACCAGCAGCAGAAAAAACGGCAGGGCGTAGACGGCGATACGCAGGATGTTGCGTCCGGTCAGCCCCTGCAGCACGAACAGGTTGAAACCGACCGGCGGGGTGATCTGCGACATCTCCACCACCAATACCAGGTAGATACCGAACCAGAGCAGATCGATCCCCGCCTGCTGCACCATCGGCAACACCACCGAGGTGGTCAGCACCACCACCGAAATACCATCGAGAAAGCAGCCCAGCAGGATAAAGAACAGGGTCAACACCGCGATCAGGCCGAGCGGACCGAGCCCCAGGGTGGCGATATACTCGGCCAGCGCCCGGGGGATGCCGGTAAAACCCATGGCGATGGTGAGAAAGGCGGCACCGGCCAGGATAAAGGCGATCATGCAGCTGGTGCGGGTCGCCCCCATCAGGCTCGCCATGAAGGTTTGTCGGCTCAGGGTGCCGGTCAGCGCGGCGATGACCAGCGCCCCGAACACGCCGAACACCGCCGCCTCGGTGGCAGTGGCCACCCCGCCATAGATGGTGCCGAGCACGAACAGGATCAGCCCGATCACCGGAAACAGCGACAGCGAGGCGCGCAGTTTGCGGCGCAGCGGCACATCCGGTTCCGCCGGCGGCATGCGCTTGCGGTTGAAGGTCGCCCAGAGCATGGTGTAGCCCATGAACAGGAGGATCAGCAGCAGTCCCGGCAGGGCGCCGGCGATAAACAGCCGGGCGATGGAGACCTCGGCCGAGACGCCGTAGACGATCAGGATGATCGAAGGCGGGATCAGCAGTCCCAGGGTGCCGGAGCCGGCCAGGGTGCCGAGGGACATGCGCTCGTCGTAGCCGCGCTTCTCCAGTTCCGGCGCGGTCATGCGGCCGATGGTGGCGGCGGTGGCGGCAGAGGAGCCGGAGACCGCGGCAAAGATCCCGCAGCCGAGGATATTCACATGCAGCAGGCGCCCCGGCAGGTGGTTGAGCCAGGGGGCCAGGCCGCTGAACAGGTCCTCCGACAGGCGGGTGCGGAACAGGATCTCGCCCATCCAGATGAACAGCGGCAGGGCGGTCAGGCCCCAGCTGGCGGAGGCGCCCCAGGTGGTGGTGGCCATGATCAGCCCCATGTTGCCGGTATCGTTCAGCAGCAGCCCGACAAAGGCGATCAGGAACAGGGTAACGGCCACCCAGAGCCCGGCGGCCAACAGGCCGAACAGCAGCAGGGCCAGGAGCAGGGTCAGCAGCAGCGGATCCATCTCACTCCCCCCCGCTGATCACCGAGATCTCGTCATGGCGCATATAGTGGGGCTCATCGCCGCGCAACAGCAGCACCCACTCATCCAGCAGCGCGATCTCCAGGATCAGCAGGCCCGCCGCCATGGGGGTCTGGGGGATCCACAGCGGCACCGGGATATAGCCCTGGCTCAGTTCGTCAAATTGGTAGGATTCGATCACCAGCAGCAGCGCCGACCAGGCGGCATAGCCCACCAGCAGCAGGCCCAGCAGCAGCACCGTGCCCTCGATCAGGCGGCGCGGCCCGCCGTGCAGGTGACTGATCAGCAGATTCACCCGGATATGCCCGCCGCTTCGCAGGGTGTAGGCGAGGGCCAGGAAACTGGCCGCCGCCAGCAGGAAGCCGGAGAAGTCCTCGGTGGAGGGGATCACCACCCCGAACCAGCGGCCGACGATCTGCGCCAGGATCAGCAGCGCCATGAGTACCAGGCAGAGGCCGGCGCCGGCGCCGGCGGTGAGATAGAGCCTGTCGAGCAGTCTGCGCATTAGCGAAGCCGGGGAACCGGCAAGGGCGAGGCCGGCTCCCCGCTCCATTACTGCATCGCCTTGAGGATTTCGGTGCCGGTGGCACCGGCCTCCTGGGCCCACTCGTCACTCATGACGCGGCCAATCTCCCGCAACTCGGACTTGAAGCGGTCGGCCGGGGAACTCACCTGCATCCCCTGCGCCTTCAGGGTGGCGGTCTTCTCCACGGTCTCGCTCTCGGCGATCTCCCAGCCGCGTGCCTCGGCCTTGGCGGCGGCCGCCAGCAGCGCATCCTGAACCGCCGCCGGCAGGCGCTTGAACGCCCGGGCGTTGACAAACACCATGTTCTTGGGGATCCACGCCTGGGTATCGGTGTAGTGGCCGACGAAATCCCACGCCTGGCTGCTCACCCCGGTGGTGGGCGAGGTCACCATGGCGTCGATAATACCGGTACTGAATGCCTGGGGGATCTCCGGGGTCTGTACCGTGGTGGGGGACGCCTTCAGCAGCACCGCCAGACGCGAGGTGGTGGGGCTGTAGGCGCGCATCTTCATGCCGGCGAAGTCCTCGACCGAAGCGACGGCCGACTTGGTATAGAACCCCTGCGGCGGCCAGGGAATGGCGTAGAGCAGCATCAGGCCGTCCTTCGCCAGGCTCTTCTCCACGTGCGGGCGGCTGACCTGCCACAATTTTTTCGCACTGGCGAAATCGCTGGCCAGAAACGGGATGTTGTCCACCTTGAACAGCGGATCCTGGTTGCCCAGCAGGGCCATCAGCATCTCGCCGATATTGACCTGGCCGCTGCGCACGGCGCGATGGATCTCGGGATGCTTGAACAGCGAGGCGCCGGAGTGGACGGTGATCACCAGCTCGCCATTGGTGGCGCTCTTCACATCCTCGGCAAACTGGCGAACATTCTGGGTGTGGTGTACCCCATCGCCGTAGGGGGTCGGCATGTCCCACGAGGTGGCGGCAGTGGCGGTGCCGGCAAACAGCGCCGAGCAGATCAGTGGGGCCAGCCATCGTTTCAAGAGAATCTTCTTCACGGGCAACTCCTCCTTTCCTTGACATTATAATTTCGTTTTGTTTGCGATTTATCGATAAATCGTACAGATAGACCTTAGTTAACGCGGAACCCGATGTCAAGGGCACCCTGTGAGCCGCCAAATTTTGGCCTTCCGCGCGTTTACCCATAAGATAGGCCTATTTCAGTAACAGAGATTCAGCTTGATATGAAAATCCCTGGGGTAACCCACCTGCTGCTCATCACCTGCCTGCTGCTGGCCAACATGGGCACGACCCTGGCCGATACCATTAACATTGCGGTGGCCAGCAACTTCGCCGATCCCATCAAGGAGCTCACGGCCCGCTACACCGCGCGCAGTGGACAACGGATCAACCTGGTATTCGGTTCCACCGGGAAACACTATGCCCAGATCAAAAACGGCGCCCCCTTCGCCGCCTTCTTCGCCGCCGACGAGTACCGCCCGGCACTGCTGGAACAGGAGGGGGTGGCCGTGCCGGGGAGCCGCTTCACCTATGCGGTGGGCCGGATCGTGCTGTGGAGTCCCAAGGCGGGACTGGTGGATTCACAGGGCAAGGTGCTGGAGGGGCAGGCGTTCCGCCACCTGGCCATCGCCAACCCGCGGCTGGCGCCCTACGGCAAGGCCGCCGAGCAGTTCCTGCAGAACCGGGGACTCTGGGAGGGCCTGCAGGGGCGCCTGGTGCGCGGCGAGAACATCGGCCAGACCTACCAGTTCATCAGAAGCGGCAACGCCGAACTGGGCCTGGTCGCCTACTCCCAGGTGAAAAGCCCCGGGCATCCGCCCGAAGGATCGCTGTGGGAGCCCCCCCCCGCCGAGTACGACCCGATCGCCCAGCAGGCGGTGCTGCTGCAGGACCATCCGGTGGCCCGCGCCTTTCTCGACTACGTCAAAAGCCCCGAGGCCGTGGCGATTATTCGGGGCTTCGGTTACGCGATGCCTTAACGCCAGGGTGGGGAAATTATCCCCGCTCACGTAGACAACGCGACGGGTGCGGCTATGCTCTACTCTTGGCGGCACGGTTCACCTCCGGCCGCGGGCGTAGCGAAGGGGATTCGGACTTTTCTGTTTAGCCTCCCCGTACGTCCTTGTGGATCAGCAACAAGAACGGATAAAGGGAGTTAGACATGAAGAGCATGCTGAGCGCATTGAAACGCCGTATACAACCCTTGATGACCACGAAGCAGGAACACCGTCACGCCATGGTGGGTCCTGCGGCGCTGTGGAAAATGAAACGCGATTTTCAGATCCGTTTCCTCCGGCAGATGGGGTTGGCCCCGGAGCACTACCTGCTCGACCTGGGCTGCGGCACACTGCGTGGTGGTATCCCCCTGATCGAATACCTCCAGCCCGGCCACTACTTCGGCATCGAGGTTCGGGCCGAGGCCCTGGCCGAGGGGCGCAAGGAGTTGCAGGAGGCGGGACTGGAGGGAAAACAGCCGGTGCTGCTGCAATCGGATGACGTTTCACAACTGTCCGTCGAGCAACAGTTCGATTATGCCTGGGCATTCCCTGTGCTGATTCACATGCAGGATCCGATCCTCGATCAGACGCTCGGCTTCATTGCCCGGCGCCTGGCACCGGACGGCACCTTTTACGCCAATGTAAACATAGGTGAAGAGTATTCCGGCAGCTGGCAGGGCTTCCCGGTGGTTTCCAGAACCCTGGAGTTCTACCGCGAACAATGCGCCCGCCACGGCCTCGCCCTCGCCGATCTCGGACCCCTGAGAGAGCTCGGGCACATTTCGGGGGTCGAGGAGCAGGACATCCAGCGGATGCTGCGCATTACCCGGTCAGGCTGACCGCGCAGGAAAGTAGAAGACTGATGGACACGTTTTTGAACCCACAAGGTTATGTAATCACGGATTGAACACGGAACTATTTGAACTATGCCAACAATTCTTCGGGTTGGACCCTACCGGTTCTATTTCTACAGCAATGAAAAAGGGGAAGCACCACATGTTCATGTACAGCGAGAGCAGTTTCTTGCTAAATTCTGGTTGAGTCCAGTTGCACTGGCGGGTTCGAAAAGGTTTGCTTCGCATGAATTGCGAATAATTCAGAAACATGTCGAACTGAACAGAGAAATATTCCTGGAGGCCTGGAATGAGCACATTGGCAGTTGAGATACATCCGTTGGCCCAAAAGGTCGAGTTCACAGATGATGATTTGGTTGTCTCCCTGGTAGATGGGCGAAAAGTAACTGTCCCATTGATATGGTTTCCTCGTTTATCGAATGCCTCGAAAAATCAGATAGAGAAATACGAAATTCTCGGAGATGGTGAGGGCATCCATTGGCCCGAAATAGATGAAGACCTAAGCGTGGCAGGGCTGCTGCGTGGTGCGCGTTAATCATCAATACATCTACGCTCAACCGGACCCACGCGAGACGGCTGCGCAACACCCCTGAACTCAGGATAGACCCCGGTCACAACCGCACCAACGCCACCGGGAAGGATTGCAGCAGGGTCGCCACCGGCAGCACCGCCAGACCCTCCTGCAGCGCGACCTCAACCGGCTCGCCGGTCAGCAGGTTGCGGCCGCCCTCTCCCGCCAAACGCTCCGGCAGCACAATCGAGCTATCCCCCCACACCCCGGACCCGAGGGGCAGATCCCCGGCCCCGGGGGCAAGCCGGCTGTACCAGCGCGGGGCGACGCTGATCAGACTGGTCTCCCCGGCATGGCGGGCGAACGCGCAGAGATGCTCCGCCGCGGCTCCACTCACCTCCAGCGGCATATACGCCCCCTCCTGATAAACCGTCTTCCAGTGCAGGCGAATCCCCAGCAGCCGCCAGATCAGATAGAGTCGCGCACGGCCGTCGGCCAGGGAGTCCAGCAGTTGCCGCACACGCCCCGCCAGCTCGGCCTGGGGTACGGTGGTGTACCGTTCCAGTTCGGCCAGCAGGCGCTGACGCCGGGGGAAGTCCACCGGGCGGCGATTGTCGGGATCGACCAGGTTGAATTCCCATAGTTCGCTGCCCTGGAATAGGTCCGGCACCCCCGGCGAGGTCAGCTTGAGCAGCTGCTGCGACAGGGCGTTGAACATGCCCCAGCGCGCCACCTCCCGCTGGAACGGCAGAAATTCACTGAGGAAGAGATTGTTTTCACCGCTCTGCAACAGCCGCCGGATGAAGTGACAGAGGGCCTCCTCGTACTCCGGCACCGGATTGACCCAGCTGGTGTGCTGTTTGGCCTCGCGTACCGCCTTCAGCATATAGCGTTCGATACGCGCCACATAGGCTTCATGACCGGCAGCATCCATCGACTGCAGCGGCCAGGTACCGAGCAGGGTCTGGTAGAGCAGATACTCGTCATTGTCGGACGGCGCCTTGCCCTGCTCCAGGCGGCGCTTGCGGTGGCGGTTGATCTGTTTCCAACGACGGCTCTGCTGCTGCCAGCGCTCGGGGATCTCGGACAGCACGTTGATGCGCATGCGTACATCCTCGCTGCGCTTGCTGTCATGGGTCGAGCTGTTCAGCATGGTATGCGGCCACTGCGCCAGACGCTGGGCATTTTCGGCATGGAACTCATGCAGCGGGACCGCGAAGTGCGCCGGATCGCCGCCCACCTCATTGAGCGAGATCAGGCGATGATAGCGATAGAGCGCGGTGTCCTCCACCCCCTTCGCCATCACCGGGCTGGAGACCTGCTGGAAATTCATCGCCAGCGCCGTCATCGCCGCGCAGGCACGCTCATCGGTGGCCGCGGCACTCTCCATCAACAGCACCGAGGCGATAAAATCGAATATGGTCACATCCAGCCCCCGGTTGGCCTTCTTGGCCAGGGCCACCGCCCACTCCACATAGCGGCGATCCAGGCTGCCGACCTGTCCCTGGCGGACGTAGGTGCGGTAGACCGGGAAGTGCGCGATCACCTCGATCAGGGCCAAACGCAGGTTGTTGTGGGTGTAATCCCGGGTGTGCGGACTGGACTCGCAGATACGGCTCAGCTGCCCCGCCAGCACATTGAGCTCGCTGGCCATGGCGTGTTCCATGGTATGGCGTTTGCCCCGGTACACCAGCTGGCTGAAATCGAGCGCCTCGTGGATGAACCGGCGATAGGCACGGTTCAGCCCGCGTTCGCCCCGCGGATCGACCAGCAGGCGCGTCAGCAGATTGCAGAAGTCATAGCCGGTACTGCCCTGCACCGCCCAGTCGTCACGCAGGGGCTCGGAGCGGGCGAGGATCTTCTCCACCACCACGTAGAGCGCGGCGTCCCCTTCCAGGGCATCCAGACCCGCCCGCCGCTGCAGGCGGGCAAAATACTGGGCCGGATCATAGAGTCCATCGGGATGATCGATACGCAGGCCATCCAGCCGCCCGTCGGCAAGCAGGTCGAACACAAACCGGTGGGTCATATCGAAGACGCGGCGGTCTTCCATGCGCAGGGCGGCGAGATCGTTGATATCGAAGAAGCGACGATAATTGATCTCGTCGGAGGCGACATGCCAGTCCGCCAGCCGCCACGCCTGGGCATCGAGCAGCCGGTGCAACAGCTGGAACGAGTCTGGATCGCCCAGCCGTCCGTTGAAGTCGTTGACCGTCTCCTGCACCATCCCCGCGATCTCCGGGCTGCCGGCGGTCAGCTGCAGCAGGCGGTGCTTGAACAGGCCGGCATCCCGTTGCCTGTCCAGAATCGCCTCGCGCGCGCCGGTCTGCCGCGACGGCAGGTTTTCGAACGCCGTGATCAGGCTCCCCAGCTCCAGGTAATCGGGATGGTCGGGGCCCAGCAGACCGGACAGCAGGTCGAAACGGTGCCGCAACAGGCGCGGGTATTCGCCGGGATCGATCGGCAACCGGTGCTGGTGATACCAGACACTGAAGCTGCCGCCGCCGGCATCGAACTCCAGCTTCAGCTCCCCGCCCTCCAGGGCCATGCCATAGCGTTGCGCCAGGATCGGCAGCAGCACCTTGCCGTGCAGTTCGAGCTTCTTCGGCTGCCAGTCGATATCGAAAAAAGCGGCGAATACCGACGCCGGGCCGTGCTCCAGCACATCCAGCCACCAGGCATTGTCGGCCCCCATCACCCCCATGTGATTGGGCACCATATCCAGGATCTGCCCCATGCCATGGAACTTGAGCGAATTGCAGAAGACGGCAAACTCCTCCGCCGTGCCGATCTCCGGATTGAGGCTGTTGTGATCGATAATGTCATAGCCATGGCTGCTGCCGGAACGCGCCCGGAGATAGGGCGAGCAGTACACGTGGCTGATGCCGAGCCGCGCCAGATAGGGGATCAGCTCGGTCGCCTGCGGGAAGGTGAAGTCGCGACTGAACTGCAGCCGATAGGTGGACGTCGGCACGCGCGCCTGGCGGGGGACGAGCGGGGGACGCTGGAGCGGACGTTCCCGGCGTAGCGCCGCCGACAGCGAGAAGGGACGCGGGTCGCTGGCCCAACTCTCCAGGTGCAGCGGCAGCTTGCGCCGCCAGTTGGGGTGCTGGGTGGTGGTGGCGGGGATATTGACCTGATCCGGCACCCCGAACAGATCCTCCAGCTGCACCATCAGCAACCGCGCCGGGCTGCGCGCGAGCAGGACGTATACCGCCTCGGCAAACGCTGCGCTCACCGCCGGCAGTGATATCGAATTGACCGTCACCCCCTCCGGCAGCAGCCCCTCCTGCTCCAGCAGCAACAACAGTTCGGCGCGTTCACGGGCGCGCTGGATAACCTGCCCATGACGTGCCTCGGCGGTGGCGAACAGCCCCAGCTCGCTGCGCCGCAGGATATCGCGCCCCTCCCAGTAACCGCTCAGGGTCGGCATGTCATGAGTGGCGAGCGCCGCCAGCGCCTGGGGCGGATAGTCGGCCGGCGGCAGCAGGTGGCCATCGGCCGTCTTGGCGTCGATCAGGACGCGGTAGGAGAGTACCTGCATCGCGGCCAGTGCACTGCGCACCTCCTGCGGGACGGTCCCCAGGTCCTCGCCGATAACCACGCACTGATTGCGTTGGCTCTCCAGCGCGAGGATGCCCAACAGGTCCGCGAAGGGATAAGCGACATAGGCACCCGCGGCGGGCGGCGAGCCGGCGGGCACCCAGTACTGGCGCATCAGCCCCATTACATGATCGAGCCGCAGCGCCCCGGCGTGGCGCATGTTGTGGCGCAGGGTGGCGATGAAGGGGGCATAGGCCGCCTCGAACAGCCGCGACGGCACCAGCGGGGGCAGGCCCCAGTCCTGGCCCAGCTGATTGTGCAGTTCGGGCGGCGCGCCGACCCCGACGCCGATGGCATACAGCGCCTGGTTGGCCCACGACTCGGCGCCGCCGCCATCCACCGAGACGGCCAGATCGAGATAGATGCCCACCCCGAGTCCCAGCTCCATGGAACGCCAGCCGGCGGCGGCGAGTTGCAGGCCGGCCTGCCACTGCAGATAGCTGAAAAACTCGATGCGTTCACGATGCCGTGCGGCAAACTCCTGCACCTCCGGCGCCTGCGGTTGGCGATACGGCTCCGGCCACACCGGCCAGCCCCACACCTCCGGGTCCTGTTGATGAAAATGTTCCTGCAGCGCCTCGAACAGGGTGTGGTGATAGAGCCGCTCCCCCTCGCGCTCCTGGAAGGCGCGAAACTGTGCCGCCCACTCGCTTCCCGGCTGCAGATGCTGCTCGCGGAAGTGGCGGTAGAGCAGCTCCAGGACCGGCAGTTTCAGCGCCGCCACCGCCGCGTAATCGACCAGTTCGGTCTCGCGCTGCGCCTGCAGGCGTAGCTGGAACTCGGCCGAGCCCACCAGCGCGCGGGCCGCCTCGCAGCCGCGGTACTCCGCGATCGCCTCGACATCGAGATAAAGCAGATTGAGGTAGAGGCGACTCGACGGGCTGTAGGGGCTGGCGTGTTCCGGGTTGTGGGGAAACAGGGCATGCAGCGGATTGACCCCGACGATATCCGCACCCCAGCCCGACCACTGCTCCAGCAACAGCCGCAGATCGGTGAAGTCACCGATCCCCCAGTTGCGTTCGGAACGCAGGCCATAGAGCTGTAGCGCCGGCCCCCACAGACCGCCGGGGCGCTCCAGCGCGGCCGACAGGTAACAGTTGCCCGGCGCGACGATGAGGCTCTGGGAGGCGATCACCTCCCCACCGCGGACGATGGCCAGTTGGTGATAACCCGGCGGGGGCTGGAGCGGCAACGCCAGCTTCCAGGCGCTCGAAGGCCGGCCGTCCACCTCGCGCCGCTGCAGGCGCGGCAATCGCGCCGGCTGGAACGGGTGGTCATGCTCCGTGCCGTCCTCCAGCCGCAGGCGGCAGATTAACTCGGCGCCGGCCTCGGCATCCGCCATCACCAGGCGTACCCAGGGGTCGGTTTCCCCCGTCACCCGCACCGGTTCGAGCAGGCGCCGCCAGGGGCGCAGCCGGCACTCATCGATCGCCGCCGCCAGGCCCGCCGCGCTGGCGACGTCAAAGCCCATGGCGCCGAGCAGGGCGCGGCGGGTAGCGTCGGAGGGCCGGTGGGTGCGTTGCCAGTTATCCACGTACTCCGGCACTATCCCCGCCAGCTCGCTCAGGGTGGCCAGCAGTTCAGCCTGGTTCATCAGCACCCTCCAGATACCAGGCCACCGAACAGCCGGGCAGTCTCCCCGCCGCCAAATCCGCCGCCAAATCCGCCGCCAGATCCTCCGGCGGCCCGGCCGGACCGGCAAACAGCAACCGGCCCCGGGGCGGTCCGGCCACCGTCACCGTGGCACTCCCCAGGTTGGCCATGACACTGAGGCGGGAGCCGTCCCCGAGCCGCCAGGAGACCTCCAGTGCCGCCTCGCCCAGCACCTCGAACCAGCTGCCGCGCGCCCCCGGCAGACGCGGCACAATGACCTGCTGGCGCAACGCCAGCAGCCGCCGGTACAGGGCCAGCCGGTCGCGCGACGGCGGGCTCTCCAGGGCGGACCAATCGAGCCGCGCCAGTTCGAAGGTCTGTTCGGCGCAGGGATCGGGAATGGTGGCGCGCACCGCCGGGTCGCGAAAGCGGCTGAAGCCGGCGAACTCCTTGCGCCGTCCCTCGGTCACCGCCGCGGCCAGACCGGGCTCGAACTGGCAGAAAAAGGGGAAGGGTTCACGCGCCCCCCACTCCTCGCCCATGAACAGCAGCGGCGGTGGCGGAGCCGGCAAAAGCAGCGCCGTCGCCGCCGCCAGCGCCTCGGCCCCGGCCAGGGTGGTCAGGCGCTCGCCGAAGGCGCGGTTGCCGATCTGGTCATGATTCTGCAGAAACGAGACAAAGGCGCTGGGCGGCAGGTGGGCGCTGGGCTCGCCGCGGCGCGCGCCGTGGCGGTAGCCGGAGACCTCGCCCTGATAGGCGAAACCCTCGCTCAGGCAACGGCCCAGGTGGGCCGTGGCGTGCTCCCGGTAATCGGCATAGTAGCCATCCTGCTCACCGGTCAGCAGCACATGACAGGCGTGGTGCAGGTCATCATTCCACTGGGCATCGTAGCAGTGGGCACCCGCGTCCCGACGTTCCAGATAGCGGACCGCATTGTGGTCATTCTCCAGCACCAGGTGGATGTGCCGCTCGCGTCCCAGCGTGGTCCGCACCACCTGGGCCAACTCCTCCAGGATGTCGGGCCGGCTGTCGTCGATGATGGCGTGCACCGCGTCCAGCCGCAGCCCGTCGAGATGGAACTCTTCCAGCCAGTAGAGGGCGTTGTGGATATAGAAGTCGCGCACCGTGCGGCTCATCTCGCCGTCGAAGTTGATCGCCGCGCCCCAGGGGGTGTGGTGGCGCTGGCTGAAGAATGGCGGCGCATAGAGGTGCAGGTAATTGCCCTCCGGACCGAAGTGATTGTAGACCACGTCGAGGAGCACCATCAGCCCGCGTTGATGGGCCGCCTGAATCAGCCGCTTGAGGTCGTCGGGGGTGCCGTAGCCGGCATGCGGGGCGAACGGCAGGGCACCGTCGTAACCCCAGTTGCGGTGGCCGGGAAATTGCGCCAGCGGCATCAGCTCGATCGCGGTGATGCCGAGCTCCAGCAGATGGTCCAGCCGCTGCATGACGCCGGCAAAGGTCCCCTGCGGGGTGAACGTCCCGACATGCAGTTCGTAGATGACCGCCTCGTGCCACGGTCGCCCGCACCACCCGCCGTCCTGCCAGGCAAAGGCGCCGGGGTCGACCACCACGCTGGGGCCGTGCACGCCGTCGGGATTGCCGCGCGATGCCGGGTCGGGGACGCAGAGGCCGTCACCGATCTCGTAACAGTAACGGCTACCCGCCGGGACGGCGTCACACACCCGTTCGAACCAGCCCCCGGGCAACGCCGTCATGGGTTGCGGCGGTGCCTCACCGAGCCGCAGCAGCACCCCCGGCAGCGCCGGCGCCCACAGGCGAAAGCGCACCCCGCCCGGTTCCGTGAGCTGGGCGCCGAAGGGCATGCGATGCCCGCGCCGGGTGCCGGCCGGCGTAGGGGTGGCGGCTGAAGCCATGGTGGGCACTCCCTGTTGCAGTGGCGGTGGGCGGTGCGCTCGGTCAATCATCCGCCGCTCCCCGGGGGTCGGCGCCGTTGCCGACAAGCCGCCGGTGCAGAATGCGAATCACCGCCTCCAGCCAGGTGGGACGTGTATGCAGCGTGCGATGCAGGGTCTCCACCGCCCGCGCCGTGAGATGGAAGTCGAGCAGTGCCCGGGCCTGGGCGGCATCGGCCGGGTAGATGGTACAAGCGGCGATCCCCTCCAGGTAGCCCCTCATGAAGGCATCCCGGGACGTCCGCTCCCACACCCTGGCCGCGTGTTCCAGCATTTCGTGCGCGGGGACGGCCAGCTGCCGCTGCAGCGCGATTGCGGCGGCCAGGGTCAGTGAGTAGTGCATCCCCGCCACGTCCTTGAGCGGGGAATAGCGGGCACGCCGCTCCTGCAGGGGGAGGTCCGGGTCGCCCTCGAAATCGGTGATGACAAAATCGTTGTGGGCGATCAGGATCTGCCCCAGATGATAATTGCCGTGGACCCGCAGCTTGTAGAGCGGCGCGCCGCTTGGGACGCTCAGCCGATCCAGCGCGTCGGCGGCGCTGGCGAGCAGCTCTTCGGTCATCTCGCGGAGCGGTTCCGGCAGCGGATCGGGGGCGTTGTCCAGCCGCTCAAGGCCGCCCAGCAGCAGCCCGCGCAACCTGCCCCGCTGGCCGTCGATCTCTTCGGGCGTGAGCGGTTGCGGATCGAACTGCGGGTTGCCGCCGGTCGCCAGCGCACAATGCAGTTCGGCGGTACGCTGGCCCAGTTTGCCCATCTGGGTGGCGTAGACCGCATGGGTCTCCGGGTCGTCCACGCTCTCCGGGGCCTCGATGCAGAGCGTCAGCAGGCGATCCAGATAATCCTGGGTATAGTCCCAGAGCGTGCCCTGATTGGACATATAGCGATGCATGACGGCGATGGCGGTGACGCTGTCGGGGGCATGGTATTCAATGCTGCCGATCAGTGGCGCGATCGACGGTCGCGGCGACAGGTCGCTGAGGAAACGCCCCATCTCCAGCTCCGGATTCACCCCCTCCTGGACCCGCCGGTAGACCTTGAGTATGGCCTGGTCAGCGAAGATGATGGCGTTGTTGCTCTGCTCCAGGCCGGGCCGTTCCACCGTGGGTAGAGCGGTGATATCGGGAAACTCCGCGCGGTGGCTGAACACCATCTCGCCGCTGCCGAACGGTAGCCGCCGGTCATGCGCCATGGCATCGAGCAGGTGGAGACAAAAGGCATCCTCCCCCAGGGCATCGTAGATGATGCCCATCCTGGCGTGCTGCCTGACCCTGGCCAGCATCCAGGGCGAGAGCGCGTTGAACTCCTGTTCGGATCCCGAGCCGTCAAACAGCATGCCGAGCGGCAGAAAACAGCTCTGCATCGGCTGCGTATCGAAAGCGACCCTGACCAGCAGAGGCAACCACTCCCGGTGGTCGCTCCCGCGCCATTCACTGGCCACTTCCAGCTCGATGCCGGTCACCTTGCCGGCGGCCTCGCTGAACCAGTGCTGGGCATCAAAAAAAGCCGGCAGCACCTCGCTCTTCAACTGGTTGAAGGTCTTGCGCGCCAGGCCGTCACGCCCCCCCCGGCCGGATCCGCCGACCAGGGCCGCCAGCAGGCTCTCCGGCAGCACCAGCACCGGCAGCTCCTCGCGCGGCAACTTATCCACATGCCAGACCGGCGGGTCCACCTCGGCCGACAGGCCGAACCAGTAAAAACCGTAACGTGGCAGACTGAGCAGATAGGGCAACTCGCCAATGGCGGGGAACGCCGAGTTGTCCAGCAACTCGACCGGCACCAACCCCTTGTAGGCGGAGAGATCCAGTTCCACCGGCTGGGCACTGTGCGAGAGGTTGAACACGCAGAGGATCTTCTCCTCCCCGTATTCGTACAGATAGGCCAGGATCTTGCGATTCCCCGGCCGCAGGAAGGTGATGCTGCCGCGACCAAAGGCCTTGAAACTCTTGCGTGTGGCGATCAGCCGCCGCATCCAGTTGAGCAGGGAGCTGGCATGCCGGCCCTGGGCCTCGACATTTACCACCTCGTAGCCGTAGAGCGGGTCCATGATCAGCGGCAGATAGAGGCGCTGCGGATCGGCCCGGGAAAACCCGGCGTTACGATCCGGGCTCCACTGCATCGGGGTGCGTACACTGTGGCGGTCACCCAGATAGATGTTGTCGCCCATGCCGATCTCGTCACCATAGTAGAGGATGGGTGAGCCGGGCATGGAGAGCAGCAGGCTGTTGAGCAATTCGATGCGGGAGCGGTCGTTGTCCATGAGCGGGGCCAGGCGGCGGCGGATCCCCAGGTTGACCCGGGCACGCGGGTCGGTGGCGTAGGTATCGTACATATAATCCCGCTCACGGTCGGTCACCATCTCCAGGGTCAGCTCATCGTGATTGCGCAGGAAGATCGCCCACTGGCAGTTGTCCGGTATCTCTGGGGTCTGCAGCAGTATCTCGCTGATGGGATGGCGGTCCTCCTGGGCGATCGCCATGAAGATGCGCGGCATGAGGGGAAAGTGGTAGGCCATGTGGCATTCATCGCCATCGCCGAAATATTCGCGCACATCCTCCGGCCACTGGTTGGCCTCGGCCAGCAGGATACGATCGCTGTAATGCCGGTCGAGCTCGGCCCGCAGCTGGCGGATGATGGCGTGGGTCTCGGGGAGATTTTCACAACTGGTCCCCTCGCGCTCGATCAGGTAGGGGATCGCATCCAGACGCAACCCGTCGACCCCCATGTCCAGCCAGAAGCGCATCGCCTGCAGCACCGCCTTGATCACCTGCGGATTGGCAAAATTCAGATCCGGCTGGTGAGAGAAAAAACGGTGCCAGTAATAGGCCTGGGCGGTGTCATCCCAGGCCCAGTTGGAGTTTTCATAATCGGTGAAGATGATGCGCGCGGCCTCGTAGCGCTTGATCGTCCGGCTCCAGACGTAAAAGTCGCGCTTGGGGGAGTCCGCGGGCGCGGCGCGCGCCGCCTGAAACCAGGGATGCTGATCCGAGGTGTGGTTGATCACCAGCTCGGTAATCACCCGCAGATCGCGTTTGTGCGCCTCGCGCAGGAAGCGGCGGAAGTCGGACAGAGTGCCGTAATCGGGATGGATGCCCCGATAATCCGCGATATCATAGCCGTCGTCGCGCAGCGGCGAGGGATAAAAGGGCAGCAACCAGAGTGCATTCACCCCCAGCTCCTGCAGGTAATCGAGCCTGGAGGTCAGACCCGCGAAATCGCCGATACCGTCACCGCTGCTGTCGCAATAGGCACGCACATGCAGCTGATAGATGATGGCGTCCTTGTACCACTCATGGTCGGTTGGCGGATTCATCGGTAGCGTCCATTCGCATCTCCCTGAAAGTTCTGGTCGTTACACCCCCGCTCCGCACCGTCGGGTGCGGGGTATGATGGCGGGCATGACTGCTTCAGCCCGCTGGTGAAGGCTGGGTGGCGGCGCCTGATACCGGTGCCGGTAGCAGCCGCGCACACCCTCGGGGCAGTCGATGGTCACGGTGAACGGGATGGAATCGGTAGCGGTATACGACGCCGTTACGCAACCCCCGGTCATCCCTAACAACGGTTTGAGTATAGATGCCCGGTGCTGGATCTTGAAGCCGGCGGATGAAGGGCGGCAAAGCAATGCGCCAATTCAACGCTCCGTCAGCAGCAGCTTCAGCGCCAGTCCGGCGAACACCACGCCACTCAGGCGGTTGAGAATCAACCCTCCCCGGCCCTTGCGCAGGAAACCGCCGATGCGTCCCGCGGCCAGGCTGATCAGACCGAACACCAGCAGGGCACTGGCCATGAACAGCAGGCCAAGGATAACGATCTGCAGGGTGACGCTGCCCTGTACTGGACCGAGCGCCGGATCGAGCACTGGGCTGACAAACTGCGGCAGGAAGGCGAGGAAGAACAGCGACACCTTGGGATTCATGATGTTCATCAGCACCCCGCGCAGATAGAGCCGGCGATAACCGTCGCCGCTAGCGCGCGCGCCGAGTGTCTCGGCCGGTGCGCGGAACACCTGCCAGGCGAGCCAGGCGAGATAGAGGGCGCCGCCGATCTTGAGCAGCGAGAACGCCAGCGCCGACTCCTGGATGAACACCGCCACACCGAGCGCCACCGCGCCGGTATGCACCACCAGGCCGGTGCAGAGGCCGAGGGTGGTGACCACGCCGGCCAGTGGACCGCGGGCGATGGAGATGGTCAGCACGAACAGGTTGTCCGGCCCCGGCGACAGGGCCAACAGCACCGCGGAGGTGACGAACAGCAGCAGGGTGGCGGTTTCAAACATGGCGGATCCTCGATTGAGCCACGATCATAGCATGGCAGCTACACGGCGACGATGCCCATTCAGGCCAGGCGGGAACAGGACTCACCACTTCAGCCCGATCATCAGGTCCATCACGTTGGTGCCGGTGGGGCCGGTCTGGATCAGATCACCGCTGGCCTCAAGGAAGCGGCCGGAATCGGCTTGGGCCAGGCAGACCTCGGGATCGATACCCAGCGCCCGGTTACCGCGTCCCACGCTGCCGCCGTCGACCAGGGCTCCGGCATCCTCGCCCGGCCCGTCGCCGCCGTCGGTGCCGGCGGCCAGGAAACAGAGGTCCCGGCGACCGGAGATCTGGGTGGCCACTACCAGCGCCAGATGCTGGTTACGCCCGCCCTGGCCGGGATGCTCCGGCAGCCGGATGGTGGGTTCGCCACCCCAGATATAGAGACCGGGCCAGGTATCGCGCAACTCATAGCCGAGGCGGCGGCCGAGCACCTCCACATCACCCCCCAGATGGGCCCGGTTCAGGGTCACGGCATAACCCAGCTCCCGTGCCTTGGCGGCGGCGGCCTCACGGGCATCCGCCAGCGAGGCGACGACGCTGATGCGGATATTATCCGGCGGTGTCTCGGCGGGCGCCGGTGCGGTCGGCAGCAGGGCCCGCAGCCAGTCGGGCAGTGACAGATCATCCAGGGTGTCGGGGCGCTGGGTCGCCACCAGCAACCCCGAGCCGATCACCCCGGGATCGTCCCCCGGCACATCCGAGATCAGCAACACCCGGGCCGGCCGCCCCTGCAGCAGCGGGATCAGGCCACCCCCCTTGATCTGCGAGAGGGCCTTGCGCACCCGGTTCATGGCATCGATCGGCAGGCCGCTCCCCAGCAGCCAGCGGTTGACCCGCTGCAGGCTCTCCAGGTCGATGCCGTCGCGGAGCCGTTCCACCAGCCCCGAGGTACCGCCCGAGATCAGAAACAGCAGGCGGCGATCGCCGGGCCGTGTGCGGATGAACTCCAGCAGCGCATCGCCGGCCTGCAGGCTGCGCGCGTCGGGCACCGGGTGCCCCCCCTCGACACAGCGCAGCCCGCGGGCGCCCAGCAGCGGCGCATCGAGATGCCCCGGCTTGGAGATCACCAGGCCGTCCACCACCCGCTCCCCCAATGCCTCCAGGGCGCCCAGGGCCATCGACTGGGCCGCCTTGCCCAGGGCGATGAGCGAGACCGGTCCCACCACTTCTTGCAGCGGATCCCGCACACAGGTACGCCCCTCGACGCGCGCAAGCGCCGCCTGAAAAATCGTCAGCAGGTCCCGGCGTGCGCCCGCCCTGTCCGGCATGATGTGACTCCTGTTATGCAGTGGCTCTATATCAGTATAAACACAGGGCCATTCTAGCCTCGTCAACCAGATATGGTAAGCTGGAGTCCATCGCTGGCCTGAACACCGCTGGGGAACACTCTTGGAAAGCATACAGATACGCCGCCATTTCAGTCGCAATATCCTGATTCGCATGATCATCCTGGGCGCCATCGGCGCCGGCGTGCTGTTCTGGAAACTCGATTTCATTATTGAAATCTACTTCCGCGACCAGCTCACCCCCACCGGCCTGATCATCAACGGCGCCATCCTCGCCCTGTTCACCCTCGGGCTGTTCAGGATCATCGGCATACTGGTCAGTTACGGGCTGGAAGAGCGGGCGGTGGTGCAGTTCATGGCCAACCTGCGGGACAAGGTCGACCCGCTCTACGAGGTCGCCGAACAGCGCATTATCGCGCGCCGCTACCGTACCCTGGAGGCGCTGCACAAGGCCAACACCCCGATCAATCACAACGCCCTGGCCACCACCCTGGTAGCGTCGGAAAGCACCCGCAACAGTCTGCCGAAGTTCGTCAACAACACGCTGATCCTGAGCGGCGTGTTCGGCACCATCGTGTCGCTCTCCATCGCCCTGATCGGCGCCTCCGACCTGCTCGCCTCGGCAGTCAACGTCAACGGCATGGGACTGGTCATCCACGGCATGTCCACCGCGCTCTCGACCACCATCACCGCCATCGTCTGCTATATCTTCTTCGGCTATTTCTACATGAAGCTGACCGATGTGCAGACCAACCTGGTAAGCGGGGTGGAGCAGATCACCGCCGCCCACCTGATGCCGCGCTTCCAGATCCAGACCGAGAGCGTGCTGTTTGAGTTCAGCGGACTGATCCGCTCGCTGCAGAGCCTGATCAGCAAGATGGAGGGGTCCCAGGTCTCGTTCCAGAACCTGGCCCAGGAGATGCAGCTCTCCCAGGGTAATATCCAGGCGCTCGAGCAATCCATCAGCCGGGCGATGCAACAGGCCTATGAGGAGCGCATCCAGCCCATCACCCGGGAGATGGAGGACATCAAGCGGCTGCTCAGGGACGGCTTCCGGCTGCACGAGGACATATGAACTCCGACAACAGCTTTGTCGATCTGCGGCTGAACCGCCAGGAGGGCCAGAACCAGGATAGCTTCTGGCCCTCCTTCACCGACATCATGACCGTGATCGTGATGATCTTCGTCATCGCCATGGTGGTCCTGTTGCTACGCAATATCGAGCTGGTCAATCAGCTGCGCGCCACCATGGAGGCGGAACGTGCCGCGGTGGAGCTGGCCAAGGCCACCGGCGAGGAGAAGGAGAGCCTGGCGCTGAAGCTGTTCGCGGCGGAAAACGACCTCTCCATGCTGCGCATGCGCCTGATGCAGCTGGAGGAGCAGCGCACGGAACAGGCCGGCACCATCGACACCCAGCATCGCGGCATCGTCCAGCTGCAGGCGGAAAACGAGTCGCTGCAACTGCTGCGCGACCAGCTCAACGCGGAGAATTTCACCCTCACCCAGCAGCTGAAGAAGCGGGACGCGCTGATCCAGCAGCAGCAACAGAACCTGGAGGATCTGCAGCAGACCCTGCTCGCGGCGCAACAACAGTTGAGCCGGTTCCAGGAGGAGATCGCCTCCGCCCACTCGGCGCTGAATACGCTGGAGCAGAACTACGTCGCGGTGCAGGAGCAGCTGGCCCGGTTGCAGCAACGCTACAGCAGCCAGTCGGGTGAACTGCTGGCGGCCCGGGTCGCCGAGCGTGAGAGCGGCCGGCAACTGCAGACCCTGCAATCCGATTTCCAACAGCTCAAGGTCAAGTACGACAAACTGATCCGGCCGGCCCGTTCACCCGCCGGACGCTACCTGGTGGAGGTACGCTACACCAAGCCGGACAACCGCATCCTGGTCGAATACCAGACCCAGCAGCAGCCGGGCTACCGGTCCGTCTCCCAGGAGCAGTTGGAGACGGTGCTCGCCGGGCTCAAGGAGCAGCAGGCCAATGGACTCTATATCAAGGTAATCTTCCCGGAGAACAGCGGGCTCACCTTCACCGAGGCGTGGGGCCTGACCTCCCATCTGCACGGCAGCTACGACTACTATTTCCAGGGCGGCGGCCCCGAACTGGTCCCGGTCCTGCCCACCCCCGACCAGGGTGAATGAGCGTCGCAGCGGATGCCTCCGGGGATGGCCCCGGAACTTCGCTCGCCGCTTCACTTGATTCTGGCCTTGGTCCGGGGTTTTGTTGTTATACTCGAAGCCGAACGCCCATTATAACTATAAGCCGGTCCGAATATGCCAATACCCGTCATCATCTGTGACGACTCAAGCTTTGCCAGAAAACAGGTCACGCGCGCCCTGCCGTCCGGCTGGGACGTGGACCTGACATTCTGCGCCAACGGCCGGGAAGCGGTCGCGGCGATCGAGGCCGGCCAGGGGGACATCCTGCTGCTCGACCTGACCATGCCGGTGATGGACGGCTTCGAGGTGCTGGAGTACATCCGTAAACAGGATCTGCCCACGCTGCCCATCGTCATCTCCGGCGACATCCAGCCGGAGAGCTACAAACGGGTCATGGCGCTCGGCGCGGTCGCCTTTATCAAGAAGCCGGTGGACCCCGCCGAACTGACCCGGGTACTGGATGAGTTCGGGGTATTGGGTATCCTGACGGAGCAGGAGCTGCAGGCCACGGGCCAGGTCACCTTCACCGAGTGGGTGCAGGAGATCACCAATGTGGCCATGGGACGGGCGGCGGACCTGCTGGTGCGGGTGGTCAATGAGAAAGTGGAGCTGACCATCCCCCACGTCAGCCTGCTGGAACGGGGCGAACTGGAGATGACCCTGAACGCCACCGCCCATGGCGACAGCTTCTCCTGCATCACCCAGGGATTCATCGGCGGCGGCATCTCCGGCGAGAATCTGCTGCTGTTCCACGACACCGATATCCGCCATGTCGCCGAACTCCTCAACTTCGATCTCAACCACCTGGAAACCTCCAGCGAGATCGAACTCTACATGGATATTGCCAACGTGCTGGTCGGCGCCTTCCTCAAGGGCTTCGCCGAGCAGCTGGATATCTGTTTCAGCCAGGGGCATCCCCGCATCACCATCCACAGCCAGGACAGCGCCGTGATCCTTGCCAACCACCAGGGACACGAGCGGATACTGACCATAGAGGTCAACTATGTGATCGGGGACAATCAGATCCGCTGTAATCAACTGGTGCTGATCACACCGGAATCCATTGCCGCGCTGAAGCTGCGCTCGGGCGAGGAGATTGGCTGATCATGGGTTCGCTCAACGACGATATTTCAGAGATGCACCTGCTGTTGGGGATCATCCACAATGTGGATGTGGGCCTGGTGGTGCTCGACCGCGACTACCGGATCAAGATCTGGAACCATTTCATGTGGAACCACAGCGGCATCCACCCCTTTACCCTGACCGACAAGAACCTGTTCGAGGAGTTTCCGGAGCTGCCGGTCAAGTGGTTGCAGAAAAAGCTGGATACGGTATTCCTGCTCAACAACCGGGCGTTCTCCTCCTGGCAGCAGCGCCCCTATATCGTCCGTTTCAACAGCTATAACCCGATCACCGGCCGTTCGGACACCATGTTTCAGAACATGACCATCTTCCCACTGACCGGTATCTCGGGTGAGGTGGAGCATGTCTGCCTAATGCTGTACGACGCCACCGATGCCGCCCTGGACGAGCGGGCGCTGCAGTCGGCCAATGAAGAGCTGGACCGGTTGGGACGCACCGACGGCCTGACCGGCCTGTACAACCGCCGCGCCTGGGAGCACCACCTGGAGAATGAATTCAAGCGTTTTCCGCGTAGCGGCAAACCGCGCACCCTGGTGATGTTCGATATCGACCACTTCAAGAAGGTGAACGACACCTACGGCCACCAGGCCGGCGATGAGGTGATCCGCATCACCTCGGCCCTGCTGCAGGAGACCAAGCGGGAGATCGACATCGCCGGTCGTTACGGCGGTGAGGAGTTCTGCGTCATCCTGCTGGATACCGACTGCCAGGGCGGCAGGATCTTCGCGGAGCGTCTGCGCCACGCAGTGGAGACGACCCGGGTGAATTACGACGGCCAGGAGATCCGCTTCCGCATCAGCCTGGGAGTGGCCGAGATCCGTGAGGACTTAGCCAACCACAGCGTATGGCTGGAACAGGCGGACAAGGCGCTCTACCAGTCCAAGGAGGGCGGCCGAAACCGCACCACGCTCTACACGGCGGAGTAAGGACCATCCGGCGGGCACGGCCCGGCTACGGCTGGTGCCGAAGCAATGCGGGAACGGCAAGACCGCCCATATCCGAACCACGGATCCACACGGATGGACACAGATGGGTTCACCCTGCCGGGCACATGCATGCCCCTGCCCGACCAACTGCCTACCGGGGCTTCCCTAGGAGCCTGTCGGATTTAACACTAACCTACTGCGGAAAAGCCGAATTTGGCCATATTTTCCGATCTTTCTCGTTAAATAGGTCCACTATTCGCCTCGAAAGATCAAAAAATCTGGCTCAAATCGGCTTTCCCTCGCTACGGTCGGTCAAACCCGACAGGCTCCTAGCCAAAATCCGTGTGTATCCGTGTCCATCCGTGGTGCTTCCTAAGCCATAGGGGATCCCGTAGGCACCGTGATTTGTTGGATTGTCCCGGCAGGCACGGCCCGCCCCATGGAAATACCGACTTATCCCGCCCGGGATTCGCCCGGTCTGGACGCCACCTTGTCGCGCAGATAGACCGGCGCGGCCAGCTCCGCCGCCACCGACTCGCCACGGGCAAAACCGGCCGTACCCAGCAGCGCCACGTCGTGGGCACTGCAGAGCAGATCCGCATTCACCTCCCCGACCGCGTCACCCAGCCGCTGGTCCAACAGATCCCGGTAGCTACCCCAACCGGCCCCGACACCCTGCCAGCCGCCACCGTCCGGCAAGGTCACCCGGTCGGGCGCGCACACCTCATCGGCCACCCGGGCCGAAACCAGGCCCTGGGCATCCACTTCATAGGCACCCCAGTAGACCTCCCGCATGCGCGCGTCGTAGGCCGGCAGCAGACGCCGCCAACCCAGCTCGCGGAAGCCCCGCTGCGCCAGAGCGGCCAGGGTGGATACCGGGACCACCGGCAGATCGGCGGCGAAGGCGGCGCCCTGCGCCACACCCACCGCTATGCGCACCCCGGTGAAGGCGCCGGGCCCGCGGCCGAAGGCGATGGCATCCAGCGCCGCGAGTGTCACCCCGGCCTCGGCCAGCAGCTCATCCAGCATCGGCAATATCAGTTGACTGTGCATGCGCGGTTGCACCTGGTAACGCTCGATGACGTTCCCGTCGATCAACAACGCGGCGGAACAGGCTTCAGTGGCGGTTTCCAGGGCAAGTATCTTCATGGCGACCGATTGTAGCCCAGCTCCTGTCGAAAGTGGCTTTTTTTGCTGACCGCGCCACCCGGATCATGCATCCATTCCACCACTCGACACAGTGACTCCAGCCCCCCGCTGCCTGCTATGCTTAATTTATAACCACTTGGACAGTACCGCTGACTTTGGCGTTGCTGCGGAGCGGGTCGCTGACGCTACCGTCCCTTATCAGGTTCCTAGCGACCCTTCCCCGGTCCCGCCCGCGCCCCGGCTACGGGTGTGGCCGGCAATTATCGCACACGTCCTGTGTGGCGCCGGGTAGGGTTTACCGTGTGATGCCCGGAATACCATTCGACCAAGAGCGACTCCCCGCTACGAGCGGTACCGACACGACGATGCCAGGCCAGGGGCTCGCCCTGTTCACGGATCTCTACGAGCTGACCATGCTTCAGGCCTACCTCGAGGAGGGCCTGACCGAACCGGCGGTTTTCAGTCTGTCCGTACGCCGCCTCCCGGCACGCCGCAACTACCTGCTCGCCTGCGGCATGGACAGCGTGATCGGGTATCTGCAGCAGCTGCGTTTCCGCGACGACGATCTCGCCTATCTCGCCTCGCTCCAACTGTTCAGCGACCGGTTCTTGTCCTGGCTCGGCGCATTCCGCTTCAGCGGGGAGATGCAAGCCGTTCCCGAGGGCACACCGGTGTTCGCCAATGAACCCATACTCGAGGTTTCGGCACCGCTGCCGGAGGCGCAACTCATCGAGACGCTGATCATGAACCAGGTGCACCTGCAGACCGTGCTGGCCTCCAAGGCGGCCCGGGTGGTGGCCGCGGCGCAGGGGCGGCCGGTGATCGATTTCGGCGCCCGGCGCATGCATGGCCTCGATGCCGCGCTGAAGGCCGCCCGGGCGTTTTATATCGGCGGGGTCACGGCGACGTCGAATGTATTGGCCGGCAAGCACTACGCTATCCCGGTCGCCGGCACCATGGCGCACAGCTACGTGCAGGCGCACGAGGACGAGGCGGCGGCATTCCGCGCATTCGCGCGACTCTATCCGCAAACCATACTGCTGGTGGACACCTACGATACGCTGGCCGGCGTGGGCAAGGTCATCGAGCTGGCCCAGGCGCCCGGCAACGACTTCCAGGTGCGCGGGGTGCGGCTCGACTCCGGCGATCTCGCGCAGCTCGCCGGCGCGGCGCGGCACCTGCTCGACGCTGCCGGTTTGCAGCGGGTCGAGATCTTCGCCAGCGGCGGGCTCGACGAGGAAGCCATTGCCGGCCTGCTGGCGTCCGGCGCCCCCATCGACGGCTTCGGGGTGGGCACCCACATGGGCGTCTCCAGCGATGCCCCCGATCTGGATATCGCCTACAAGCTGTGCGAGTACGCGGGCGAAGGGCGCTTGAAGCTCTCCTCGGGAAAGCCGGTGCTGCCGGGACCCAAACAGGTTTTCCGGGTGCTGGAAGGCGAACGCGCCGTGCGCGACATCATCGCACGCCGCGACGAGCACTGTCCTGGATCCGCGCTGCTGGAACCGGTAATGCGCAATGGCACCCGGGTCTCGACGACCCGGCCGCTGGCCCAGATCCGCGCCTATGCGCGTGCGCAGATAGAGCGCCTGCCCGCCGCCGTGCGGGCGAACACGCCCGCCACCCCGCCCTATCCGGTGACGGTGAGCGCGGAACTGTCGCGGTTCCAACACCACGTCAGGGATAAAGTGGCGCATTTATGACCAGGCAACTGGAGGCGCAACATGGATCACATCGAAGAGTTACTGCAACCGGGGGATGGCCTGCTTCTGGTGGATGTCCAGAATGATTTCTGCCCCGGGGGTGCGCTTCCGATCAGCGGCGGTGACGGGATCGTCCCCCTGCTCAATCACTGGATTGCCGCGGCTAGCGCCAGGGGGGTGCCGATCTATGCCTCGCGTGACTGGCACCCGGCCGGCCACATCAGCTTCCAGGAGCAAGGCGGACCCTGGCCGGTGCATTGCCTGCAGGACACGCCGGGGGCGATGTTCCATCCCGACCTGCAACTGCCGGGGTCCGTGGTAAAGGTCACCAAGGGCGTACGCTTCGACCATGACCAGAACTCCGCGCTCGACGCAACCGGGCTGGAGGTCCGGCTGCGCCGCGATGGGGTCAGGCGGTTGTGGATCGGCGGGCTGGCCGAGGACGTCTGCGTGCGGGCCAGCGTGCTCGACGCCCTGCAGGCGGGTTTTGCGGTCGTGCTGATCGGTGACGGCACACGCCCGGTGACCTGGGAGAATGGCGTCAAGGCACGCCGGGAGATGCAGGACGCCGGTGCCGAGGTGCACATCACGGGACCAACCGGTCGGTGATGCCGCGGGTACGCGATGCCGCGATCGCGAGCCAGGTCCGGCCTGTGGGCGAAGGGCGCGTTTCATCGGCGCCTGGAATATTTTCCGCCTACAATTGGGGATAGATTCATTCCGAGTAGGGAGCCCGTTATGTACTTTGGCAAGAAATATGAAACCGCGCGGCCAGGGGGGAGTGTCGCCGACGAGCGCCGGGCGATCCTGCGCCGCCACCTGATCTATTACCTGCGGGTATGGGACACCGCAACGGACCAGCTGCTCGGGCATATCGTGGATATCAACACCGACGGCCTGATGCTGATCAGCGAGAAACCGATCGAAACCGGCAAGCCGTTCGACCTGGAGATCCGCTGTCAGGGCATCGCGGGCGCACCGGAGACGATCCGCTTTGCCGCGGTCAGCCGCTGGAGCAACAACGACGTCAACAGCGCCTTCTACGATACCGGCTTCCAGCTGGTCGATCCCTCGGAAGAGATCCTGGAACCGATCCGCCAGATGATCCGCCAGTACGGCTTCGGCGACTGAGTCGCGGCGCATCCAATCAGCCATTCCCCAATGGCGGGCCGCGCCCGCCGCCACGTTACCCCGTACAGGCACGGCGCCCACGGAGCGCCCAAGGTCTATTTGGTTTCATCCGCGGTTGCTTCTCCATGCTCCGCATCCGGCCCGGCCTGAAAAAACCGCACCACATCCTCCAGCTCCCGGGTGCGCGCCATCGGCGGCATGCTCTCCAGGAACAGGTGACCGTAGCCCTTCTTCAGCAGGCGCGGATCGCAGATCACCAGCACCCCGCGATCGGTCTCGTCGCGGATCAGCCGCCCCGCCCCCTGCTTCAGGGCAATCGCCGCCTGCGGGACCTGAAACTCCATAAACGGATTCCCGCCCTGCCTGCGCAGGGCATCGATCCGCGCCTGCAGCACCGGATCGCCCGGGGAGGCGAACGGCAGCTTGTCGATAATGACGCAGGAGAGCGCATCCCCGCGCACATCCACCCCTTCCCAGAAGCTGGCGGTACCCAGCAGCACCGCATTGCCCAGTTGGCGAAAACGGGCCAGCAGCTCCCCCTTCGGCATACTCCCCTGTACCAGCAGCGGGTAGTCGAGCCGCTCCGCCAGGCAGTCGGCCGCCTCGCGCAGCGCCCGGTGGCTGGTGAACAGGATAAAGGCGCGCCCCTCGCTGGCCTGGATCACCGGCACCGCCACCTCCAGCACCGCCTGGGTGTAGTGCGGCTCGCGCGGTTGGGGCATACCCCGGGGGACGTACCAGAGCGCCTGGTGTTGATAGTCGAACGGGCTGTCCCAGCAGGCGGTGCGCGCCTCGCTCAGACCCAGTTGGCGCTGAAAGTGGTCAAAACGCCCGCCCACCGCCAGGGTGGCCGAGGTGAAGATCCAGCTGCCGGGATGGCTGGCCATGCGCGCCTGGAACAGGGCGGAGATGTCCAGCGGGGTGCGATTGAGACGGAAACTCTGACTATAGGTCTCGAACCAGCGGATGTATTCCCCCTGCGCCTCGTCCTCGCGGGTCAGCTCATCGAGACATTGGCGGATCGCCTTGCAGCGGGTGAGGCAGCTGTCCAGCCCCTTGCCACGCCCTTCGACCAGCTGCAGCAGCTCGATCATCTTGGCCAGCGCCCCATCCAGCTGATCCAGGGCGCGCAGGATCTGGCGATCGGCGGCGATCTCCGTCCAGGGGCCGCGACGCAACTCCAGGCCGAACAGCAGGCGCAGGTCGCGCACCCCTTTGGCCAGTTGCGCCGACTGCTCCGGCACCGCCTTGATATCCCCCGCCTCGCGCTGGTACTCGGTATCGATATCGCGACACAGATCCAGCAGCTGGCGGCCGCTGATCCCGGAACCGAAGAAGTTGCCCGCCACCTCGGGGAGCTGATGCGCCTCGTCCACCACGAAGCAGTCCGCGCCCGGCAGCAGCTCGCCGAAACCGCCCTCCTTGAGGGCAAAATCGGCACACAACAGGTGGTGATTGATCACCACCAGATCCGCCTCCTGGGCTCGCCGCCGCGCCTCCACCAAATGGCAGGCGCTGTAGTCACCGCACTCCGCCCCCAGGCAGTTCTCCGTGGTGGAGGTGACCAGCGGCCAGATACGGGCATCTTCCGGAATATCGGTGAGTTCGGCGACATCGCCGCTGCGGGTGCGCCCCGACCAGCGCTGTACCTGCATCAGTTGATCCACCATCTCGCGGCTGTTGAGCCGCCCCTCCAGCAGGGTCATCTCCATGCGGTGGATACAGAGATAGTTGGCGCGGCCCTTGAGCAGGGCCACATCGACCGGCACCGCCAGGGCCTGGCGGACCCGGGGCAGGTCGCGGTGAAACAGCTGATCCTGCAGATTCTTGGTGCCGGTGGAGATGATCACCTTCTGCCCCGAGAGCAGGGCCGGGACCAGGTAGGCATAGGTCTTGCCGGTGCCGGTGCCGGCCTCGCTGATCAGCACCTCACCCCGGGTCATGGCCTCCATGACCGCCACCGCCATCGCCTCCTGCTGGGGACGGTAGGTAAACCCCTCCACGCAGTTGGCCAGCAGGCCGTCGGGACCCAGGATTTCGCTGATTTCAGACATGATGTGGTTTAATCGTTGTGGTCGCGGGACCAGGCCAGCCGGCCGATGATCTTGAACCGGGCCACCGAGAGTGCGCCGCGCTTGGCCCGGCCGCTGCTGGATTTGTCCATGAATTCGAACAGTTCCTCGCGCTCCGCCTCGTAGATCTCATATGGTTCATACTCCTCATCCATGAGCACCAGCACCACACAGTCCCAGGGCTGGTCCGCCTTGATCTGGCCGATGCGCTGGCCGGTCTTGCTCTCATCGAATATGGTCCGGCTCTTGATCTGGATACGCCGGCCATCGCGCGCCGGATCGAGCGCATCGTAACCCCCGACCGCGGCATCGACCGGGGTCAGATGCAGCAGCCGGATGGCGTCATGCAGGGCGATCTCGTTGCTGATGCCGGGCAAAGGCTTACCCATGGCCCGCCGATACTCCGCTGCGAGCTGGCGTGCCTGGCCGATCAATTTGTCAGCGGCATAGAGGCTCATGCCGATAAATCTCCCCGGATATCAATGGCTTTCAGCGGGATTGTATCCTAAACCGTTGGCGACTGCCGCATCCTCGATCGGGCATCAGGCAAAAACATCCGCACTCGGAGACTCACTGCAGCCTCCGCGCCTTGCGCTCGGCCACCTTGGCACCGGAAACATCCCCCGCGGCGCGGCGCGCCCGGGCAATCAGCTGCCAGCCGTCCCGTTTCAAGGCCACATCGCCACCTGCCAGGGTGAGGGATTTGTTGGCCAGATCGGCGGCCAGGAGATGGCGGCCCTGGGTCAGGCGCAGGCTGGCCAGCCGGTACCAGAGATGGGCGTTGCGCGGCTCGATACGCAGCGCCCGCTCGATGGTGCCGACCGCCCCGTTCAGGTCATCGGTCCGCTCCTGTTCCAGCGCGGTCTTCAGCAACGCGCCCACCGCCCTGCTATGCAGCGGGGTGAGGGGAATGGCCGGTGCCGGTTCATAGGCGGTGATCTGTATCCCTCGCTCCTCGGCCGGCGTCACCACGGCCGCATTGTCCGGCACGCTGGAGACGGGAGCCGGTTGGCGTTGTCCGGCGGAATCCAGCGGGCGCTGCGGGGCCGTGTAGCAACCGGCCAGCAGCAGCCCCGGTAACAGCAGTGCCGTATATCTTTTCCAGTTCATTCAAAAAAACTCCGAAACAGACGCCGGATCGAGGTCCCCGGCCGGCCCGCGCAGGCGGCGGTGACCGTGGGCGCCGAACCGGCGATAAAAGGATACTGCAGCGCATCCGCGCACCCTTCGTCGGCCCTGAAGCCGGAGCCCGGATCAATCCACACCGTCTCCACCGAATCGGGCCTCAGCAGGGAGAGCGGCAACGGATGCATACGCCGCATCATATCACCCCAGACCTGCAGCGCACCCGCCGCCCCGGTCAAACCTGCCGGCTGGTTGTCGTCACGCCCGACCCAGACCACGGCCACCTTGTCGCCGCTGAAGCCGGCAAACCAGCTGTCGCGCAACTCATCGGTGGTGCCGGTCTTGCCGGCGATGTTCAGCGAACTGTCGAGATAGCTGGCCAGCCCGCGCCCGGTGCCGCTGCGCACCACCTCCTGCAGATTGCGGTTGAGCAGGTAGACCGGGGCGGCGTCCACCGCCTGGCGCACCGTCAGGGGATAGCGCTGCAACGGCTGGCCGCTGCTCGACTGAACCCCGCGAATCGCCCGCAGGGGCGAATAGAAACCGCCGGCGGCGAAGGTCTGGTAGAGCTGGGCGACCTCCAGCGGCGACAGGGAGAGCGAGCCCAGCAACATCGCCGGGACGCGGTTGACCGGCCGGCTGATGCCCAGCCGCTCCAGCAGGTCGGCGACCGTCCCCAAACCGAGATCCATGCCGAGCCGGACCGTCGCCAGGTTGTAGGATTTGGCCAGGGCCAGATGCAGCGGCACCTGCCCATGGAAACTGCGATCGTAATTTTCCGGGACCCAACGCTCGCCTTCCCGGCCGGCGATACTCAGGGGGCCATCATCCAGCCGGGTCACCAGATTGTAGCGGTCGGACTGCTGCAGCGCCGCCAGATAGACCACGGGCTTGACCAGTGACCCGATCGGCCGGACCGCATCCAGGGCACGGTTGAAACCGGCATAGCGGGCACTCCGTCCCCCCACCAGGGCTCGCACCTCGCCGCTCTCGCCGTCCACCAGCACCGCCGCGCTCTCCAGTTTTCCGCCAGGCAGGCCGTGCTGCTTCTCCAGGGTGCCCAGGCGCGCCGCCACGGCGGTTTCGACCAGCTGCTGTGCCCAGGGGTCGAGCGTGGTGAAGATGCGCAACCCCTCCGAGGTGAGATCCTCCTCCCGATAGTCCCGGTGCAGCTGCCGCCTGACCAGATCCATGAAGGCCGGATAACTGCCCCGGCCGTCGCCTTTCTGCTGCACCCCCAGCGGTCGCCGTTGTGCGGCGGCGGCCTGCTTGGCGGTGATCACCCCCTGCTCCTGCATCACCCTGAGTACCAGGTCGCGGCGCTCCTTGGCGCGTTGCGGATGGCGCCTGGGATCGTAATAGGAGGGGCCACGCACCTGGGCCACCAGCAACGCCAGTTGCGACAGATCCAGCTCCTGCAGGCTGCGGTTGAAGTAGAAGTGACTGGCCAGGCCGAAGCCATGAATGGCCCGCCCGCCATCCTGGCCCAGGTAGATCTCGTTGGCGTAGGCAGCGAGGATATCCTCCTTGTCGTAATGGGCCTCCAGCAGCAATGCCATGGCGGCCTCGTTCAGCTTGCGCCAGAGGCTGCGCTCCCGGGTCAGGTAGAAATTCTTCACCAGCTGTTGGGTCAGGGTGCTCCCCCCCTGCACCACCCCACCGGCGCGCAGGTTGGCCCAGATCGCCCGGGCGATGGCCCGGGGATCGACTCCATGGTGCTGATAGAAGGTACGGTCTTCCATCACGATCAGCGCCTGCACCAGCGGGTCGGGCAGCTCCTGGCGCTGTACCAGGACCCGGTCCTCGTTGTGTGCCGGATAGATGCTGCCGATCTCGGGCGCCTCCAGCCGTACCAGGGCCAGCTCCCCGCCGCTCACCTCGGCCAGTCGCTCGATCTGTTCTCCCGCAAAGCGGATGTCCAGGAAGCGTCCCGGCTCCTGACTGTCCCAGAAACGGAAATCACGCGCCCTGATCAGGAAGCGCCCGGCGTTGCGCGACCAGCTGGCCGCCAGTTTGGGGTAGGGAACCTGCCGATAGCCCATACGCTGCAGCTCAGCCACCAGCTGATCCGGGGTGACCGGCGCCCCCGGGTAGAGCTCCAGCGGCCGCCCGTACACCCGCGCGGGGACGGCCCAGCGCTTGCCCTCGAACTTGACCCTGACGGTGCGATCCAGATAGATCAGGTAGGCCCCCAGCACCAGGGAAAAGAGGAAGCCGAGGGCCAGCAGCCGAGCGATCCAGCGCCGGGCCAGACCTGTCGAACGGCGCTTCCGGCGGCCGGAGGTGGTTTTTCGTTTGGCGGGGGTGCGGGAACGTTTTTTGGGTGTTTTGGCCATCGGCTGCTAGTTGGATACTCGTACTGTGTCGTGGGGCCTGCCGGTGCGGCCGGCGGCGAAGTTGGTGGCTACAGTTTGTCGGCCAACGGGAACAGCTGCAGCCGCTGGGCAATCCGGTCGTGCAGCGTATTCACCCAGGGCGGGGCATGTTCCGCCGGCGGACGTGATCTGAAGCGGTAATCCCGGGGTGTGATCAGTACCGACACATTCTCCTCGCCGATCATCGCGGTCAGCACAAACAGCTCCTCGGCGGCACTGTTGCCCATCGCCAGGCAGCCGGTGGATACCTGCCCGCCGTGAATAAAGATATCCCCGCCCAGGTTGCGCCGGCCATCGAGCTCCGCCTGCCGACGGTCATAGGCGTTGGGATAATCCAGTTTCAACGAAAGGTGGTAGGCACTGTTGGGGTTTAAAAGTTCAATCCGGTACTCCCCTTCCGGTACCTGCCGGTCACCCTCCCTGAGCTTCGGGCCGGTGCGACCGCTCATCGCCTTCACCCGGTAGTCCTTGATGTGTTGCCAGGGGCCGTCGTTCATTGCCCACAGCTCCATCAGCCGGGTATCCTTGAAGGCCACCAGCGCGACCCGCTGCGGAGGCCAGTCGACATCGGCGAATTGAAATCTTGGCTGCAACCGCGCCTCCACCTTGTCGCTGTAGTGGGACAGCACATCCGCTACCGTACGGGGCGCCGCAGCCGCCATAGCCGGCATCTGCAGAAGAGACAGCAGGCCGACCATGAGGATTCCGATCTGCCGTAAAAATACGCTCCCCGGAACAGCCGGGGGTGATTGCTGAAATACCTGAACGCTCATGCCCTGCATATCTACACTATCCCGTCGCAAAATGAAACCGCGGGACCCGGCCGCTCCTCCCGCCCGGCCTCGGGGTCCGTGCAGATTGGACACTCCGCGTCGGCCGGGCGTTGCGCAGTCACTAAAATCTGCGATCAAACGCACAACGCGGACGCCGCCACCGACTAAAATATCAGCAATGTCATCAGGGACGAGAATCAGAGGGGCAACATGGCATGTGGGTGATTATTCCGGGCATACCGCTCAGCACTTCCCAGAGCGAACTGCGGCAGTTTCTCAACCGACGGCTCAAACGCAAAGGCTGGCTCGGACTCTCCATCAGGCGGCGGAACCGGCTGAAAAGCTACTCGATTCTCAGGATGACCGACCAGTTGACCGGGAGCGTGGAGTGTCACGGCCTGGCCGAACTGGAGACCGCCGGGCGGGACGAAGAGACCTTGCGGAACCTGAACGGCCATCAGCTGCATGGCCGGCCGGTGGCGGCCCGCAAGTACTATCATCGGTCGACCAAGGCACACCGGGAGGCCCACATGGAGGAGCGGGAGAGCCCATCCGGGCGACCGGAGCGCCGCCGTCCTGGCCTGCATATCGAGATGCTGGGACCGGGGCCGGTCGATTCACTGTTGCAGCGTCGCTGAATCCCTCCGAACCGGTTCGGGTCCGGGCGCCGCGGGATGCCGCAAATAAATACGAATAAGGTTACTGGACTATCCGGTTAAGTAACGCAGCCACTACATGTTGTGGTCATGTTAGTCACCCCCGCCTTACCAATTGTATCGATGGGTTGATGGGTTACGTCGTCCCTCCTCCACCCATCCTGCTCGCTACCCACTCAATCGCTCGACGACGACGACTTCAGCTCCTCTTCGAACGCCTTGACCACGTCCCGGAACTTGACCCTGTTCTCCTCGTTCAGGTTCATCAGGGCGCGGTGCGCCTCCAGCAGCAACCGGCCGTTTGCCGGGCCGCCACTCTCCAGCGCATGGATCTCGTCCGGCTCGTCCCAGGCCGCGACCGGCTCATCGACTATGGTGAACACATCATCGAAACCCACCGCCGCCAGCAGTTCATTGATATCGGGCTGGCTTGATATCAGGGTCACTTTCGGCAACTTGGCCTTCTGCATCGCCCTGGCCAGCCGGGCCAGTATGCCCAGATTGGTGCTGTCGATACTCTCCGCCCGGGTCAGGTCAACGACAAAGCCGTGGATATTCGGCTGCTGCAGCAGTTGCTGGAGATAGCGGTCCAGCGCCACACAGAGCGTGTGCCGGACATCGCCGCGATAATAAAGGACTTCCACCCCATTGTGCGATCCATGCAGTATTTGGCCATTACCCATCTCTCTCACCACGCCCGATAGATAAAAACGCGATATCGTCCGGTATCTCATCGAGCCTTTCAATATCGAACCGCTCCACCAGCTCCTCTATGGTCGGCGTCCCTCGGGTGACCATCTGCAACAGCCACTCGGTTCGCCGGCGCGCCGAGTCCCGGGGAAACAGCTCCAGGATACCGTCCGAGATCATCAGAAACTGTTGCACCGATTGAAAATCGATCTGATGCTGGGTATAGATTGAATCCTCGAACAGACCCACCGGCTTGTCGTGAAGGGTCAGGGTACTGATCTTTTCGCCATCGAACAGGATCGGGTAGGGGAATTGGCCACCGGAGCAGAAGCGCAGCCGGTGCTCCCGAACATCCAGCACACCATAAAAGATGGTCAGATATTTTTCGATCGGTGACTGGTAGATTGCCCGGTTCAGATGATCCAGCATCTCCTGGGGCTGGCGTATCACTTCATCCTGGGAACGCTGGAAGGCATCCAGGTGCTTTTCAAACAGCGTCTTCAACATCACGGTGACAAAGGCGGAAGCGGCGCCATGCCCGGAGATATCGGCAATATAAAAACCCACTTCGTAGTTGCCGATGGGAAAATAGTCGACAAAGTCGCCGCTCAACAACAGCGAGGGGAAGAGCTTGCGCCGGAACAGGTAATCACCGAATTGCGCCTCGGGGGGCGGCAGCAGACTGGACTGCAGGGCGCGCGCCGCCTCTTCGTCCTCGCGTAACTGACCCAGGGCGATGGAGAGTTCCTGATTGAGGGCCTCCAGGTGTTTCTGGTGATCCCGGTTCTCCTTGATTAAACGCGCCCGGTTCAGGGCGCGCTCGATCGCCGTATCCAGGATCTGAAAATCCACAATCGGCTTGGTGATGTAATCCCAGGCGCCCCGCTTTAACGCCTGGATGGCGTCACTCACCTGGTTGGCGCCCGACACTATGATGATGGGGGTGTCGGGCGAGAGTTCAGCCAGGGTTGAGAGCACATCCAGCCCATCGATGCCGGGCAGCCGCAGGTCACACAGAACCAGATCCGGCTTGGCCCGGTTGAACATCTCAATCCCTTCGACACCGTTGGTCGCCTCAAGAAAACCGTACTCCAAATCCTCCAGATGCGCCACCAGGCTGCGTCGAACCGCTGTCTCATCCTCGATGGTTAATATTTTTACTGCCTGATCCATTACAGTTCCAGGGATTGTTCTTCTCTCTCGCCAACGCATTATGCTTGTGTTTTAGTTTAGACAGCATCGAAGGCGGGAGGGAAGTTTTCTTTAGCCCCGGAACGGCAGGGATCAACGTCTGGTCACCCGGTCATCCCAGAACGGACGCCTGGCCTCCCGTTCTGCCTCCAGCCGGCTGATGCCGATATCCTTGAGCATGCCGTCACTCAGGGTCTGCAGCAGATAACGCTCCCGGGAGAGCATGCGCCAGCGGTGTAAACGGTCGATCAGCTCGCGCATCAGCCAACCCAGGGTCAGCTTCCGCCGTGTGCTGATGGCCGCCCGCGGGGCAACGGCTGTGGAAAATGGCTGGCTGAGTGAAATCGTCTGTTTCATAACGCCTCCTGATCGGGTTGTTCGGTCCAATTCATGACCGGTTGCAGAAAGTCTGGAGCCGTGCTAAACATTATTCAAACGAATAGTTTTGATGTAATACATCAACGCAGATGATGGGTTTGACCATGACGTCGATACTGGACAATGAACTGCTGCGCACCTTTGTCGCCATCGCCGATGCCGGTGGCTTTACCCGCGCCGCCGAGATGGTGCACCGCTCCCAGTCGGCGGTAAGCATGCAGATGAAAAAGCTCGAGGAGATGGTCGGCCGGCCGCTGTTCGAGAAGGTGGGCCGGGGCATGGTGCTGACCCCGGACGGCGAGGTGCTGCTCAACTATGCCCGGCGCATCCTGCGCCTGCACGAGGAGGCGGTCTCCACCCTGCAGCAACCGGACATGGTGGGGAGCGTGCGCATCGGCATTCCGGATGACTATGTGGCGGCCTTCATCCCGCGCATCATGGCCCGCTTCGCCAAGGCCTACCCGATGGTCCAGGTCGAGGTGATCTGCAACGGCAGCGAGCACCTGACCAAGTCGGTCAAGGCCGGGGAGATCGACCTGGCGATCGTCACGGCGGTGCCGGGCAGCATGGAGGGCGAGATCCTGCGCCGCGAGTCCACCGTCTGGGCCACTTCGAGACACCACTTTATCCATGAAGCGGATCCGCTGCCGCTGGTATTGTTCCAGCCCGGCTGCATTTTCCGCCACTGGGCGATGAAGGCACTGGACAAGAGCGGCCGGCCCTACCGGGTGGCCTATTCCAGTCCCAGCATCACCGGCATCGAGGCGATCGTCGGCTGCGGACTGGGGGTGACAGTGCTGGTGGGCAGCATCGTCAACGAGAACATGCGCATACTGACCAGCGCCGAAGGATTCCCGGATCTGCCGGAGTCGGCCATCACCCTGCTGCGCTCCAAGGTCTCCGCCGCGCCCGCCATCAACTGCCTGGCGGAGTACATTTTCGAGGGATTCCGGGACAACCAGGCCAGCGCGGCCTGACCGACCGGTGATAGAATCGGGTCCGTATCAACCGCTGGAGTCGTCAGATGTTTACCGGGATCGTCCAGGGGACCGCCGAGGTGGTCGCCATCGAGGAGAAACCACAGTTTCGTAGCCACACCCTGCGCCTGCCGCCGGAGCGGCTCGCCGGCCTGGAGCCTGGGGCCTCGGTGGCCAACAACGGCTGCTGCCTGACGGTCACCCGAATCGACGGCGACCGGGTCTCGTTCGACCTGATGCAGGAGACCCTGCGGGTCACCAACCTGGGGCTGCTGAAGCCGGGCGACCGGGTCAATATTGAACGGGCGGCGCGCTTCGGCGACGAGATCGGCGGGCATGCCATGTCCGGACATATCCTCTGCATGGCGCCGATTACCCGGATCATCCGCAGCGAAAACAACCGCCAGGTCTGGTTCCGGCTGCCGGCGGAGTATCGCCGCTATCTCTTCACCAAGGGCTACATCGGCATCGACGGCATCAGCCTGACCATCGGCGAGGTGGACGGTGGCGACTTCTGCGTCAACCTGATTCCCGAGACGCTGGAACGGACCAATCTGGGGTTTCGCGAGGAACAGGAGCTGGTCAATATCGAGATCGATCCCCAGACCCAGGCGATCGTGGATACGGTGGAGCGGGTGCTGGCCGATCAGGCCGGAAAAAACGACTGATCAGCCGCCGGCCATCAGCTCCCCGACCCGCTGCTGCAACAGCGGGATCACCTCCGCCTCGAACCAGGGATTCTGGCTCAGCCAGCGATTGTTGCGCGGACTCGGGTGGGGCAGCGGCAGCAGCGCGGGCCAGTAGTCCCGCCAGTGCCGTACTGTCTCAGTCAGATTGGTCTTGCGATCCGTTCCCAGGTGCCAGGCCTGGGCATACTGGCCGATGGCCAGCACCAGCCGGATACGCGGCAACTGCGCCAGCAACTGCTCACGCCACTGCGGGGCGCACTCGGGACGCGGCGGCAGATCGCCGCTTTTGCCGGTGCCCGGATAGCAGAAGCCCATCGGCAGGATGGCCACCCGGCTCACATCGTAAAACTGTTCCCGATCCAGCCCCATCCAGCTTCGCAGCCGATCCCCGCTGGGGTCATTGAATGGAATGCCGGTCTCGTGCACGCGCCGCCCCGGGGCCTGTCCGGCCACCAGGATCAGCGCCCGGGGATCGGCGCGGAATACGGGATTCGGACCCAGCGGCAGGTGCTCGGCACAGAGCGTGCAGTCGCTGACCTGTTGTATGAGATTGCTGAAACACTGCTTGGACATGCCGCGGGTCTCCACCAGGAAGTACCCGTCGACGATAACAACTGGGCGGGGAAATGTGTAGTGACGAGGGGACGCCAACGAAAAACCACCGATGCCAATCCCCTCATCCCCCGTTGAATGCGCTTTGAAACAGCGCGTCACACCCCGATCACCGCCGCCTTGTTGGCCCCGGCAATATTGGCCTGGAAGATCGCCTTGTGCACATCACCCAGACTCAGCATGCCCTGCAGCACACCCCCTTCGGCCACCGGAATACGGCGGAACTTGTGCCGCACCATGGTAGTGGCGGCCTGCAGGATGTGCTGATTGGGTGACACGGTGATCACATCGGTGGACATCAGATCGGCCACCTTGAGGTTCACCACATCCTTGTACTTGTCCATCATGCCGGAGTAATCCCCGGCGCCCAGCCCATCCGCCATCATATCTTCCAGGGTCGGAAACAGGCGATGGAACACATCCTTCTCGGCAATAAAGCCGACCATCTTCTCGCCCTCCATCACCGGCAGACCGCTGTAGCGATAGAGGCACATCAGCGACACCACTTCCAGCAGACCGGTTTCAGATGTCACCGTCCGTGGGGACTTGGTCATTATCTCTTTAACCTGCATAGCTTCATCCTCCAAGATTTGGCACAACGTCAGTCGAATAGTGCAACCAGGCCCGGTAGATCACTACTCTAATTATTATTCATTGCCGACAGTGGCGTACTATGGTCAACACAACATGTGAAATGATAATAGCCGATCCGCCAAACTGTCTCACCCGCAACCGAACCGTGGTAGCGCCTAGTATTCGCTGATTTTTCACCTCCTTGTCCACCGGTTTATCCTTATGCAGGCATAAACAGGGACGCGCCACAATTTATCCTGATACTCTAATATTGTGCGTACAACAAACACGACATGAGAATCGGCCGCGCTCCTGGCGCGTCCGCACACATCTCCGGACGCAGGGATTGAATGGCCCGACGTCGCCATTCGTTGCTGACAAGAATGACTAATAAATGACCTATGCAATTGCCGTTGCCATCACCCTGGCACTCCTGACCAGCCTGCTCCTGGCCGCCCTGCACCTGGGTTTTCGGGCACCCCGCATCCGCGAGCGGAGGACACCCGCTGACCTCGGTCTGGCCTATGAATCCGTACCTATTCCGACGGTTTCGGGAAAACGTCTCTTTGCCTGGCTACTCCCGGTTGCGGGAGCCGACAGCAGTATCATCATCCTGCATGGCTGGGGCGGCAATGCCGAGTTGATGCTGCCCCTGGCGTTACCATTCCATGCGGCCGGAATAAACGTGCTGTTGCTCGATGCGCGTAATCATGGCAACAGCGACGCCGACACCTTCTCCTCCCTGCCCCGCTTTGCCGAAGATATGGAGCATGCCATCGATTGGCTGCGGCGCGAGCATCCCGGGCGCACCCAAAGGCTGGCGCTGCTGGGGCACTCCGTCGGTGCGGGTGCCGTGCTGCTGGCGGCCTCACGGCGCAACGATATTGACGCCGCCATCAGCCTGTCGGCCTTCGCCCATCCGCAATGGATGATGCAACGCTACCTGCGGCGGTTTCACCTGCCCGGGCCAATCATGGCCTTCATCCTGAACTATGTGCAATGGATTATCGGACATCGCTTCAGCGACATCGCGCCCATCAGCACGGTGTGCCGCATCGCCTGTCCCATTCTGCTGGTGCATGGTCGAGCGGATAGCACCGTACCCGTGGAAGACGCGAGGGCGATCGTGCAGGGTTGTCCCGAGGCCCATCTGACCCTGCTCGAAATCGACCAGGCTGAACACGATTCGGTCGACCAGATCGAGCAACACGGTCACGAATTGGTGCGCTTTCTACAGCGGCAGGGATTCGCGACCCTGCCGCCGCGCTAGTCGATGGCAGGGGCACAGCCCGCCTCACTTTCAGTTGTCGTCGTTATCGGGGAGGCGTGCAAAACCCCTCAAGCCAAGCGATCGAAGCACATGAATGGAGGACATTTTGCTGGCGGGAGATAAAGTCCGTTACTACACTGAACCTGTGTGGCGGACCGATGGGTCCTGAAAAATAATCAACGGAGGAGATAACAATGCAACGCAAAACCATTGCACTGCTGCTTGGAATCGGCGCCCTTTGCGGATCATTCCCGCTGGCCGCGGAACAGCGCCCGATGGGCTTTTTCGTCACCAGCGTCGGCATGGGCGATGGCGCCAACCTGGGCGGTCTGGCCGGCGCCGACGCCCACTGCCAGAAGCTGGCCAGCGCCGCCGGTGCCGGCGAGCGGGAGTGGCGCGCCTATCTCAGTACCGAGGAGAAGGACAAGCGCGGCATTTTTGCCCGGGAGCGAATCGGCAACGGCCCCTGGTACAACGCCCGCGGCATGCTGATCGGCGCCAATCTCACCGACCTGCACCTGTACAACAACAAGATCACCCTGGAGACGGCACTGGATGAGAACGGCAACCGGATCAAGGGCCGTTACGACAAGCCCAACGAGCATGACATCCTGACCGGGACCCAGGATGACGGCACCGCCTACTTCCCGGACGAGGCCGACCATACCTGCAACAACTGGACCAGCAATAGCGAGGGCAGCGCCCAGGTGGGGCACCATGACCGGCATGGTGGCGGCAACACCTCCTGGAGCTCGGCCCATCCGACGCGCGGCTGCGGCAAGGATGACCTGCCGAAGACCGGCGGCAACGGTTACTTCTACTGCTTCGCCGCCGACTGATCCGAAGACTGACCCGAGACATCGCCGGGGCCGGCTGACGCCGGCGGTGCCTGGGGGATCTTACAGAAACCCTGCGGCGGGACGTCCAGGGCGCTGTTGAACTTGCTGGACATATTCTGGAACGCGATCAGGCCGGTCAGTTCGACAATCCCATCCTCGTCAAGAAAGCCCTTCAACCGCTGCATCAACTCATCGCTCACCTGCCGATCCGAACAGGTCATCGCCTCGGCATATTCGAGCGCCACCCTCTCCCGCTCATCGAACAGGTCGCTCTCACGCCACTGGTCGAGCGCCACCACTTTGTCAAACGAACCGGCGCGCCGGGCCAGGGTCGCCGAATTGATATCGACACAGAATTTACACCAGTTGATCTGGGATACCCGGACCGTCACCAGGGAGCGAAGCGCTGGATCCACCAGGGAACCCTTGCGATCCAGCGCCCCATAGAGCATCGCCACGGTGGCGAACAACCTGGGCACCCTGGCCCAGAGCAGGCCGGGGTTGAGGACTTCCCCGTACTTTCTTTTCTGGTTCCAGAAAAAAGGTCGCAATATCCAGGGATAGGCATTTAATGGCTTAGTCGATATTCTCATTATTGATACTCTTGCAGTCTGTTGGACGTAACGCAACCGGAGGTCGCTGGGCGGAGTATTGGACATCCGCGGCACGACCGCGTTGCGCATATCGAATTCAGTCTCGATTTGTTACGATCTCCCTGAACCTGACAAGGAGCGACGAGCCCGATCGGGCTTACCCGTTTTAGGGGGCTTGAGGCGGGTGCCGACCGGCCCGGCGGTTGTTGCAAAACCACCCTTGATCATGAGAAATCGGATACCCTGCAGACACCGATGAATAAAGCTCCCAATCACCCCCCCACGCCCCCGGATGAATCGCTCCGGGAATTACAGGCGAAAGCAGACCGCTTCGACAGGTTCACCAGCAATGTCCCGGCGATGCTGTACGACTACATCATCGATCCGCAGGGTGTCAGTCACTGCCTCTACTGTAGCGCCTATTCGCTCGAACTGCTCGGTGTCCCGCCCGCGGAGTTCGTCGAGGACATGAGCAAGTTCTGGGACATGGTCCACTCGGAAGATCTGCCCGATTTCCAGCGGGCCGACCAGGAGGCCAACCGGGAGTCCGACCTGTTCCTCATGGATGTGCGGGCGATTTTGCCTTGCGGCGGTGAAAAATGGATCCGTATTTCATCCAAGCGCAATCCACCGGTCGGTGACCAGCCCGCCATCTGGTCAGGTTACATGATCGATATCAGCGACACCAAAAAACTGGAAAGGATGCTGCAGGAGCAGGCCAGCCACGACTTTTTGACCGGCCTCGGCAACCGTCACTATTTCCATAGATATTTCCAGTCGGAGCTGATGCGCAAGGAGCGCTACCCGAGCCACAGCGTGGTGCTGCTGCTTGACCTGGATCACTTCAAGGCGATCAATGACCATTTCGGCCATGATGCCGGTGACTATGTCCTGAAAGCGGTCTCGGAACTGGTTCGGGAGCAGTTGCGCGCCATTGATATCGTTGCCCGCTGGGGCGGCGAGGAGTTCTGTATTCTGCTGCCGGAGACCGCACAGGCAGCGGCGCGCGCTGTGGCGGAACGCATTCGCGCCACCGTGGAACAGCACCAGTTCAACTACCAGGGACTGCGGATAAGGGTCAGCACCAGTATCGGAATGACCGCCTTGACCGCGCGTGACGAGCGCGTTGAAGAGGTGGTCCGCCGCGCCGATCAGGCCCTGTACCAAGCCAAGCGGGACGGCAGAAACCGCGTCGCCTGCTGCTAACCGGCCATGGCCCCGCCACGGTTTTTTGGCGCCAAAAAATAATCCCTGATTACCCATCCAGTTCAGCCGTCATCAGGGGCAACCTTAGCCGCGAGGAGTGGTGCAAGAGGAGTGGTACAGGGATGTACCGATAACGGAGCCGAGGATGCAATGCACCGTTTACCGATCTAAGGATGGAACAAACCCAAATGAACACGAACAGACCCATTGCGTAGGGATGCCGGTGAGCTTGTGAACCGCATCATTTATCCGATGATTGATGCGGTTCGTGCCTCACCGGCATCCTACTTCTCCGGACACCCGGCAAACCGCTTATAGTCAATGGTTACTTAGCAAACCGCCAGCCCTGGGCTGAACTATACTCTTTTCGCGTTGGCGCTGTGGCACAGGAGGAGCGGTGACAGCCGGCCGAATGGAAAGCAGGCAGACGACAGGGAAGTGGCCATTGTTGGGTACCGACCGACTGCGACCTCAAACCGGAATCAATCAACGAATAGAGGGAGGCTGAGATGGCAAACTGGCAGATCGAAGGACAATACATGGAAACCTGCAACTGCAATTTTATTTGCCCCTGCATTGGCACCAACCTGACGGCACAGCCCACCGAGGGCGACTGCAAGGCGGCAATCGCCATGCGGATCGACCAGGGGCAGAAAGACGGAATAAAGTTGGACGGCCTGGCATTCATCGTACTGATGCGCTCTCCGGGCCCGATGATTGAAGGGAACATCAAGGTTGGCCTCATTATTGACGAGAATGCCGATGAGGCGCAGAGCAATGCCATCACCGGGATCGCCTCGGGTGAGGCGGGCGGCCCCATGGCGGCCCTGGCACCGCTGGTCAGCGAGATCGCCGGCATCGAGAAACGACCAATACGCTTCGAGATGGAAGGCATGGATCGCCACGTCACCGCCGGGGAACTGATTGACCAGGCCCTCAGCGGCATACCCAGCGCGGTCAAGGAGGGCGATACGCTGTACCTGGAGAACGTGGCCCATCCCGTCTCATCCAGGCTCGCCCTGGCCCAAGCCACCCACAGCCGCTTCCACGCCTTCGGCATCGACTGGGAGGACAGCAGCGGGCTGCGCAACGGCCATTTCGCGCCCTTCTCCTGGGCTTCCTGACCCAGGCACCGGCAACTTCGTCGATGGCCAGTCCAGGGCTTGGTACTACCCGGCGTGACCGCCGGCTGATCCTCGCCAGCCTGTTGTCCCTGACGTTGCTGGCGTGGCTCTACCTGTGGATCGACGCCGGACCGATGGCGCCGATGTCCGCACCCGGCGACGGCATGGAAGCCGACGCCATGGCGGCGGATGCGGGTACCGTGCCTTGGCACGCGGGGGTACTGCTGCTCACCTTTCTCATGTGGGCGGTGATGATGGTGGGCATGATGCTACCCAGCGCAACACCGGCCATTCTGCTCTACGGCCGGCTGGCACGAAACCGTCAAACAACCTCCCCGCTGCCCTCGGCCTGGGTTTTCAGTGCCGGCTATCTTGCGATCTGGTCGCTGTTCAGCCTGGGCGCCACGCTGCTGCAGGCGACGTTCGAGAGCGGACGCCTGCTGAGTCCGATGCTGGCATCGACCAGCGTCTGGTTCAGCGCGGCACTGCTCATACTTGCGGGACTCTACCAGTGGTTGCCCCTGAAGCGCGCCTGTCTCGATAAATGCCGCAGCCCCCTGGCCCTGTTTCTCATGCACTGGCGCCCGGGCAGCCTGGGCGCCTTCCGCATGGGAATGGAGCATGGCCTCTACTGTGTCGGTTGTTGCTGGGCTTTGATGTTGTTGCTATTCGTCGCCGGTGTCATGAACCTGCTGTGGGTGGCACTGATTGCCGGCTTCGTGCTGGTCGAAAAGCTGCTGCCACCGGGACGACTTATCGGTCACCTGGCTGGTATCGGACTACTGTTGACCGGTGCCGGCATGCTCGTCTCCAGCTTCTGATCAAGCTATTGGGTGGCCGTATTAGCGGGGCATGTCCAAGTCCGACTGCATGTGATTTTATGTGTTTTCACGCAGCCGACAGGCGCTTCACCTGCAATTCGCTCCGATGTTGCTCGGCTTGCCAAAGATCGTATTGTGTTTGCTGATTCAGCCAGCTTTCGAAGGAAGTATTAAACGCAATAGATAGGCGAACCGCCATTTCTGGGCTAATACCTGATTTTCCATTAATAATGCTTGAAAGCATTTTGCGACTGACGCCGAGCCCCTTCGCCGCCTCAGTTACAGATAGCCCGAGCGGCCCAATGCAAAGCGCTTTGATGATTTCACCGGGATGCGGAGAGCTGTGCATTAATATGCTAAAGCCTCAAAGATAATCTTCCTAATCAACGACCTCTGCGTGTACTCCATTGAAACGAAATGTCACACGCCAGCTGCCGCTCACCCTTACTGACCAGGTTTCTTGGCGATTCCTCGTAAGTTGATGTAGGAACCATCCGGGAAGTCACAGGGGGAAACCGTGGTCTGTCCCGAATGGCACCGAATGGCACTCGAATGGCACTTACTTAAGGCGAATTGCAGGATTTTCGTCATTCCGGCCTGCGCCGGGAAGACGGTGTTTCTTGGCTTAAGTAAGTGCCATTCTGGTCTGTCCCCAGTTGTTCGTGCCCGGTTGCTCGTGTTCGCGTTTTCAATCGCCTTTTATGAATACACCACACTACTCGAGCGGGATGTGCTTTCCGTTGGCAGCAAGCCAGCTATCAAATGAAAGCAACTCGGGATTCAAAGATCGCGATAGCTCGGGATTACGACTGGTGAGAAATTCTTCACCAAGTATCGCTTGGTACTGGAACATATTGCCGAGATCCTCTGCACCGGGGAAACCCATGGCGCGGTAGTCATCGAACGGAACATCGTAAAAATTCACGCGCTGACCAAGCGCAGTTGTGAACTTCGCCGCCATCTCTGCACCGGACAGGATCTCACCGGCAATACCAACGCGTTGTCTAACCATGTCGGTGCCGCGGCGAAACACGCCATAGGCACACTTGCCAATATCCTCAGCGGCGATACCGGGCAGTTTGACACCACCGAGAGGCATCGCCAGCACCATGTTGCCGTCATCACCCTTCCTTGGTCCCATACCAAAATAGATGAAGTTCTCCCAATAGAAGGCCGCCATCAGGAATGTTGTCGGTGCCGCTTCCGACTCGAACACATGGTCTACTGCGCCTTTGCCATCAAAATGCGGTACCTTGTACTCACCCTGTAATGTTGGCAGTCGATTATCATCCAGCGGTATGCGCAACCTGGTGTCTTCCAGCGTCGACCAGATAACATGCTCAACTCCCGCCTGTTTCGTGGCTCGTGCCATTGCGGTTGCCTGTTCACCTTCTTTCCTTGCCGAAAAATGTTCCCAGAAATTCGTGACACAGAACGCACCGTAGACACCGGCAAAAGCTTTTTCCAGGCTGTCCTGGTCATCCATGTCGGCCACCACCACATCGGCGCCAGCATCGGCTAACCTCCTGGCCATATCAGAGTCCGGTTTACGCGTGATCGCACGCACAGCAAACTCTGATCCATTATCCGCCAGGATCGCACGCGCCAGGCCGCCACCTTGAGCACCCGTTGCACCCATTACTGCTATGATTTTTTTCTCAGCCATGTTGACCTCCGGATGTCATATGTCTAAGAATTTATGGTCTGTGGAGACGATAAATCACCGACCGATCTCTGAAAGAGTATAGTCACTCCGCATACCTTAAACAATAATAAAATGGTGTTGGCTCTATTGATCGGATCGTCTGCTTTCGCCCTTAATCTGACATAAGAAACCCCGCCGCAGCGGGGTCTATTTAACTGCTTGAATATTTGGGATATTTGGGATATTTGGGGTCAGCAGCGGCTTGGCAATGCCGCACATTCTAGCGGGTGAGACTCCCGCCCGGGTAAGCGCTAGCCACGTGCCCGGTATCGAGCCTTGCAGCCGTAGCGGTAACGGTACGGTTGATGCGTAGGTACGAAAGCAGGCGAGGTGCAAAGGTAACGGGCTGAGCCGACCCTGAAGGCGCAAAGCCCCGAGAAAATCAAATGGAGAGTGCCGACGGGTTTGACCCTCTGGCAGGCAACAACCCACCGGGCGGTACGGCGAGTCTGGTGGGTACTCCCCGGGGTTCCAAGGCCGCGTCGAGCCTGACACTGAGAATGTGCGGTAACCAAGGAGATCCAGTCATCGGCGCGCAAGGAGGGGCGCACCCGTGGACAAGTGTAAAAACGAGGAAGCGGGCGGTGAAGGCTGGAAGTCGGAGCCACCCATAGTAACGATGAACCCTGGTAATGCGGTAGGTGGTACGCCCGAGGGAATCGCACCCCGTTTGTCTTCCCGCACTCCCCCACCGGGCCAGTCTACCAGCGCCAAATAATCGCTCAATGAATGTTGTCCTGGCTTCCCTGGTTTCTCTGCTTGGTTTCCGTGTCCGTGCTGGTTTCCGGTGCTGGTTTCCGGTGGGATATCATTCCGCCGGGACGACAGCCCCTGGTCAATGGACCGACGGCGCCCCGCCAGCAGCCCGTTATGTGCTCTTTGCCTTTGTGAAGTACTTGACGTTTGGCAGCCCTTTAAAGTCATTATCCTGCGTCCAAAGTGTTGCACGATATTTTTTGGCGGTTGCGAAAATAATACTGTCGGCCAACGGCAGCTTATGAAGCACACCAAAGTTTGCAGCATCTATCGCGAGCTCTGAGTCGAGCGAAACTACTCTGCCTTCTTTCATGTGAGCGATCGCGGTCAATGCAGACTCATCATCGCGCTGGCGGAGTATATTTTTGAATACTTCTGTAATCGTGATGCTCGGCACCAATAACTTGTCTGTGGCTTCAATTGCCTCGGCAAATAGAGAGGCATTCTTGTCACCCGCGAAGAATGACAACCAGGCGGATGAGTCCACAACGTTCATACGCGATCTTCATCCCTTGCAACGTCCGTGTCTATCCCTTTCAGAAAACCCTTCATTTCACGCATTGGCTTGAGGGGTATCAGCTCTATCCGGTTCTGATAGGTCAAAATCTGGACCTTCTGACCGGACACAATACCCATGGAATCCCGAATCTCTTTAGGAATAACTATCTGATACTTGGGTGATACAGTTACAGCGGTCATAAGACGATCCCTCATCGATAGAAGTATTGTATTACAATATACCTATCGATAAGGGTGATCAAGCAGATCGATCAAGGATCAAGACCTGACCCTATCAGGTCGCTATCAGGTCGCAGATCCCTAAATGGCGCTTCCCTGCGCCATTCTTCAAACAACACGGCCGTTACCCGGGCGCTCCACAGAGGTGGTGGCAGACGGCTAATCCAGCTTTACCGGATTGCGGCATCAGATAGCCAACAGGATCATCTCCCCTTCCAGGCGTACCGGGTAACTTTTGGCACAGCCCACGTCGGGGGCGACCGCCTGGCCGTTTTCCAGTTCGATCACCCAGTTGTGCAGCGGACAGGTGACGCGGTGGCCGTGCAGGATACCCTCGGAGAGGGGACCCTGTTTGTGCGGGCAGCGGTTGGAGAGGGCAAACACACGGTCATCCGCCGCACGGAAGATGGCGATCTCATCCGATGCGGTGCGGACCACGCGGGAACCCAGTTTGGGTATCTCGTCCAGGTTGCCGATCTCCACCCACTTTTCACTCAGTACTGCGGACATATCACTCTCCTATCTGTTTTATCGGGGTGAACTCGTGGGCCTCGGCCCCCTTGGCGCGCGCGGTCCAGGGATCGTGCTGCGCCACCTCCTGGGATTCCAGGAAGCGGGCATACAGTGCCTTTCTGCCGCGCACATCTTCAACAATACGTTTTTTGATATCGGAGAGGCCGACCCGCTCGATCCAGGGCGCGGTGCGCTCCAGATAGCGCGCCTCTTCCCGGTAGAGCTGGATGAAGGCGGCGCAGTGCTCCATCACTTCTTCCTCGGTGGTGACACGGCAGAGGACATCGGTGGCGCGTACCTTGACGCCGCCGTTGCCGCCGATATGCAGCTCGTAACCGGAGTCGACACAGACCACGCCGAAATCCTTGATCGTGGCCTCGGCGCAGTTGCGCGGACAGCCGGAGACCGCCATCTTGAATTTGTGCGGCATCCAGGAGGCCCAGGTCATCTCCTCCAGCTTGATGCCGAGTCCGGTGGAGTCCTGGGTACCGAAGCGGCACCAGGTGGAGCCGACACAGGTCTTGACCGTGCGTAGCGCCTTGCCGTAGGCGTGGCCGGAGAGCATGCCCCGCTCGGTGAGGAACGCCCACATGGCCGGCAGGTCCTCCTTCTTCACCCCCAGCATGTTGATGCGCTGGCCGCCGGTCAGATTGACTTCGCCGACATTGAATTTATCCGCCGCGTCGGCGATGGCGCGCAATTCATCGGGCGTCGTCCTGCCGCCCAGGATGCGAGGGATTACCGAGAAGGTGCCGTCTTTCTGGATATTTCCGTGCACCCGCTCATTGACGAAACGGGACTGGGCGTCATCCTGCGCCTTGCCCGGCCAGGCCGAGATCAGGTAATAGTTGATAGCCGGGCGACAGACGTGACAACCGTCCGGGGTACGCCAATCCATCTTGTCGAATACCGCCTGCTTGTCGATCAGTTCATACTCACGGATGGTGGAGCGCACCTGGTCGTGGGTGAAGTCGGTACAGGCGCAGATCGGCTTGGCCTCCGGCGCCGAATAGTCGCCGCCCAGGGTGTTGGCAAGGATCTGTTCCACCAGGCCGATGCAGGATCCGCAGGAGGCGCCGGCCTTGGTGTGGGCCTTCACGTCGTCCACGGTGAACAGTCCCTCGCTGGTGATCGCCTTGACGATATCGCCCTTGCAGACGCCGTTGCAGTCGCACACCTGCGCCTCGTCGCCCATGGCCGAGGCCTTGGACTGGCCGCCGTGACCAGAGCTGCCGAGATGCGCCGCCTCGCCGAACAGCAGGCTCTCGCGCATGTCGGAGATATCGGTACCCTCGCGCATCAGCTGGAAGTACCAGGCGCCGTCCACGGTATTGCCGTAGAGCACCGCACCACTGATGCGGTTGTCCTTGATCACCAGTTTCTTGTAGGTACCGCCGGCCTGATCCTGGAACACGATCTCTTCGGTCTGCTCGTCACCGTGAAAATCACCGGCGGAGAACAGCTCGATGCCGGTCACCTTGAGTTTGGTGGAGGTGACCGAGCCTTCATAGCGCCCGTAACCCAGTTCGGCGAGGTGGTTGGCACACACCTTGGCCTGTTCGAACAGCGGTGCCACCAGGCCGTAGCAGGTGTCACGGTGCTGCACGCATTCGCCCAAGGCATAGATGCGCGGATCGTAGGTCTGCATGGTGTCGTTCACCACCACACCACGCTCGCAATAGAGCCCGGCCTGTTTGGCCAGTTCGATATTGGGACGGATGCCCACCGCCATCACCACCAGGTCGGCCTTGACCTCAGAGCCATCCTTGAAACGCACGCCGGTAACCCGCTCCTCGCCCAGGATCGCATCGGTCTGCGCGCCCATCAGGAAGTGCATGCCGTTCTCTTCCAGCGAACGTTTCAACATGGCGCCTGCCGCGGCATCGAGCTGGCGTTCCATCAGGGTCTCCATGAGATGGACCACCGAGACCTCCATGCCCTGCTTGATCAGGCCATTGGCGGCCTCCAGTCCGAGCAGGCCGCCGCCGATGACCACGGCGCGTTTGTACTGGCGCGATGCCGCCAGCATCTGCTCCACATCATGGATATCGCGGAAGCTGATGACGCCTTCCAGGTTCGCACCCGGGACGGGAATAATAAAAGGAGAGGAACCGGTGGCCAGCAGCAGCCGGTCATACGCGGCCTCCGTGCCATCGGCCGCGAGCACCTTGCGCTTGACCCGGTTGATCTCCACCACCGGCGAACCGGCATGCAGGGTGATGTCGTGCTGCTGGTACCACTCCCGTTTGTTCAGGACGATCTCATCAAACTTCTTCTCTCCCGCCAGCACCGGCGAGAGCAGAATCCGGTTATAGTTCGGGTGAGGCTCGGAACCGAACACCGTGATCTCGTATTTGTCCGGCTCCAGCTTGAGCAGCTCCTCCAGGGTGCGCACGCCCGCCATGCCGTTTCCTATCAATACCAATCGTTCTTTCATATTTTGCCTCTTAACGCATCGGTTGGATCAACCGTCAAATCCTTGATCCCCTGTCTGCAACCGCTATGCCAACTTGCGGGGAGTGCGTTAACGGCGCCGTTTTACCGGCAAAGGCGGGATTTTATCCCACCTGGAGATGATTCAATCTGGTGCCGAAAATGGGTTGTGTGCACTGAAATATGGCAGCCAAAAACGGCCGGGCAAAAAATGACCAGAAACCGGGCAAGGGATTTTTTACTTGCACTTTTCGAGTGCGCGAATCGTTGACACATCTCAATAATTCTAGTTTTTTGCATTTATATTCAATAACTTATAGATTTGGCACGGGCAATGCTATAGACAGGCCAACACTGTTAATCCCCGGAGCATCCCGATGTCAGAAAGCAAGTTAAACCTCTTTTCCTTCAGCGGTAAGGTCCGCACATTGCATCTCACCTGGTTCGCCTTTTTCCTCTCCTTTATGGTCTGGTTCAATCACGCCCCGTTGCTGGCGTCGATCCAGCAGACCCTGGGGCTCACCGCCCAGGAGGTGAAGGCGCTGCTGATTCTGAACGTCGCCCTGACCATCCCGGCACGCATCATTATCGGCATGCTGGTGGATAAGCTGGGACCGCGCATCGTCTACTCCGCCCTGCTGTTCATCTCCAGTTTTATCTGTTTCGCCTTTGCGCTGGCCGATTCGTTCGTGACCCTGGCGATCAGCCGCTTCCTGCTGGGTTTTGTCGGCGCTGGATTTGTCATCGGCATCCGCATGATCGGCGAGTGGTTCCCCGCCCGCCAGGTGGGGCTGGCCGAAGGGATCTACGGCGGCTGGGGCAATTTCGGCTCGGCGGCCGCGGCCCTGGCGCTGCCCACCATCGCCTTGCTGTACGGTGGCGATGAAGGCTGGCGCTATGCGATTGCCAGCACCGGTGTCATCACCCTGGTCTACGCGTTCATCTACTACAAACTGGCGCGCAACACACCCAAGGGTTCGACCTATTTCAAACCAAAGAAAACCGGCGCCATGGAAGTCACCAGCAGGGGCGACTTCTTCTTCTACCTGCTGATGAACATCCCCATGTATGCCGCGCTGGCGCTACTGGCATGGAAACTGAGCCCGTCCAATCTCGGCCTGCTGAACGACACGGTCAGTTATCTCATCTATGCCGGGCTGGTGCTGCTCTATCTCTACCAGGCCTCACAGGTGTGGCGCATCAACAGCCATGTGTTCAAGGAGGCCGTGCCCGAGCTCCACCGCTATAAATTCAAACAGGTGGCGATCCTGGATGTAGCCTATCTGGTCACCTTCGGCTCCGAGCTGGCCGTGGTCTCCATGCTGCCGCTGTTCTTCAAGGAGACCTTCGATCTCTCCCTGGTACAGGCCGGGCTGCTCGCCTCCGGTTTCGCCTTCATGAACCTGCTGGCCCGGCCCATCGGCGGGCTGTTCAGCGACCGCTTCGGGCGCAAAAAATCCCTGACTTTCCTGATCGGCGGACTGGCGGTCGGCTATCTGGTGCTGAGCAGCATCACCTCCGCATGGCCCATCGCCCTGGCGGTACTCGCCACCATGGCCTGCTCGTTCTTCGTACAGGCGGGCGAGGGCGCGGTGTTCGCCATCGTGCCGCTGGTCAAGCGGCGCATGACCGGTCAGGTGGCCGGGATGGCGGGCGCCTATGGTAATGTAGGGGCGGTGCTGTTCCTGACGGTGTTCTCGTTCGTCACGCCGCAGTTGTTCTTCCTGGTGATTGCCGGTGCCGCGGTGATCACGCTGGCGGCGGTACAGCTCCTGGACGAGCCGGAAGGCCAGACCGCCGAGGTGATGCCGGACGGCACGGTGCAGATGATCGACGTCGGCTGACCACCCGGCCGCGCCCGATTCGACCGCCATCGCGGATCGGATCGGGCGCGCGCCACCGCGGTGGCGAATCGCAGCCCCGATTGATGAAGCTCAGGAGTCCCGATGCCGAGCACACTTGAAATCGATTACGCCTGCTGCACCGAGGCTGGTGCCAAGTCGCCGAACGCGGATGCGGCGGACGCCCGCATCCCGGCGGACGACCTGCTGTTGAGCAAGGGTGTGGCGGCGGTCATCGCCGATGGCATGAGCAGCAGCGAGGGAGGCCACGAGGCGAGCCAGATCTGTGTCACCGGCTTTCTCAACGACTACTTCAGCACCCCCGAATCCTGGAGCGTCAAGACCTCCGCCAGCAAGATCCTCGGCGCCCTGAACACCTGGCTCTGCGGCCAGGGCCAGAGCCGCTACGATTCACCCAAGGGGATGGTGACGACACTCAGCGTGGCGGTCGTCCGCTCCACCACCGCCCATCTGTTCCATGTCGGCGACAGCCGCATCTATCTCTATCGCGAACAGCGGTTGGAACAGCTGACCCAGGATCACCGGGTCTGGGTCTCCAAGGACCAGGACCTGCTCTCCCGGGCCATGGGCATCGACAGCCACCTGGAGATCGACTACCGCTCCATCGCCCTCAATCCGGACGACCTGTTGCTCTTCTCCACCGACGGCGTGCACGATTTCCTCACCGACCGGCAGTTGCAGAAGCTGCTCCGGGAACACCGGGGCAATCTGCAGCAGGCGGCCAAGGCGATCACCACCAGCGCCCTGGAGCAGGGCAGCAGCGACAACGTCACCTGCCAGCTGCTGCGGGTGATCTCACTGCCCGACGAACAGATGGACGACATCCTGCAGCGCGTGGCGGAACTGCCGTTTCCGCCCAATCTGCTGCCCGGCATGAACATCGACGGTTATGAGATTGTGCGCGAGATTCACGCCAGCAAACGCAGCGAAGTCTATCTCGCAATCAACGGCGAGACCGGTGAGCAGGTGGCGTTGAAGACCCCCTCGGTCAACTACAATGACGACGCGGAATTTCTCAACGGCTTTCTCAACGAGGAGTGGATCGGCCGCCGCATCAACAATCCCCATGTACTCAAGGTGCACCCGCCGGGGCGCCGGCGCTTCCTCTATCACATCACCGAATACCTGGAGGGGCAGACCCTGCGCCAGCGCATGGATGACCTGGGCCGGATGGACCTGGAACAGATGCGCGACTGCCTGAGCCAGATCGTCAGCGGTCTGCGCGCATTCCACCGCATGGAGATGGTGCATCAGGACCTGAAGCCGGACAATATACTGATCAACAAGAACGGCGTGCTGAAGATCATCGATTTCGGTTCGACCCGGATCGCCGGGGTGCAGGAGTTGAATAACACCCCCCCCGAGGTGCCGCTGGGCACCATCAACTACACCGCCCCCGAATATCTGGAGGGCAGCCCGGGGAGCCCCCGTTCCGACATCTTCTCGCTCGGCGTCATCGCCTATGAGATGCTCACCGGCACCCTGCCCTATGGCGACCACGAGCAGCCGCTGCCGGCCCGCAAACTGCGCTATCGCTCTGCCCGGGAACACAATCCCGCCATCCCCGCCTGGATCGATGGCGCCCTGCGCAAGGCGACCCATCCGCTGCCGGAGAAACGCTACGAAGTGCTCTCCGAGTTCCTGCAGGACATGACCCGGCCGAATCCGCAACTGATCAGCGAGCTACCCAAGCCGCTACTGGAGCGCCACCCGCTGGCGTTCTGGAAGACCCTCGCCGCGCTGCTGGTGATCGCCAACCTCGCCACCCTGCTGCTGTGGCTCGGCGGCCGATAGACAAGTGCCGGAAGCTGGCCAATAATGGTACCCGCAGCGTAACTACTCACCCGCATATGCGTTCCCGCGCGGAACGTGGGAACGAGAGGCTCAAAACAGGCTCAACGGGAAACGAAACCGGCTGTAGGGTGCCGGTGAGCCTGCGAACCGCACCATTCCATCCTCAGGTCCGTAAACGGTGCATACCTGCACCACTCCTCGCGGTTAGGGTTGATGCGGTTCGTGTTACTCACCACGTCCTACTTGGCAGCGAGGCGTCGCCAGACAAATTTATAAAAGGAGCCGGATACCGGCCAGACACCCGTAAACGGAGGAATAACTCATGCATAACCGCTTTCTTGCCGTCATCTGGCTCATCTGCTGTGCGCTGTTCAGCCTGCAGGCCGCCGCCCAGCAGGGCAAACTCACCGGCGGCGCCCAGATCCAACACCCCGACTGGTTCAAGAACAGTTTCCTGGACATTGCCAGCGACGTGGACGAGGCCGCCGCGGCGGGCAGGCACGTAATCCTGTTCATGTACCTGAACGAATGTCCCTACTGTGCCAGGATGGCCGATGAGAACTTCGCCAACGCCCCCTACACCCCCTTCATCCGGGAGAATTTCGACGTTATCGAAATCAACATCAGGGGCGATCGGGAGGTCGCCTTCGATGCCGAAACCAGCGTCACCGAGAAGGAGTTGGCGCGGCTGCTCAAGGTGCGCTACACCCCCACCATCCTGTTCCTCAACAAGGAGAACCAGACCGTCCTGCGGCTGAACGGCTACCGTTCGGTCCCCGCCTTCAAACACGCCCTCGACTATGTACAGCAACAGGCGTACCTGAACACCAGCCTGAGCCGTTTCATCGAACAGCGGCAGGACACGCCGGTCTACCGCTTCCGTGATCACCCGATGCTGCGGCAGATCAGCGACCTGCAGTCGGCGGCCGAGCGGCCGTTGGCGGTGCTGTTCGAGGACCGCAGTTGCGATGCCTGCGACGACCTGCATGATGGCCATCTGCGAGACCCGAAGACCCTGAAGATCCTGGAGAACTTCACCCTGGTGCGGCTGGACGCCAACGCCGACGACCCGATCGTCGACCCGACGGGAAACCCGTCCACGCCCCGGGCCTTCGCCGAACAGCTGGGACTGACTTACCGGCCCGGGATCGTGCTGTTCGATCGGGGCAAGGAGATCAGCCGTATCGATGGCCTGCTCTACAGCTACCATTTCCAGGAGATGCTGCGCTACGTCGGAGAACGCCATTACGAGCAGTACCCGAACAGTTTCTATGACTATCTCAACGTACGCACGGCGGAGATCCTGGAGAGCGGCAAGAACATCGACCTGTCGAAGTAGCCCTGTAGGGGCAACCCCCCGTGGTTGCCCGAGAACACAGCACATACCACCGTCGATGGACTTCGCGGCATAAGTCCATCCCTGGACGTAACTACTCTCCCGGTCTGCAAGTGATTGGCCTGGCTTGTTGGCCGATCTTGATGGCGCCTCGAATTCGGCCCCTTTTTCAGATTCAAGCCTGCCCTTGTCTGAGCGAAGCGAGTTTGGGCAGGCGCTGAAAATGGGGCCGGATTTGAGGAAACAAGCCATCGTGTGAGGCCGCTCCTGGGCATCCCTGCCCCCGCGGCATTAGTGAATCCATTCACGTCGCCGGCAAGGAAGGTCTATCACCCCGTGAGTAATTACCCCTGTACAAAAAAGGGCAGCCTTGAGGCTGCCCAATTGGGGAGTGTATCTTGCGGATCGCGTCAGTTCAGGGCGACGTACTCGAAATCGCCCGGCTTCTTGTCGATGCCCTGCTTGGGCGAGGCGATCCAGTCGGCGTACCTGCCTTTTTCGGTCACCGGCTTCATCAGGCTCAGCAGGTAGTCCTCGTCGGCCTGGGTGGGTAGCCACTGGTCGCGCCGGGCCTGCCACGCTTCGGCACCGAGCAGGTTGCCCTCGGGATCCACATGCACCTCGCAGAACTCGCCCACCCGGCGGTTGAACGCCTTGTGCGGCACCGTGATCTCGAAATCCACCCCGCTGCCCTCGAACACCTTGTTCCAACGCTTGACGCCGGCGGTGGCATCGGCGATGTAGTCGTCCAGTAGACGCGCATTGATAGCATTCAGGGCCGGTTCCTCAACCTCTTTCAGCTCACCATCCAGATAGCGCAATACCGGGTAGGTGTCGTGAAGCAACTGGTGGTCGTCTTCCAGGCGGTCTTCGCGGTAGCGCCCCTTGATACCGGCGTTGAAGGCGTTGGCGGCGTTGGTGGAGACCTCGGCACCGAACAGGTCCAGGGTCACCGAGAAGTGGAAGTTGACCTTGCGCTGCAGGGTCGGCAGGTCCACCACGCCGAGGGCGCGCACCGCCTCGACCTCGTTGGGATCGCTGATGCCGGCCTGCTGCATCTTTTCCAGCGTGCGGCGGATGGTCCGCGCCACGCCCGACTCACCGACGAACATATGATGCGCCTCCTCGGTGAGCATGAAGCGGCAGGTGCGGGCCAGCGGATCGAACCCGGACTGGGCCAGGGACTCCAGCTGCATCTTGCCGTCTCGGTCGGTGAAGAAGGTGAACATGAAAAACGACAGCCAGTCCGGGGTCCTCTCGTTGAAGGCGCCGAGGATGCGCGGCTTGTCCTGGTCGCCGGAGCGACGGTTGAGCAGCGCCTCGGCCTCCTCGCGGCCATCCTTGCCGAAATACTTCTGCAACAGGTAGGCCATGGCCCAGAGGTGGCGCCCCTCTTCCACGTTGACCTGGAACAGGTTGCGCAGGTCGTAGAGCGACGGGCAGGTCTTGCCCAGGTAGCGCTGCTGCTCCACCGAGGCGGGCTCGGTATCGCCCTGGATCACGATCAGCCGCTTGAGCATGGCGCGGTACTCGCCCGGCACCTCCTGCCAGGCGGGCTCGCCCTTGTGCTTGCCGAACGGGATCACCCGTCCCTCCTCCTTCGACGCCAGCAGGATGCCCCAGCGGTACTCCGGCATCTTCACGTAGTCGAATACCGCCCAGCCCTTGGGATCGGCGCCGACCGCGGTGCGCAGGTAGACCTCCGCCTCCTGGAAGCCGTCCGGACCCATGCTCTTCCACCAGTCGATGAACTCCGGCTGCCACTTCTCCATGGCACGCTGCAGGCGGCGATCCTCCGACAGGTTGACATTGTTGGGGATCTTGTCCGCGTAGTTGACTTCGATGGTCGGGGTCATTTCCGTGGTCTGTTCGCTCATTGTGTTACACCCTTTTGTGATCATAATGTGGACGTTCGCCGCTGCCGAAACACTTCAGTGCACCCTGTTCGCCGACCGCGTTGGGTCGCTGGAATATCCAGTTCTGCCAGGCGCTCAGGCGGCCGAATATCTTGGTCTCCATGGTCTCCGGTCCGGCGAAGCGCAGGTTTGCCTCCATCCCGGTCAGCGCGTCCGGCGAGTAGCTGGCGCGCTCCTCCAGCAGGAAGCGGATATCGTCTTGCCAGTCGATGTCATCCAGGGCGAAGGTGACCAGCCCGGCCGCGGCCGCAGCCTGCGCCGCCAGCGGCTCGCCGATCAGTGATTTCGCCCGCTCCAGGCTCTCCGGCTCGCCCAGGAAGCGGGTCTCCAGGCGCGACAGCCCGTTGCCCATGGGCAGGGGACCGAAGTTGAATGCGGAGAGGCGGATCTCCGGGGCCGGCCGGTCGTCCCCCTCGAACTGCCCCTCCAGCATGTAGCCGCGGTCGACCGCGAACAGGAGCTCGGCCAGGAAGCCGCTGAAACAGCTGCCCGGCTCGACGAAGGCGAAGGTGCTGCGCGAGGTGTAGTCGATCCGCTTCAGGGTGCGCTTCAGGTAGAGCGTCACCTCGCGGATGAACCAGTCGTCCCGGTGCTGCAACAGGAACGTCTCGTAGGCGGCCACCCGCGCGGCATCCCCCCGGGTCTTGAAGATCAGGGTACCGGTCTCCGGCTCGTTGGTGCGCAGATGCAGCAGGGCATTATCCAGCTCCCGGACCAGGGCCAGGGGCCAGAAGTCACAGCCCTGCCGCTTGGCCTCCGCCAGCTCCGCGGGCGGTGCCCCGTCCGGTCCCTTCAGGGTCAGGGTGGCCACCCGGGCGTGCCGGTCCACCACCAGTTCCAGGTGGTCGTAGTGCAGCTGGGTCTCGTCACCGCCGATCCGCAGCGGGGTCAGTTCGATGCCCGGATCGTGGTCCGGCCGGTCGGAGCCGCCGGCCATCTGCCGGGCCCGTTCTGCCACCGCCTCCTGGAACTTGGAGGAGACCACCACCTCATCCACCAGCCGCCAATCGACCGCCCGCTGCCCCTTCACCCCCTCTTCGATGGTGCAGAAGACATCGGCCAGGTCGCGGCGCATCTTGCGTTTGTCCACCAGCCGGGTCAGGCCACCGGTCCCCGGAAGCACAGCCAGCAGTGGCACCTCGGGCAGCGACACCGAGGCGTTGCCGTCGTCTATCAGCATGATGTGATCGGCCGCCAGGGCCAGCTCGTAGCCGCCGCCCGCCGCGGTGCCGGTCACCGCGCACAGGTAGCGCTGGCCGGAGAACTCGCTGGCGTCCTCGATGCTGTTGCGGGTCTCATTGGTGAACTTGCAGAAGTTGACCTTGTGCACGTGGCTGGAGCTGCCGAGCATGCGGATATTGGCCCCGGCGCAGAAGGCGGTCGGCTTGGCCGACTCCAGGATCACCACCTTTACCTCGGGATGCTCGAAGCGCAGCCGCTGCACAGCGTCATACAGCTCGATATCCACCCCCAGGTCATAGGAGTTGAGCTTCAGCTCATAGCCCGGCACCAGTCCGCCATCCTCCCGGACGTTCATCCTGAGCCGCGCGACCGGCCCCTCAAAAACCAGCTGCCAATGCCGGTATGCCGCTGGATTGGTGTGAAAACTGATCATCGATATCCCCGTCGTTGCTAAAGGTAAAGGGCACTATATTTCATACCGTTTGACTAAGGATATGGCAATAAATGACATTTGTCACGTTTTTTCTCATGCAATATATTGCATGTATAGGTTACAGCAGGAGATGAATTGTTTCGCCGGCGCCCCTGGGGCGCCCTATGACTGCGGAAATACCACGGATGGACACGGATAGACACGGATTTCGGATAGCGAACTGTCCAGCAGGTGGGTGGAGGCGTGAGGGACATGCCTGTGCCCGGCTGGAGCTTGAACCCATCTGTGTCCATCCGTGTGGATCCGTGGTTCGGATAGGGGCGGTCGCGCTGGTCCTGAGTTTCTGACGCCGCCCCCGTTGTCAGGCCCGCTCAGCCCGCGTCCGGCGGACGGCAAGCAGCGGCCAGCAGCCCATGCATGCGCTCCGCCAGCAGGGCCAGATCCGCCTTGCGATGATAGGAGGCGCGCCACACCAGGCAGATCTCGCGATGCGGTCCCTTTTCGGCCAGGGGACGCACGGCGATCGGGTTCTGCGCCAGGAAATCCTCATCCACCGCCATCTCCGGCAGGAAGGTAATGCCCTGCCCCCCGGCCACCATCTGCACCAGGGTGTAGAGGCTGGTGCCCTGGAAGGTGGCCCGCTTGGCCATCGCCTTCATATGACAGACGGCCAGGGCGTGGTCGCGCAGGCAGTGCCCCTTCTCCAGCAGCAGCAGTTCATTGCCGGGCAGCTTCTGCGAAGCGATGGGGCCGCCCCGGCTCAGCGGGTGATCGTCCGGGAAGGCGACCAGGAAGTTCTCCTGCCAGAACACCCGGTATTCCAACCCGCCCAGGTCGAACGGCAGGGCCAGGATGGCGCAGTCCAGCTCCCCGGCGGCCAGCCGCTCCAGCAGGTTCTGGGTCTGGTCCTCCAGCAGGTAGAGCTCCAGTTCCGGGAAGCCGCCGCGCACCCCCGGCAGCACCTTGGGCAGCAGGAACGGGCTGATGGTGGGGATCACCCCCAGGCGCAACTCGCCGCTCAGCGGCTGGCGGTCGACCTGGGCGTCCAGTACCAGGGACTCGGTCAGGCTGATGATCTGCCGCGCCTTGTCCGCCAGCTCGATCCCGAGCTTGGTGGGGATCACCTTGCGCTTGGTACGCTCCAGCAGCTGCACCCCGAGCAGCGATTCCAGCTCCTGGATGGCGGTACTCAGGGTCGACTGGGTGACGAAACAGCGCTCCGCCGCCTGCCCGAAGTGACACAGCTCCACCACGGTGACCAGGTAATGGAGCTGGCGCAGTGTCGGTAGATTCATAAATAGATTTTCCCAATTAAATTTAATTTTTAATTCAATTGGAACGAATTTACACTTTTCGGTAACCTGCATCCATCGAAATCAACCACCGGAGAAGACCATGATCGAACAGAACGTTTCACAAACCGTCAAAAACCTTGAGGCCGCCTTTGCCGGCGAATCGATGGCCAACCGCAAGTATCTCTACTTCGCCCGCCTCTGCCGTCAGCTGGGTGCCACCGAGGTGGCCGAGGTGTTCGAGAAGACTGCCGAGCAGGAGACCGCCCACGCCTTCGGGCACCTGGATCTGCTCTATCCCAAGGCGTCATTAACCGTAGAGAAGATGCTGGAACTGGCGATCGAGGGTGAAACATACGAGTATACGGAGATGTACCCGGCCTTCCGTCACACCGCCCTGGAGGAGAAGGACCACGCCGCGGTGCGGGAGATGGACGAGCAGATCGCCGAATCGGCCGAGCACGCCGAGCGCTTTTCCAGGCTGCTGGAGACCGCGGCCAAGCGTTTCAACGCCCTGGCCAAGATCGAGGAGCGGCACGCCAACCACTATCGGGACGCCCTGAACCGGGTCGGCGGTTGAGATAACAACAAACTTGAGTGAATTTTTTACGGGAAGGAATTGAGCATGAAAAAGTATCAATGTGTTGTCTGCGACTTTATCTACGACGAAGCCAAGGGGCTGCCCGAGGAGGGCATCCCGGCCGGGACCCGCTGGGCTGATATCCCCGACGACTGGGAGTGCCCCGACTGTGGCTCCTCCAAGGCCGACTTCGAGATGGTGGAGATCTGATTACGGAACCGCTACTCCGGTTGACGCCGCCGCAACGGATTGCGGCGGTGAGTGCGGATCGACCCATCAAACGCCCGGGCGACACCAGAGCAGTACCAGAACAACACCGGGTCTGCCGGGATTGCGGAAGGTTAAGTGTAAAGTGATTGGCCTGCCTTTTTGGCCTCACACGATGGCTTATCTCCTCGAATCCGGCCCCTTTTTCAGCGCCTGCCCAAACTCGCTTCGCTCAAACAAGGGCAGGCTTGAATCTGAAAAAGGGGCCGGATTCGAGGCGCCATCAAGATCGGCCAACAAGGCAGGCCAATCACCCAGCGAGTAGTTACAATCAAGCAATACTAAATAGCTAACAACAAACAGAAGGTGAATGATATGTCCATAGTAATCATCGGCACCGGCATGGCCGGTTACAACCTGGCGCGCGAGATCCGCAAGAGCGATGCCGAGGTGCCGCTGGTTCTGGTCACGGCCGACAGCGGCGAGGCCTATCCAAAGCCGGCCCTCTCCAACGCCCTGATCCAGGGCAAGCAACCCGACCAGATCGTCTCCGCCGATGCCGCCACCATGGCGGAACGGCTGAACGCGGTGATCCACACCCACACCCGGGTGCTGTCCATCGACAGCGCCAACCGGCAGCTGGTCACCAACCAGGGGAACATCCCCTACGGGCGGCTGGTGCTGGCCACCGGGGCACGACCGATCCGTCTGCCGTTCAAGGGAGACGGCGCCGACGCGGTGCTGTCGGTCAACGACCTGGAGGAGTACCGGTTTTTTCGCGCCCGGGTCGAACGGGCGAAACGGGTCGCCATCATCGGCCCCGGACTGATCGGCTGCGAGTTCGCCAATGACCTGATCGTCTCCGGCCGCAAGGTGGAGGTGATCGGTCCCGACCCCTACCCCATCAGCACCCTGCTGCCGGAGACGGCCGGCCGGGCACTGCAGGAGGGCCTGGCCGGGACGGGGGTGCGCTGGCACCTGGGCACGGTAGTGGACGAGATCAGCCGCGCTTCCGACGGCCTGGAACTGCGGCTGACCGACGGCAGCACCGTCACGGCCGACGTCATCCTCTCGGCGATCGGTCTGAAACCGGACCTGAGCCTGGCCCAGGCCCTCGGCCTGGAGACCAACCGGGGCATCGTCACCGACCGGTTGCTGCAGACCAGCCAGCCGGGCATCTACGCCCTGGGGGACTGCCTGGAGGTGGCGGGGCTGAATCTGCCGTTCGTCATGCCGTTGATGAACGCCGCCCGAGCCCTGGCCAAGACTCTGACAGGGACGGAAACGCCCCTCACCTACCCGGCCATGCCGGTGAGCATCAAGACCCCGGCCCACCCGATCGTGGTCTCGCCACCCCCGCGCGACGCCGCGGGCGACTGGGAGATCGAGCAGGATGACGCCGGCGTTCGGGCACTCTTCCGCTCGCCCCAGGGTGAACTGCTGGGTTTCACCCTGACCGGCAGTTACGTGGAGGAGAAGGGCCAGTGGAGCAAGCAGGTACCGCCGTTACTGGGGTGAGTCGAGTGGGAAAAATGCTGTTTCTCAGGGGGGGTTGAGAAAACGGTGGGTTACACGGCGCCTGGATATTGGCGTGGTGTGGAAGCGTGGTGCCCGTGCGCCGCTAACCCACCCTACAAAACTGCATCCGGGCGCAGGATGGGTGGAGTGCCCCATGAACTCTCCGCCGGCTCCATCTCCGGCGCGCAACCCATCGCGCACCTGCAATCGAATCCGAAGATGGGTTACGGCGCGCCCGACCACGGCGAACAGCCGTCAACAAGGGTACCGCGCCTCCACCCATCCTACACACCTGCTCATCGGCGTTTGCGGGTAAAGGGCAGACCTGGGACTATTTCATCCGTCCACGCAGGAAATCGCGGCGGCTGCCCGTGGTCTGATCCACCGGCTTGGCCTCCCGCTTGATATCCAGGCGTCCCGGCATCGCCACGGTCACCGACTTCCCCGGGGCTTGTTCCACCGGCGCCTGGAACAGCAACTCCATCACCTCCTCCGCCGTCTGGCGGATCGCCGCCTGGGAGGGGAAGTCGTGCAGCGGGGACATCAGCGAGCACGCCATGTAGACACCGAGGTCGGGATTCTCCGAGGCCATGAACACCACCGCTCCCTGGGGAAACGCCAGGCTGCGGTGATCACCCTCCCCCAGGCGTTCCGCCTCGGCGGTGGCCGGCAGCAGGATCAGCTGCAGCGTCCAGGGGGTGATCAGCGCCCCCACCCAGTGCTGCTCAAAACGCCGCAGACCCACCACCTCCGTGGTCAACTGGTCGTGGCAGACCGGCAGGCCGTGCATCTGGGCCTGTTCGATTTGGCGGAAGGCGTGGGTAATCTCGGCGGCGGGGCTGGTGGCAAAAAACGCGGGGCGATTCATGATCTCATCCACTCTGATCGTTGGGAAAACTGCCGGGCTTGCGGTTGGGATCGGTCAGGTCTGCAAAGTAGGTATCCACATCCACCTCGCCATCGCTGTTCATGATCTGCTCCAGCGCATCCAGGGCATCATTGGTCTGCTTCGCCTCCGTCTCGGTCAATACTTCCCGGGCCGAACCGATGAAATTGAGTATCCAGGTGCCGGGCTCCTGCGGACCGATCAGCATGGTGTTGACCATCTCCTCGCGTCCCCGACCCCGGCACAGCGCCATCAAGTCGCGCTGTTCTATCACCTGCATTGGAATTCCGATACACATCCCGCACCTGCCTTTATCTGTTACTCCGGTCTGTTGCGTTGGACCGTTTTGTTCAGCAACCCGCTTCCGCCCAGAAGCCCCGGACTCCATCCTGCCTGGGTTCGACAGAAATGCCAAGGGATCGCAGTTCATCCGCCAGCATCTCCACCATCTCGTCCATCCGGGCATTGACCCCGTCGGTGAGACCGATCCGGGTCCGCAGGGAGTCCGGGACCATGCCGATGATGGTGATCTTCTCCGGTGCCTGACCCTGTACCGTGAGCAGCGCCAGCAGGTCGGAGAGGCCGATCTGGTGGGGTGAAATCTTGGTTTGGAAAAACTTGGGGACCTCGTCATCGGCCAGCCGCACCAGGGTGCAGGGCGGCGCGCCGGTCTTTACCGCGTCGGCGATAATAACCTGTTCGTTATTGCTGAGGGGGTTGAGCAGGTCCATGGCCGAGGTGCCGCCATCGATCACCTCAACCGACTCCGGCAGGCTATAACGCTGTTCCAACAGCTCGACCGCGCGCACCCCCAGGCCCTCATCGGATAACAGCACGTTACCCAGTCCGATCACTACTACGCTCATATCGTTTCCACCTCGATCAGTGGCCATGGAGTCCTCCACGGCCCAACTATTCTTCCACCACGCCCCGGAAACAAACCGTAGCCCGTAGGTTGGGGTGAGCCTGCGAACCCCAACAGGATTTCAGGCGTGTGCACAAGGTGTTGGGGTTCGTTCCTCACCCCAACCTACGGCCTCTGCCACGTTATCGACGTCCATAGATGGCGGTGCGTACCCGCCGGGGTCGACAGCAAGGTGCCATGGTTCCATCCTGGAAAAAAACCTCCCTCCCAATGAAGGGAGGGAGGGAAAGTGGCATCTGTTGCTGCTCAGATGCTCAGAGCGCCTTCACCTTGACGATCTCCTGCTGCTCGGTATCCACCAGGTGGATGGCACAGGCGATACAGGGATCGAAAGAGTGAACGGTGCGTAACACCTCCAGCGGCAGTTCCGGATCGGCCACCGGGTTGCCCATCAGCGAGGCCTCGTAGGGCCCCATGGCGTCACTCTCATTGCGTGGACCGGCATTCCAGGTGCTGGGTACCACGCACTGGTAGTTCTTGATCTTGCCGTCGTTGATTACCACCCAGTGTGACAGCACGCCGCGCGGCGCCTCGTGAAAACCAAAGCCCCTGATCTCGCCCTTGGGGAATACCGGCTGGTTGAAGGTATCGGTATCGCCCTTGCCGATGTTCTCCACCAGCATGTTCCACTGCTCATTCATGGTGTCGAGCATCACCGCGGTGCGTACCGCGCGTGCCGCATGGCGGCCGATGGTAGAGTGCAGTGCCGCCAGCGGAATCTCCTTGCCGGCCACCGCGCTCAGGGTGCCCATGGCGGTCTTCAGGTGCCTGGCCGTGGGCTCGTGCCCGGCCGCCGCCATGCACAGCACGTTGGCCAGCGGACCCACCTGGGCCGGTTTGCCGTAGAAGGTGGGCGACTTGATCCAGGAGTACTGCCCCTCGTCCTGGAAGTCGGTGTACTGCGGTTCCGTCTCGCCCTCCCAGGGGTGCAGCGCCGCGTCCCCCTGGTACCAGGAGTGCTTCGAGCTTTCCTTGACGCCATCGCGGAACAGGGCGTCCTGGTAGCTGGCGATCGGCTTGAAGGTGCTCAGGTCGCCGCCGCTGATGTAGCCGCCCGGCAGGGCGAACTTCGTCCCCTTGGTGTCGATCGGCATGTCCGGCACCGACAGATAGTCGGTGATGCCCTGGCCGTAACCGGCCCAGTCCAGATAGAAGGCGCCCACCGCCGGCACGTCCACCATGTAGACGTTGTTGACGAAATCGGAGAGTTTGTCGATCCAGCCCTTGATCGCCAGCAGCCGCTCCATGTTCAGGGTCGACTGGCTGTCCAGGTTGATGGAGTTGGAGATGCCGCCCACCGCCAGGTTCTGGATGTGCGGGGTCTTGCCGCCGAGGATGGTGACGATCTTGTTGGCGTAGCGCTGCACCTCCAGCGCCTGCAGGTAGTGCGCCACCGCCAGCAGGTTCACCTCCGGCGGCAGTTTCATCGCCGGATGTCCCCAGTAGCCGTTGGCGAACGGCCCCAGCTGGCCGCTGGAGACGAAGGCCGCCAGTTTGTCCTTCACCGCCTGCATCTCGTGGGGACCGTTGCCGCCCCAGGAGGAGAGGCTCTCGGCCAGCTTGGCGGTGGCCTTGGGATCGGCATCCAGGGCCGAGACCACGTCCACCCAGTCGAGGGCGGAGAGGTGGTAGAAGTGGACGATATGATCGTGAATGGCCTGGGCCGCCACGATCAGGTTGCGCACGAACTGGGCGTTCAGCGGCACTTCCAGATTGAGCGCATTCTCCACCGCGCGCACCGAGGTGAGGGCGTGCACGGTGGTGCAGACGCCGCAGATGCGCTGAGTGAAGACCCAGGCGTCGCGCGGATCACGCCCCACCAGGATCTTCTCGATACCACGCCACATCTGGCCGGAGGACCAGGCGTTACTGACCTTGCCATCCTCGACCTCGACATCGATACGCAGGTGCCCTTCAATGCGGGTAACGGGATCAACAGTTATACGAGTAGCCACAATATTCTCTCCTACTTAAGGAATGTCTGTTCTGCCTTACGCATGTTCAGCAGAATGCAGAACGGGCAGTTTCTTAACGAAGACCAGATAGGCCATGATTTCTATCGCCACGATACCCACCGTCACCATCAGTTCCGGGACCGAGGGGAAATAGCTGTAGCCGGGTCCCGGGTTGTAGCCGATCAGGAAGGCGTTGAACCGGTACAGGGCACCGGCGAACAGCAGCGACACCGCGGCAAACAGCAGCAGCCGGCCGCTGTTGCGGCGGGCCGGTGACAGCAGTACCCACAGCGGGAAGATGAACAGCGCCATCTCCAGCAGGAACATATTGCCGGGCAGGTCACCGGTGAAGGCAAAGCCGAGCTTGCCGCGCAGCACCAGCTCCGCCAGCCGTACCACCAGGTAGACCGCAAGCAGGCCGATAATCACCTTGCCCAGGCGCGCCAGCAGTGTGGTCTCGGGGCGGCGCCTGAAGCCGATCGCCGAGAACGACGCCTCGAAGATGACGATGGAGAAGCCCATGGTCAGGGCCGTGAGCAGGGCCAGCAACGGCTGCAGTTGCAGCGACTGCCACAGCGGATGTACCTTGGCCCCCATGATGATCAGCAGCGAGCCGAGGGAGGACTGGTGCATGGTCGGCAGCAGCAGGCCCAGGGCAATAATCAGGAACAGCACCTTGTTCAACCAGCGCAGCGCACCCGTCGCCCCGATCCGCTCCAACAGCGCGGGGGCGAATTCGATGACCAGCACCAGGATATAGGCCATCACGCAGAGACCCACCTCCAGCATGACCGAGTTGAAGTTCCAGTTGGAGGGCATCAGGATGTTATAGAATTGCCAGTAACGCCCCATGTCGAAGAAGGCGCCGAAACCACCCAGTGCGTAGCCGAACAGGCTGGCCAGGATGGCCGGCCGGATCAGCGGGTGGTACTGTCCCTTGTTGAAGACATAGATCGCGAAGGCCAGGGCATAGCCGCCGGTGGCCAGTGCGGTACCGACCACCACGTCATAGACCACCCAGACACCCCACGGGTAGCCCGAGTTGATATTGGCGACTGCCCCCAGTCCATCGGCAAACCGCACGCCGAGAAAGTAGAGTCCGATCACGCCAAGTACGCCCAGGAACATGAAGGGCAGGGTAAGAATCCTACCCTCCACCGGTTTATGTTCGCTCATGATTCACCTCTGTCATTGTTAGGCTCGGGACGACGACTATTTTGACTTTGGGGGTCATCCTGGTCCGCTTTACTGGTGTTGCGCTTGACCACGAAGGCCAGCCCCGCCAAGGCGATCGCCGGTGCGATCATCCCCTTGTACAGCGTGTGCTGGACCCCCTCCGCGATCGAGGCGTAGGAGCGCTCGGGCAGTTCCGGCAGTCCCAGCCGGTTGAGCGGCACACCGGCGATGTGCATCACCTGGGTTCCCCCGAGCTCGCGTTCTCCGTAAACGTGCTGCCGGTATTCCGGGGCCTCCTTGTCATGGGTATGCAACCCATCCGAAGCGCGTCCCCGGGCGTAGGTATAGGTCTCGCCCGGCTTGGCGGCGAGCCGTCTCTTCGCCTCCTCCAGCAGCTCCCGACGGGTACCGAACAGGGTCGCCCCGGTGGGACAGACCTCGGCACAGCCCGGCAACAGCCCCTGGGAGATGCGCTCCACCCCCGCCTGGTTGCAGAACTGGCACTTCTGGATCTGCCCCCGGGGGTCGTTGTACTCGTACTGGGGAATGTTGTAGGGACAGGCCACCATGCAGTTGCGGCAACCGATACAGACGTCCGGGTTGTACTGGACGATGCCGGTCTGCGGATTTTTATCCAGTGCCGTGACCGGGCAGGCCGAGACGCAGGCCGGATCAACACAGTGCATGCAGCTCTTCTTGGCAAACGAGAAGCCGTCGATCTCGCGATCCTTGGCCTCCGAGGTACCGTTCTTGTAGACCTTGATCACATTGTAGGTATCGCCGGAGACATCGCGAGCGGCGTCATACTGGACATCCTCGCCCATGATGCTCGGTGGCAGCCCGTTGATCTCTTTACAGGCGCGTACACAGGCCTTGCAGCCAACACACAAGGTAGCGTCATAGAGGATGCCGATGGCATTCTCCAGCGGTTCCTTGTTTTCACGCGCCTCTGCCGTGCCGATACCGCAGAGCGCTGCCGTGGCACCACCTGCAGTGGCTTTGAGAAAATCTCTACGTTTCATAACGCCCCCTTAACCCCGATTGTCGCCGTCACCAGCCTCTTCGCTCTTACCGAGCTTCCTGGCGGCCATGGCCGTTGCGCCCACGGCAGCGCCGATGACACCACCGACCAGCGCCGCGGCACCCGGCGTGGAGTTGCTGGTGCCCTGGCGGTCGTCGACGTAGGGGAAGGCATTCGGTGGGGCATGGGTCTTCACATCCGCCAGTTCATGGATCGCCTTGGTGAACCCGATACCCTGCTCGGTGCAACCGAAACAGGGATGGCCGACACCAACCGGCCAGGCCCCACCGCCCACGTCGCCGAACTCGATGGCGGGGCAGTTGGCGTAGGTTTCCGGTCCCTTGCAGCCGAGCTTGTACAGGCAGTAACCCTTCTGATGCCCCTCATCGCCAAACTCCAGGGCGAAGCGTCCGGCGTCGAAGTGGGGGCGGCGCTCGCAGTTCTCGTGGATCAGGCGGCCGTAGGCGAACTTGGGCCGGTTCAGATGATCCAGTGCCGGCAGCTTGCCGAAGGTGACGAAGTGCAGCACGGTGGAGAGGAAGTTATAGGGATTGGGCGGACAGCCGGGAATGGTGACCACGGTCTTGTCGGTCAGGATAGCCGGCGCCCCCTTGGCCTCGGTCGGGTTGATGCCGCTGGAGGGGATGCCGCCCCAGGAGGCGCAGGAACCGATGGCCACAATCGCCGCCGCGCCCTCGGCCGCCTCCTTGACGTGATCGAGCATGGTCTTGCCGCCGATCTTGCAGTAGATGCCGCCATCCTTGACCGGCGTGGCCCCCTCGATCACCAGCAGGTACTTGCCCTTGTTGGCCTGCATCGAGGCCTGCTTGGCCGCCTCCACCTGATGTCCGGCCGCCGCCGCCAGGGTCTCGTGGTAGTCCAGCGAGATCAGATCAAGGATCAGGGTCTCAATGGTGGGATGCTCGGAACGCAGCAGGGATTCGGTACATCCCGTGCATTCCTGACCATGAAGCCATATCACCGGCGGCCTCGCCTTTGGACTGGCAACGGCATTGGCCATGGCCATCGCCTCACTGGTGGTCAGTCCCATGGTCGCAGCTACGCCGGTACAGAACTTCATAAAGTCCCGTCGCGATACGCCCAGTCTTTTCTCGAGTTGCTCGAAATTGCGCTCGTCGTTCATTAACCCCTACCTCAGTTGTGGTCTCTGGAAGGTTAGTTATTCTGTAAGTCAGTGCATCTGACAGCTCATCTCTGCCATTGCCAGCGTAAGTACAATATCCATGCCAATACAAAGGTAGGGTTTGTTTTGACCGCTGATTCATGCGCTTAGCGGGGTATCTGACATATATCAAATACACATTATGGAAGTGGTTATTACATCGGTGAGGCATGAACGGAAAGTTACTTGTCATCGGAGCGAGCGCGCACCGCGACGACCGTTTCCCATCCGGTGATACTGGAAACCCCGGTACCATCCCGGCATCGCCTTGCCAGGTGAGACCCGTCGCGGGGCGGGACCGGAAAACGACCGGAAGCCGTCATCGAATACAGTCGTGGGTGTCAGCACCCTGTCCAGCGGAGTGGTGCGCGTAGCGACCAGCCCCCCCCGAATGACCCTCCCGGGAGCCACTATCGGCCGGCACTTGTCAATTACCGGATTCCCAGTGACGGATTTTAGGCGTAAAATTTGCGCGCATAGCCCGTGGAGTGACCCGCTCCGCTTCGGATTGCAGTCGGTTAGACCAATCGATGTCAGAACTGGAAAATGAGTAACCATCCTGAGAACGGTACCCGCCGGATCATCGCGGACAAAGAGTGTGTCTTCTATGACGGCTACTGGATCCGCTACTACCCCACCCCGGAAAACACCCTGGCCAATCGCAAGAAGCTGATTGACGACCTGACCCGGCGCGCCTTCCACCACACCGAAAGCGGCATCAACACCCCGGGCGAACGCCTGGAGGAGGCGCGCGAAGCCTACGCGCGCGAGCATGATCCGGCACGCAAGCGGGTCAACGGCGCCATGCTGGCCGGTGCCCTGTTCAACCGCGCCTCCGACATCTTCAACGCCATCGTCGACCTGGAGGCCAAGGGCGTCAAGGTGAATCCCGATAACGAACTGATGGTGCGCTGTGGTGACTACTTCAAGGAGGCACTGGAGCTCGGCAAGCTGGTCAAGCACTACAGCGGCCACGAGGGCATCGATGAACTCTGGGGCGAACCCTTCAAGGCCTTCTCTCACCCCCTCGACCAGCTGTTCGAGTCGCGCTATCGCAAGATCGCCCAGTCCATGAAGGCGATCGACCACATTACCACCCACATGGTGAACAGCTTTACCGATGACGAGATCTTCGGCGCGGCCGTCCCTTACATCCGCAACTATTGCCGGGCCGCCAAACAACAGATCGAGCTGATCAAGCAGGACAAGGCGCTGTTCACCGTCTGGCCGGAATTCGTCGCCGCCCGGGAGATGGTGGAGCAGTTCTTCAGCACCCTGCCGGCACCGGCGCCCACCGGAAAGCAGCAGCATGTTGATCAAGGCGTGAAGCTGATCACCGCAGGAACCCAACTTATCACCTATCTTTCAGGTGCCCGGGTACCCATGCCCAAGAGCACCAGCGAGTTTCTGGAGCAGTGCCAATTTTATGACCTGAGCCGCTCGGCAAAGCAATAACAGCCGGCTGCGACCGACAGCACCTCGTGTGACAAACCTTCCGGAGAATTCGGCCATAGACGATCTGACACGTACCACGATAGGCAAATTCCAGATCCGCAAACTGCTGGGAAGGGGCGCGACCGCCTCGGTCTATCTGGCCCAGGACCCCTTCTCCAATAACGAGGTGGCGATCAAGATCGCCCACCAGAATATCTTCAGCGAGCCGGTCAACGGCGCCCGCTTCAAGAAGATGTTCATCAACGAAGCCAGCCTGGCGGGTAAACTGCGCCATCCCCACATCGTCAAGGTGTTCGATGCCGGCACCGAGCGGGAGATGCACTACATCGTCATGGAGTACGTCAACGGCCACACCCTCAAACGCTATACCCGGCCTGAGAACCTGCTGCCGATCGACGACGTGGTGGAGATCATCTTCAAGTGCTGCAACGCCCTTGAGTACGCCTTCGTCAACGGCCTGATCCACCGTGACATCAAACCGGCCAACCTGCTGACCAGCGGCGGCACCGACATCAAGGTGACCGACTTCGGCACCGCCCTGCTGGCCGACTCCGATCTGACCCAGGTGGTGGGCGCGGTCGGCACCCCCAGCTACATGTCACCCGAACAGATCATGGGGCAGGAGCTGGGCCAGCAGGCGGATATCTACTCATTGGGGGTGGTGATGTATCAGTTGCTGAGCGGCAAGCTGCCATTCAGCGCGGAAAACCAGTACGACCTGATCCAGAAGATCTCCAACAGCCCGCCGGTCCCCCTGCAGGATGTGCGCCGTGATATACCCAAGGGGATTATCCGCATCGTCGAGCGCTGCATCCGCAAGCAGGCAGCCGAGCGCTATGCACGCTGGGCCGATCTGGCCTGCGATCTGGCGGCGGTGCATGAACAGCTGGAACTCGCCGCCAGCATCGATGTGTCAGACACGCGCAAATTCAACATCCTGAAGACCCTCCCCTTCTTCCGTGACTTTACCGACGTGGAGCTGTGGGAGGTGTTGCGGATCAGCAAATGGCGCCGTTTCCGTGGTGCCAAGACCCTGATCGATGAGGGCAAGATAGGCGGCTCCATCTTCATCCTCGCTTCCGGCGATGCCCGGATCATGAAGAACGATGCCTTCCTCGGGGTGATCGAGACCGGTCAGTGTTTCGGTGAGATGGCCTATATACACGGCATGAAAAAACCGCGCAGCGCCAGCGTGGTGAGCAACTCGCCGGTCACCGTGATCAAGATCCGCACCGAGGCACTGCAGCAGTCCTCGACCCAGCTGCAGACCAAGTTCAACAAGGTGCTGCTGCGCACCCTGGCGGAGCGGCTGGAGAAGACCTCGATGATGGCCTCGGCGCTCTAGGTAGAAGGTATGCATTCCCACGCGGAGCGTGGGAACGAGGAGAGCAC